>CAMDLG010000049.1 GCA_945901565.1 Bifidobacterium breve | reverse complement strand
GACCCTCCCGGCCAGACCGAGGATTACGTTCACCGCACCGGCCGCACCGGCCGTGCAGGCGAGCGTGGAGTCGCAGTGACCTTCGTATCGCAGGACCAGCTCGGCGACATGAAGAAGATGACGCGCCAGCTGAAGCTCAGCGATGAGCTGCAAGCGGCCGTCGGTGACAGCCCCCACCAGAACCACCGCGGCGGAAAGCCGAGCGGCGGCCAGAACGGTGGCGGCAAGCCAAACGGCGGTGGCAGCCCGAACCGCGGGCGCCCGTCGAACAAGAAGCGCAGTGGCAACGGCGGTAGCGGCGGCGGCAACGGTCACAGCAGCGGCTCACGCACCATCGCCAGCGCCGGCTCGCGCTAAATAGCGCTAGTCGGCACGAAACTTGCTGAGCAATTAGCGTTGGACCCCAGTCGATGACCAAGAAAGCTGCAAGACCGCCGTTGGCCTGGGGCTTGACCGCGCTCGCGGTGGTCTCGATGGGAGCCGGCGGCGGCGTCGCGTTCGCAGCCGGTTACGGAAGCAATTCGCTGGCCGCCGGCTTCGCGACCGTCTTCGTGGTCGCGTCCGCGGTTCTCAGCGTGCGCGAACGACTCTGGTACGCAGGCATGATCAGCGCTGTCGCGACATTCCTGATGTTGCTACTGGCCTACGTGACCACCGGCGCCCCGGTCGCCGCCGGGATTGCGATGACGCTGGTGGCCTTCTTCGGCGCGATCTTGGCTGCGGGCAGCTCGGCTCTCGGCGTCGCCGGCATGTTGCTCTCGCTGGCCTACTTTCTGCCGGCTGCGACCAGCACCACGCGCGGCCTCGACCTGGCCCGAGCCGTCGAACTTGGACTGATCGGCGTCGGCGCGGGGCTCGTGGTGGTTGGCCTACTGGTCGCCCTTCGCTCACTACGCGGAAAGTCGCCCAACAAGGCGGAGAAAGACGCGGCATACGCTGCGGCCAACCCGGCGCCGCTGGCGGCAATCGGCGCTTCGCTGCAACAACGCGACGACATCTTCCGTTACGCGCTGCGGCGCTCTCTGGCTCTCGGCGTCGCGATGGGAATCTTCCAGATCGACAGCAACCACAACGTCTTCTGGATCATGCTTACGATGTTCATTGTGCTGGGGCCGGATCGCGCGTCGAGCTGGCAGAAGGCGCTTCAGCGCAGCGGCGGTGTGATTATTGGCGCGTTCGTCATCAGTGGCCTCGCGCAGATCTTGCCGGTCGAAGCGATGGTTGGCCTCGCAATAGTCGCGCTTCTTGGCGGGCTGCTCTACATCCAACGCAACTACATGGTCTACGCGGCCGGCCTCACGTTCATGGTCCTCACGATCTTCGGCGCGAAAGACGCCAACTTCACAGGCTGGGCCGAGCGCCGCGTCGTCGACACGCTGATCGGTGCCGCGATCGCTCTACTCGTCGGCTACCTGGTGTTGCCGGAACGGCGGCATGAGGAGTAGCGCTACGCCTCAGCAACTTTGGTGCAAGATGGCCCTCATCCCTTGCCGGCGCTGATCGTGACGGCGACCACGAGTGAGACAGCCACTAGAGCGCCGATAGCCAGCAGAATTGGGCTGCTGCTGTCCTGCATGAAGTGAATTACAGCGGCGACGATCCCCAGTGGAATCGCGATTGAGAGGCCGAGAAAGGTCGCTCGCACGATGTCACGCCGATCGTGCCCTTTGTCATGGACGTCCTCAGCGAGCTCTATTGCGGCCTCGGCAGTCCCCACCTCGCCGCCGTAGAACGCCACCGCTCGGTTGCCAAGCTCGCGCGCGTGGCTCTCGCAGCCCCACGCCATCATGATCATGAAGGTGACCGGAAAGACCCAGGTTGAGACCCAGATCGCGAGGCCGAAGGTGATCCCAATCGTCGCTTTGAGCCGCGCGCGGGCGCCGCGGGCCTTCTCCCCGCCCGGAGCCGAAAGGAAGCCACCGAAGATCAAGAGAGCATAGATTGCGCTGACCCAAACTTTGAGTGGCCGTCGCTGCTCCGGTTTGTCTGGCATTGGCATCTCGCGCACCTTCGTAAGCGCTTCGCTCGCTGCCTCAACATTTGGATGGACGCCGCGCAGCACCAAGGTCTCGGCCGATGCGGTCAGAGTGCTTGGATCGCGCCCGTAGAGCGCGGCCGTTCGCAAGACCATCCGCCCCTCTTGCCACAGGTAGGCCATGTAGGCGGGAGCGAGGGCAATGAGGAAGGGTGTGCCCGAGATAGCACCATCAACGCGCGCTATGTGGGCGCTCTTCGTGCGCAGCTTTTCAGCGATCTGCGCCTTCGACAGGTCGGGCTGCGCGGCCTGCACGCGCTCGGCCCACTGCTGCGACGGCTCGGCGAGGTTGTTCGCGCCAAAGAGCGTCAGCCTCTCAGCAACGTGCACCGGGTCTCGATAGGCGATCGTCGCGAGCATCTTTCCACGCGAGAGCGAGGTCCGGATCCGACCGCGGCTCAATCCGGAATCGTCTGATTCCGCGGACGACTCGATCGGCGCTTGGGTAGGAACCACCATTCCAACCTACCGGCCGGAGCCGCCAAGCGGAGGATCCACATGCGAGAAGTCTCCCGCGGCAACGGAAGGCTCCCACTAATCGGGGCGAGAGGATTTGAACCTCCGACCTCACCGACCCGAACGGTGCGCGCTACCAGGCTGCGCCACGCCCCGAAGAGTTCGGATTATCGCATGCTGCCGCAGACGGGGACCTGTGGTGGCGCCGTGAGCCCCTGCGCTGTCCGCTCTGAGATCCGCTGGACTCTCGAGCACCGTCAGCAAGCCCCAGCGCAGAGAGCAGCCCGCTGCACAATCGGCCTCAGTCCCGCGGGCTGCGAACTCAAGCGCAGCACTCGCCATTGACCGGCGTCTCGCATCATCTCCAAGGAGCGAGTGAACGTGCTCGGCAATCGTCGCGGCCGACTCTTCCGTCGGTAGCTTCAGCAATGCGCTTTCCGGAACCTCGTCAAACGCACCTACGTCGTTGACGACCGTCGGAACTCCCGCCGCGAGACAGGCCGCAACGCTTGAGGAACTCTCGCCGTTCCAAGTCCGGCGCAACTGGACGGCTACGGACGCCTCTCGCAGACGCACGTTCCAGTCATCTTCCTCGAGCCATTCCGTGACAACGACTGCGTCGTCAATGCCGTTCGCCGAGAGCAGCTCCATCACGGCAACGTGCTGGCTGCCCAAACCCCCAACGATCAACAGGCGCAGAGAGGCGTCAATTGCAAGCAACCTGGCGAATACGGCGACGAGCAGCTCGGGATCCTTCACGAAGCCGAACGCAGCGACCTCCGATGATCCAGACTTGTTGTTGGTCTCAGGAGGTGCGCCGACGAAAAACGGGATTACATGGACGTCGGCCTCGCGCAGGGGACGCTCGGAAACGACCATCGCCTTCGCTCCCTCGCTATGTACGAGGATTCGCTGCGCAGCGTCGATCACTTGCCCGCACATCAGCCCCGTCGCGCTGTCTAAATCACCTGGTTCAGCCAGCCCCAACCCAAACAGCACGTTGTAAAGGCCATCAAGTCTCACGTCGTGGAGTACAACGTCCCCTCCATGCTCCATCAGGTGCAGCCACGGATCGACGTGATACCCGCTGTTGCCGATCACATGGACGAACGCGTCGTAAGCATCATCGAGCGCAGTCGAGGCGGGAATCGACTCCGCGTCATAAATGCGCAGCCCCTCGACCGGCGTGAGTGCGAGGTCATCAGGACGCCTCGCGAAAACGTCGACATCAGCAATCCCAGCTAAGGCCTTCAGCCGGCGCTGCTCGAACGTGGCCACCCCCGTCCTTTGCGGCGGAAGCGGCGTCATAAATGCCAATCGAGGCTTTCGCGAAAGCCGCCTGCGAACGCGCGCCACAACTGCATCATGAGCGGCGAAGAGATCCACTGCCGCAGCCTATCCCCTTCCTTAGTACGGGTCGCTCGCTGCTAAGCGTTGCCAGCGAGCGCCGTATAGAAGCGCACTGCGAGGCCGGTAATCAAGGTCTGCAGAGCTACGGACTCCTCGACCTTCTCCTTCTTCGCCCAGCGGGCAAGGCCGTCGCGCTCGATCGCAACGCTCTGTTTGAGCACGTCATCGACGAGTTCTGGGTTCGAATCGCAGAAGTACGCGCCGATTGAGTAGAGCTGCGAATCGGTCATCGAGTCGATTAGGTCTTCCTTGGCCACGGCTCGCACTCTACCCTGCTGGGATGGCCAAGTTGGAAGAGATCGTGAACTTTTGCGACGAGCTGCTGGATGCGCAGTCGTTTGAGGACTACTGCCCGAACGGCCTACAGGTGCCTGGGCGGGGCGAGGTCAAGACGATCGTCAGTGGCGTGTCCGCCAGCCTCGAGCTTTTCGAACGCGCCGCGGAGCTTGACGGCGACCTGATCCTCGCTCACCACGGCTTGATCTGGGGCCGCACGCCGACCGTGATCGACCGCGCCGCCAAACGCCGGCTCGAACTGCTGTTCAGCCGCGACTGCTCGCTGCTGGCCTACCACCTGCCACTCGACGGCCACTCTGAGATCGGCAATAACGCGTTGATCGCCGCTGAGATCGGCTGTGAGCGCCAGCAGCCCTTCGGCGAGCTCGGTGCCAAGACGATCGGCGTCGCCGGCTTCTTCGGCGGTGAGGGCATCAGCATCACCGAGCTAGCCGAGCGCACCGCTGCAGCCTGCGGCGGGCGCGAGCCACTCGTCTTCGACGGAGGGCCGGCGCAGATCAAGAGCGTCGCGATCGTCTCCGGCGCCGGCTCCTCCTACCTTGACGATGCAATCCGGTCGGGTTTCGACGCATTCATAACCGGAGAACCGGCCGAGCGCGTGATGAACGAATCACGTGAGGGCGGAGTCCACTTCATCGCTGCCGGCCATTACGCCACTGAGACGCTCGGCGTGCAGCGCCTCGGTGGACTCATCGCCGAGCGTTTCAGCGTCAGCCACCAGTTCGTCGACGTGCCAAATCCAATCTGACCCTTCACGAGCGGCCGCCATCTCGCAGAAACAGCACATCTTGTTGACACAGACCTAGCCGCGGCCCTATAGCTTCTGACGAACGATGAAGATTCTGCAGATTAGCGAGCCATCCGACGCGCCCGCACTTTTGCAGGGCGCCGAGCCAATCTGGCTCTCGCTCGATTGCCCGACACCCGACACGCTAACTGCGGTCGGCGAGGAGCTCGGACTGGACCCGCTCGCGATCGAAGATTCAATCGAGTTTGGCCAGATGCCGAAGCTCGATGACTATCCGCAGTCAGCGCTGCTGGTCTTCTTCGGCGCTGGGATTGAGAAGCGTGATGAGGGCGACCTGCCACGGCTAGTCGAAGTTCACTTCCACATCACCGAAAATGTCGTGCTCTGCGTCCGTCGCGATGACAGCGATGCGATTGGGCGCGCCGAGCAGCGCGTCGCCGCCGCCGACGTGCACAAAGCCCAGGCCGCCCTGCTGCGCTTCCTTGATTCGCTCGCCGCCAGCTTTGCGCCGCCGCTCACACACCTTGAGGACGAACTCGATGTGCTTGAAGACGAGGTGATGCGCGACCCTCAAACCGAAACGCGTCAGCGCCTGCTTGAGCTGAAGCACTCGCTGGTAAAGGTCCGCCAGACGATCGACCGTCAGCGCGACGTGATGGCCGGGCATCGTGAGCTGCTCCACCGAATCCCCGGCAGCCACGAAAGCTCAGCCCACAACGTGATCCGCGATCTCTACGACCGCCTCGCGCTGACCTCGCAACAGATCGAGATTGTGCGCGAATTGATCACCAATGCGCTTGATCTTTACGTTTCAGCGGCGTCGAAGAAGCTGAACGAGACGATGAAGGTTCTGATGGTCGTAGCGACATTCTTCCTGCCGTTGACCTTCCTCGTCGGCTTCTTCGGTCAGAACTTCGGATGGATGACCGACCGAATCGACGGCCTCGGCGACTTCTTGATCTTCGGCCTTGGCGTATCGATCGTCTTCGTCGTCGTGCTGTACCTGATCTTCTGGCGCGCAGGTTTCCTGGGCCGCCGCAAACGAAACCGGAGTTGAGCCAACGATCCGATAGCAAGCTTGACGCGCAGACGCTTACACAAAGCACGCAATTTCCGTAGTATCGGCGGAGCCGTTTCCGCCAACGAGGAGAGAACAATGGAAGCCAGCACGACGCCGTCAACAGGTTCGAAGACAATCGCCGACATGCTGCCGCTCGCAGCGGCAATGTACGCCGACCGGCCGGCCGTGCGTCATAAGGTTGGTGACGAATGGCTTGACGTCAGCTTTGCCGAGGTCGGCGCGATCGTCTCCGAAGTTGGCCGTGGACTGATTGACCTTGGCCTTGAGCCGGGTGAGCGCGTATCAATCCTCTGTGGCACACGCCCCGAGTGGGTTTACAGCTCCTTCGCGATCAGCGCCGCGGGAGGCGTCGTTGTGCCGATCTACCCGACCAACTCACCGAAAGAGTGCGAGTGGGTTGCAGGCAACTCTGAATCAACGGTGATCGTCGTCGAAGACGCTGAGCAGTACGCCAAGGTCGCCGAAGTCCGCGATCGACTGCCGCAGCTGAAGACGATCATCGCGATCGAGCACAGCGATGGAACGCCCGACGCAATCTCACTCGATGAAGTCCGTGAACGCGGCCGCGGCCGCGTCGAGCAGGAGCTTGTTGCCCGCTACGAGGCGGTCAAGCCCGAAGACCCGTACACCTTCATCTACACCTCGGGCACGACCGGCCCACCAAAGGGCTGCGTCCTCTCTCAGGCGAACTACCGCGCCGTGCTCGACATGACGAACGAGCGCGGCCTCTTTGGCAGCGGCGAAGATGTCGTCTACCTCTTCCTCCCTCTCGCCCACGCCTTCGCGATCCTCGTTGCGCTCGGCGCCGCAGACACGGGCACAGCGATCGCCTACTGGACCGGCGACGCAACGAAGATCATTGCCGACATCGGCGAGGTGAAGCCAACCTTCCTGCCGTCCGTGCCACGCATCTTCGAGAAGCTCTACACGATGGTCGCCGGCAACGTTGACCCTGAAATGCTTAGTAAGGCAACAGAGGTAGGCGTCAAGGTGCGCGATCTTCAGATGGCCGAGCAGCCGGTGCCCGAGGAGCTGCAAGCAGCCTTCGATCAGTTCGACGAACAGCTGTTCGTCAACGTCCGTGCCGCCTTCGGTGGCCAGGTGCGCGAAGCGGTTACCGGCGCAGCGCCTATCGCGCGTCAGATCCTTGAGTTTTTCTACGCGGCAGGAGTGCCGGTGATGGAGGGCTACGGGATGACAGAGACTGCGACCGTCGCGACGACCTCCTCTCCGGAAGCGCACCGTTTTGGATCGGTCGGCCGCGCGCTGCCCGGCGTTGAGATCAAGATCGCTGACGAGGATGGCGAAATCCTGCTGAAGGGCGCCAACATCTTCGGCGGCTACTGGAAGAACGACGACGCCAGCTTCGGTGCCGTAGTTGACGGTTGGCTACACACCGGCGACGTAGGCAAGGTCGACGAGGACGGCTTCCTCTTCATTACGGGTCGTAAAAAGGACATCATCATTACCGCTGGCGGCAAGAACTTAACGCCGGCCAACCTCGAGAACGACATGAAGCAGACGCGCTTCGTTAGCCAAGCCGTGATGCACGGCGACCGTCGCGCCTACCCCGTGATGCTGATCACGCTCGATGAGGAGCAAATCATCCCGTGGGCTGGCGAGCAAGGAATCGAGGACGCTTCAATCACAGCACTGGCGACAAACCCTCAGGTCGTTGAGATCATCCAGACCGAACTGGACCGCGCCAACGGCCACTACGCGCCGGTTGAGCAGGTTAAGAAGTTCTTCATCCTCGAACACGATTTGACTCAAGAAACCGGCGAACTAACGCCGACTATGAAGGTCAAGCGCAACGTCGTTGAGGAGAAGTACGGCGAGCGCTTCGACGCCCTTTACGAGGGCTGAGCACGGCAGCCGCCGCGCTCGGTAAGCGCGGCGCGTACCCTTATAGGGATGCGCAGCGACCCAAGCGATAACGGTGGGCTCTTTGTTGGCCGTCGACCCGGAACTCAGCCCGTCCACTACCGCGGCAAGCCGGTACTCGGCGATCGTCGTCAGCGGATGCGTGACGCAACGCTGGCGCACGCAGTACTTGCACTGATGGTCCTTATCAACCTGACCTTCTGGGGTCCTGTCGAGGCAGGATGGCTGTGGATCGTGTCGCACATCCCGCCGCTCGTTGACCACATTTTCTTCGCGACGGTGGTCGCATTCCTTGGGATTCTCCTGACGCTGATTGGCGGCTTGGTCGTCTGCAAGCAGCTCGATGCGGTCTGGGTCTTGATGCGCCGCGCCTCGGGCGTTGATCAGCGCGACGGCGTGATCGGCCGGGTATTCGCTTACACGGCAATGGTTGGCGTAACACTCTTTGGCCTCTGGCTTGTCTTCGGCGGCGGCCTAGCCGCCAGCGGCACGGCCCCCGGCACGCCGTAATGGGCCTGCTCGACCATTACAAGCAGTTTGAAGAGATGGACCCCGAGGAGGTCAGTGCTCAGCTTCGCGCAGAGGCCGATGAGCGGCGGCGCAAAGCCTTAGCGACGGTCGACAAGCTAGATCTGTCGGCAACAACTTGGCCCGAGTACCCGCCTCCCTCGGTTGTCGGCGCGATCACCTTCACCGCGCGCCGCGGCCTGCACAACTACATGGAACCGGCCGGCGAACTACGCGCCGAGATTGCCCACCGCCACGGGCTGCCAGCAGAACGCATTGTGCTCGGTGATGGCGCCTCGCAGCTACTTGTTAGCGCCGCGCAAAACTTGATGGGAGATGGCGATGAGCTGATAACACCATGGCCCTCCTATCAGCTCTATCCCGTGATGGCACGCGAGTCCGGCGGCGACGTCGTGACCGTTACGGGCCACTCCATCGACGCGATCCTCGCCGCCGTCACGAAGAAGACGCGCCTGGTCGCAATCTGCAACCCCAACGACCCAAGCGGCGAGCTGATCAGCGTTGATGATCTCTCCGAACTTCTTGACAAGTTGCCCGACCGCGTCGCTGTGCTGCTCGATGAGGCGCTACGTGACTTTGTTTCGAGCGAAGCCGTCGACGCGACGATCGGGCTATGCGAACGTCACCCGCGGCTGTTGATCTTCCGTAGTTTTTCGAAAGCTTGGGGCTTAGCCGGGCTGCGCTGCGGTTACGCGATCGGCGGGCCTGGTGCTGAGGCGCTACTCAGCGCAATCGGACCGCCGCTAGGGATTGGCGAGCTGACGCAAGCTGGGGTGCTGGAAGCGCTGCGCACGATCAGCCCGATCGTCGCTGAGCGCACCGCAACTGTCGCCGAGCAGCGCCTGCGGCTGCGCAACGAGCTTGCAGCGCTCCCTCTGGAGCTTGGGCCGCAGAGTGAGGCAAACCTGCTCTGGCTGGCTTCTGAAAAACTCGACGGAGCAGAGCTCGCAGCACGACTCGCGAAAGCCGGTGTAATCGTGCGAGCCGGCGGCACGCTTGGCGACGCAGCGCGGATCCGCGTCGCCATCCAAGACGCCGCGGCTAGCGACCGCCTCCTGCGCGCCTTGAGCGGCGCGCTTTAGCGGCGACTGGCTGCGCGGCGCGGCGGCGTCTTGGCGGGCGGCATCGCGATCTCATCGATCGGCTCGTCGGCCGACTGCCGCAGCAGCGTACTGCTGGTCTGCTCTAGGATGCGCCGCCAAGCGCGGGTCTTCTCTTGTTCGCGCGTGACGTGTTTGACGACCTTCTTGACTCGCGTCGCCGAAATCTCAATGCCGTGACGATCGAAGATCTCTTTGTAGAGCTCGTAGTGCTCAGCAAACTTCAACGTCACCGACTGGAAGCCGTGCCGAGCGATCTCAATGCGCTTGCTGAAATCCATGATCGAGGTCTGGAACATCAGCATGTCGTCGGCTTCAGGTTCGATCAGGACGATCTCAACGTCGGGGTACTTCTCTTCCCACTGATCGACCATCTCGTGCAGGCGCTGGTAGGCGAGCAGCTTGAAGGTCTGGTAACCGATCTGAGCAATCCCCATGTCGCTGACGTGGCTGGCCCTCTTACCTAGGCCATGCTCCTGCTCGGCGTCCTGGTCGATGATCAGCGGCACGACTGGGTTGATGACGACGATCATCGTCGCGCCTGCTGCAACTGCAATGTCAACGTTGGTCGTCGAGATGATCCCGCCATCGACTAGCTCGCGATCACGGATCTTGACCGGCTTAAAGACCATTGGCAGCGCAGCCGATGCCCTGACTGCGGTTGAGATCGGTATGTCATCCCATCCCTCCTCCCCGAACACGACGCGCTCGCAGGAGTCGAGGTCGGTCGCTGTCAGGTAAAGCTGGCAGCTCAGAGCGCGAATGTCGTCTGTGCGCTCAGGGTCGCTGAGTACCTCCTTGAGGTACTTCTCAAGCCCGGAACCGCTGTAGATGCCCGAGGGCAGGTCTTCGCTGAGGCCGAGCAGTAGGTCCATCACCGAG
>CAMDLG010000048.1 GCA_945901565.1 Bifidobacterium breve | reverse complement strand
AGGCGATCGGCCTCAGCGAAAACATCGGCGGTCGACAGGCCGTGGTCAGACGGGACAACGAGAATCCCAAACGGAGCAGCCTCAGGCAGCGCGTGGAGCTTCTCGCCGGCCCCGCTAGCGAGATAGCGACGCGGTTCAAGCTGCCCCGGCACGTCGGCGCCAAGCTCGGTAGCGACGGTCATCAGGAGCTCCGGATCTGAAATTGCCGAGACACGCGCTAGCAGCCTAAGCGCAGCGCCAGCGTCAGCGGAGCCGCCTGCCATACCTGCCGCGACTGGGATCTTCTTCTCTATCTCGATCTGCAGTGGAGCGCCGCGCCAGCCGCTAACAGAGCGAAACTCGGCGATCGCCTTATCCACGAGATTTTCCCCCTCTACCCCTTCGCAGATTGTGATGTCGCCTTTGCTACCTAGCGGCGCCGGCGAGAGGCTGAGCCTGTCGCAGAGCGCAACCGGCTGCATGACGGTGACTAGTAGGTGGCGACCGTCCTCGCGCTGCGGACCAAGCGTCAGCCCAAGGTTGATCTTGGCGGGCGCCGTTTCGCGAAGCGCCGTCATCGCTGAAGCTCCGCCAGCAGAGCGCGAAATTGATCGGGCGTTAGGCGTTCGGCTCGAACATCGAGCGGCAGGTCAAGAACTTCAAGCGCGGCGCGCGCCCGTTCGCGGATCTGATTGCCGCCGTAACCAGCGGTCGCGAGCGAGCGAGGTAATGCCTTGCGGCGGTGTGCAAACGCTGCGCGCACCAGCGCGCGAAGCTCGTCCGGCGGCGGCGGGCCGGTTCGCTCGAGCGTGATCAGGACAGAGTCAACGTTTGGAACTGGATGGAAGACGCTGCGCGAGACCGCTCGCGCGACGCGCACCTCGCACGACAGCTGGGCGATGACCGACGGCGCGCCATAGGCGCTGTCACCAACGCTCGCCGCGAGCCGCTCGCCGACCTCGCGCTGGACCATCGCCACCCAGCCGGTCACCTGCGGCAGCAGCTCGATGGTCCTCAAGACGACCGTCGCGGCAATGCCGTACGGCAGGTTCGCGACGACCTTCGTTGGCGCCGGGTTGAGCTCAACTAGGTCGAGCACCATCGCGTCGCCAACGTGCAGCGTCGTGTTGTCGAGCGGTCCGAGCGCATCCTCTAGTGCTGGCACCAGCGCCTGATCTAGCTCAATCACATGAAGGTGCCCGCAGAGCGGTGCGAGGTGTTCGCTCAGCACGCCGAGCCCGCCCCCGATCTCGAGGACGACATCATCTTCACTTAGCTCAGCAAGTCGGTCGATCACGCCAAGGATGTTGGAGTCGATCAAGAAGTTTTGGCCGAGGTCGTGCTTTGGACGAACACTAAACTCACGCATCCGCCGCAAGCTCGGCTGGACCGGGAGATCACGCTCTGGCTGCTCGACCACGGCGATCACCAACCGAAGAGCTGCTCGGCGTTGCGTTCGACGGTCGCGCTGAAGCTCTCGTAGTCAACTCCGCGCGCGGCCGCGATGAACTCGGCGGTATGGACCACGCCGGTCGGCGTGTTGCGCTCACCTCGTTTCGCCTGAGGCGTCAGGTAGGGCGCATCGGTCTCGACCAGCAGGCGATCGTCAGGGACGCGCGCTGCAGCCGAGGCGAGATCGGTCGCTTTCGGGTATGTGACATTGCCGGCAAACGAGATCCACCAGCCAGCTTCAAGGCACTCGTCGAGCCGCGACGGCATCGTGAAGCAGTGCAGCAGAACGCGCACGTCTTTGGCTCGTTCGCGCAGCGTCTCGATCGTCAGATCGTCTGAGTCGCGGGTATGGATGATCAGCGGCTTGTCTAGCTCGCCGGCAATCTCGATCTGGGCATGAAAGGCGCTGCGCTGATCTTCTAGTGGCGCGCCCTCGCGGTACTGATCAAAGCCCGTCTCGCCTACTGCGTGGCAGAGCTTGCTGGAAGCGAGCTCGTGCAGCTCGGCGCGGTCGGCGCCAGAGAAGCCGGTTGCGTTGTTGGGGTGGTGACCGACCGCAGCGAAGACCGATGGAAACTGCGCCGCAGCTACCAGCGCATCGCGTGAGCTTGTCGCGTCGGTACCCACCGTGAGGATCTTTGTCACGCCTGCAGCGAGGGCTTCTGCGACGAGCTCGTCGTTCGGTGGCTCGCAGAAATCGAGGTGGGTGTGACTGTCGATCATCGGCAGCTCTTAGCTTGACGCTTCCGTGTCCTTGGGGAACATCGGGTCAATCTTTTCGATCGCCCCGAGCGAGCCGCGACCGAACGGAGCGGCGGCGTAGCTGTCGTCTGTCGCGCCAAGCGCAGCAAGTAGCTTCTCGGCGCTGGCCGGAAGCCACGGAGCGAGCAGAACGGTCAGCGCCCGGAGCGCCTCGCAGAGCGTCGAGAGCACACTGTCGAGCTGGTCGGCGGCCGACTCGTCGGCGGCAAGCTTCCATGGCGCGCGCTCCTCGACGTACTGATTGCAGCGCCGCACGCGTTCCCAGATCGCCTCCAAGGCCTGCGTCACCTCGGCGTTGTCGATCAGCCGCGCGACCTCTTCCGATAGCCCTTCGAAGGCAGTTGCCATCTCTGCGTCCAGCTCGCCGTTCGGGACTACGCCATCGCGGTAACGGTGGACCATCGCGATCGTTCGCGCCGCGAGGTTGCCGTACTCGTTGGCAAGTTCGTTTTCGTAGCGAGCCTCGAATGAGGCCGCCGAGACGGAACCATCGGCGCCGAATGGAACATCGCGCAGCAGGTAGAAGCGCAGCGCATCGGCGCCGTAGCGGTCGATCACTTCAAACGGATCGAGCACATTGCCAAGCGACTTGCTCATCTTCTCACCGTCCATCAGCAGGAAGCCGTGGACAAAGAGCCGTTGCGGCACCGGCAGATCGGCGGCCATCAGCAAGGCCGGCCAGTAGATCGCGTGGAACTTGAGGATGTCCTTACCCACTAGCTGATAGCTAGCCGGCCAGAATCGATCGACGAGGTCTACGCCAGGCTCCGCGTAGGTCAACGCGGTGTAGTAATTGAGCAGCGCATCCCACCAGACATAGACCGTCTGCTCTGGGTCCCAAGGGACGGGGATTCCCCAGTCGATTCCGCGACGCGAGAGTGAAACATCTTGGAGGCCGCTCTGAAGGAACGAGCGCGCCTCGTTGTAGCGAGTCTTTGGCTGAACGAAATCGGGCTGCGATTCAAACAGCTCTTCGAGCCGCTCTTGGAACGCCGAGAGTTGAAAGAACCAGTTCTGCTCCTTCTCTCGGTCGAGCTCAATGCCGTGGATCGGGCAGCTGTTGCCTTCAGCGATCTCCTGCGCGGTTTTAAAGTCGGCGCAGCGCGGGCAGTACCAGCCCTCATAGGTGCCTTCGAAGACGTAGCCGTTGGCCTTCACGCGCTCCAGGATCTCCTGCACGGCCGCTACGTGTTGCTCGTCGCTGGTGCGAATAAAGAAGTCGTTGCTGGCCTCGAGCTGCGGCATCAGTGAGTTGAAGCGTTCGGCGTTGCGGTCGGCTAGCTCCTGAGGTGGGACGCCCTCTGCTTCAGCGGCCAGAGCGACAGGCTCGCCATGCTCGTCGGTGCCGGTGAGGAAGAAAACATCATCGCCGCGCTGGCGGTGATGTCGGGCCAGCACGTCGGCAGCGATCGACGTGTACGCATGCCCGAGGTGTGGCGCCGCGTTGACGTAGTAAATCGGGGTAGTTACGTAAAAAGCTGACCGAGCCATCGGGCTGAACGCTAGCGGGCGCGAAGGCCTGCGGGGGAGCGGCAGCCGAGATTAGTGCTGACGGCGCAATCGGCTGCTCGCCCCGAACCTTGCTGAACGACGTGCGCCGCGGCCGCGCAGTGCTATCCCAGCGCCGATAGCGCTGCTGCTGATCCCTAGCCCAAGCCATGCGGCTGCCAATAGCCACTGGTTGATCGAACTGCCCTCTTTGGATTGACGCGCGACGGGCTGCGGGCCCGGAGGAGCTTCGCGGCCGCGCGGCGCGAATGGCGCTAGAGGCGCGGGCGACTGCGGCTCAGCAAAGAGCGCCAGCGGGTCGACGTACCCCTGCCTCTGCGCGGCGATGCGCGCGCCGACCTGCAGCGGCGCGCCGGCCGCCAGCATGCCCAGCGGCTGACCTGCGAGTAACCGGTCGCCGCGCGCGACGCTGGTGCTCGCTAAGCCAAGCTCGGTCGCGACGAAGCGCCCGCAGTTGATCGTCACGGCGCGGCGGCGCTGCGGCACGGGCCCTGAATAGCTGACAACCCCCGAGCAGACGGCGCGTACAACTGAGCTAGCGCGGCGGCTGATGACTACTCCGCGCAGCGCTCCAGCTCTGTAAGGGTCGCTGCGGCTGAATTTGAAGTGAGCCACGACGCGGGCGTCGCGGTTGAGCGGCCAACGCCATGCCGCGCCGGCCGCTGACGGGCAAGCGAGTAGCGCAAGAAAGGTCAGCGCGACGGGTCGAATAGCGAAGGTCAACATCGTCGCCGAGCCTAAGTCTGATTTTCCCGCTCAGTTGCGGACGCGACTGATCGGTCGCAGAGTTGCCTCTAACCGTCAGCAGTTCAGCTGTTTGGCGTTGCGACTGCTCGGTACAACTCGTTGGCACTGATCCCCGTCAGCCGCGACACCGCCGTCGCCGCGGCGCGAGTCTTTGCTCCAGCCTCTACGAGCTCGCGCAGCGCCGCCTCAGCGGCGGCGCGGTCGGCGCTACCGCTCTGCGCGGCTCCGATCACCAGCACAACTTCACCCCTCGGCGCAGCTTCGGCGAAGCGCTCTGCCAACTCCGCGGCGCTACCGCGTTGAACCTCTTCGAAACGCTTCGTCAGCTCGCGGCACAAGGCCGCTGGCCGCTCAGGGTCAAGCTCGGCCAATAACTTCAAGCTCGCCGCGGCGCGGCGCGGCGACTCAAAAGCGACGATCGTTTGGTCGCACTCGAGTAGCTCCAAGAGCTCGCCGCGCTTGCGCGGCAGGAAGCCGACAAAGCTCCACCGCTCGGCCGGCAGCCCGGAGGCAAGTAGGGCTACTAAGACGGCGCTAGGGCCAGGCAGCACATCGACTTCGATGCCTTCGCTGATCGCGAGCCCGACCAGCACAAAGCCAGGGTCGCTAACTAGCGGCGTGCCAGCATCGCTGACTAACGCAACGCTCTCGCCGCCAATAATTCTGCGGATCAGCTGCGCTGCGGCGCGCCGCTCGACGTGCTCGTCGTAGCGCATCCGCGGCGTCTTAATCTCGTAGCGGTCGAGCAGTACTTTGGTTGTCCGCGTGTCCTCGCAGGCAATTACGTCGGCACTTCGCAGCGCCTCCAGAGCACGCAGCGTGATGTCCTCAAGGTTGCCGATCGGCGTTGGGCAGACAATCAGTCGCCCTTGCTTCGCTGCGCTCACGCTGACGCGGCCGCCTCGAAGGCCATCACGGCCGCGCCAATCACTCCCGCGTCGGCGCCGAACTCCGCTGGCACGATGCTCACGTGATCGCCGAGCGATGCCAGCGCTTCACGCTCGACAACCTCACGCGCTGGTGCCAACAACAGGTCGCCGGCCGCAATTGCTCCCCCGCCGATGACAATCAGCTCCGGGTTATATGCGTTAACCAGAGAGGCAAGCCCCTGCCCGAGCCGCCTGCCAACAAGCGCGACTGCGGCGACCGAATCAGCGTCGCCATCGTGCGCCATCTCAGTTACCAAGGCGCCGCTAACACCGCGGCCGTCTGCGCTAGCTAACGCCAGTGGCGAGTCGGGTTTGTCGGCCACAGCCGCCTCGCCGGCGCGCCCGATTGCATCACCGGACGCATACCACTCGAGATGTCCATTGCCTCCGCACTTGCAAGGCGGGCCATCAAGCTCGACGACGATGTGGCCGAACTCAGCGCCGCCGCCGCTGCTGCCGCGCGCGAGCTGCCCGTTGACCACCATTCCACCGCCAATTCCCGTCCCGACCGTCAGCAGCAGGGCGTCGTCGGTGCCCTTCGCAGCGCCGTAGCGCCACTCAGCCAACATCGCGCAGTTGGCATCGTTGTCGACCGTCACGGGGACCCCGACCCGCTCGCCCATCACCGCCGCAAACGAAACCCCGGCCAAGGGAAGGTGCGGCGACGTAGCGATCACGCCGGCCTTGCTGTCGAAGATTCCTGCAACGCCAAAGCCAGCACCAAGGACTTCACCATCGGCTGAGTCGATCGCTTCATCGACCATCTCTGCAAGCCGATCGAGCAGCGCGGCGCCGTCTAGACCCTGCGACGGCTGCTGGACACGGTGGTGAACCCCAAGCGACTGATCGATCACCGCAACCAGCAGCTTCGTGCCACCGACATCGACCCCGATTACGTTGTTAGCCGCCACAGTCGCCACCATACCGGCAGTGTCACCTGACCCTCGAAAGCCAACTGGACCGCCCGAGCGCGACCCGACCGCCAGTTACAACGTCTACCGCTCGCGGCCAAGGGCGCGGCCGATCGAGCCGCCGCAGCCGGCCGGTAAGCAGCCCCGCGTGAAGCGCCCGCGGCGAGCGAAGCGCAAGTGGACTATCGGTCGCATCGTGAAGACGATCCTGCTGGCGCTAGTCGGCTGGGTCGTCCTATCGGTCGTGATCTTCTTCTTCAGCGCTCAGTTCGTGCAGGACCAAGTCGACCGCAAAGCAAAGGCCGCGCTCAATAGCGGCGGCCCACCGATCGTCTCCGCTAGCAACATCCTGATCCTCGGCTCCGATCTGCGCTCTAAGGGAACGAAGGAGCCCGGCGCCGCGACTTCCGGTCCAAGCCGCTCCGATTCAATCCAGTTGATGAGAGTTGGCGGCGGCCATGGATCAAAGCTCTCAATCCCACGCGACA
This sequence comes from Bifidobacterium breve, assembly GCA_945901565.1. Taxonomy (GTDB): domain Bacteria; phylum Actinomycetota; class Thermoleophilia; order Solirubrobacterales; family Solirubrobacteraceae; genus F1-60-MAGs163. Next base: position 3,987 of record CAMDLG010000048.1, on the reverse strand, counting down.
CGGTCGTTGACATTCCTGGCTACGGCCTGAACAAAGTCAATGCCGCGTATGCCTTTGGCGGCGCAGCACTGTCGATCCGCACGCTGCGCTCGTACCTGGGGATCGAGATCAACCACGTGATCATCGTCAACTTCGACAAGTTCCCTGACCTAATTAACTCGATGGGCGGGATCGATTTCACAGGCGGCTGCGTGATCTCAAAGATCAACGGCGGCTTTGCAAATGGCGGCTACACGTTGCGGCTTAAGAAGGGCACAACACACATCGACGGCGATCAGGCTTTGGCGCTTGCCAGAACGAGGAAGAACGAATGCAAGGCCTCAGATAACGACCTAACTCGGGTCGTCAACCAGCAGAAGATCATCAACGCGATGCGCTCAAGGTTGCACTCGCCTTTTGGCTTCCTGCGCTGGCCACTGATCGCGTGGAGCGCGCCGCAAGCGATCTCCTCCGACATGGGCGCCGCCGGCCTTAGCGGGCTGGCAGCGACAGTTGCCGTATCTGGCAGCGGTTCACCGGCGGTACTGAAGCCCGACGGTGCGGTGACACTTCCCGACGGCGGCGCAGGGCTGACGGTCAGCCCTGCTTACCGCGAGCGGCAAGTACAGAGGTTCCTAGACCGCTAGGCGTCAGTCTTTTGAAGCGGAGGGCGGCGACTTCGGCTTCTTCTCGTCGGCCTTCGGCTTTGGCTTCAGATCGCTTTTCGCTGCGTCACCGGAAGCGGACCCAGACTTTGCCTTGTCGGCCGTCTTAGCGTCGTGCTTGTCGGCGCCCTCTTTGGCCGACGCCTCAAGCTCACGGTTGCGACGCTTGGTTCCGTAGTCGGTGTTATGGAAGCCCTTGCCCTTGAAGTGAATTGCAACAGGGTGGAAGACGCGCTCAACCGGCACGCCAGTCTCCGGATCCTCAGTTAGCGCGTCATCGGCCATCTTCTGGACGATCTCGAAGGTCGTCCCATCGGGGCGTCTGTACTCATAAGTTGGCATCGCCGCCGAAGTATAGGAGCGGCTAGCAGCATTGCCGCGCGTCGCCCGCGTAGCATGGGGCAATGGCCGAAGACCAAGTAACGATGGACAAGATCGTCGCGCTCTGCAAGAGACGCGGCTTTATCTTCCCCTCATCCGAGATTTACGGCGGGCTTGGGTCGACTTACGACTTCGGTCATTACGGCGTACTGCTGAAGACAAACGTCAAGGGCGAATGGTGGCGCTCGCTGCTCCAGCAGCGCGATGACGTCGTCGCGCTGGACTCAGCGATCCTTCAACATCCGCGAGTTTGGGAAGCGAGCGGCCACGTCGGTGGATTCAGCGACCCGATGGTTGACTGCAAGCACTGCGGCCAGCGCTTTCGCGCCGATCATCTTGACCAACTGGCCTGCCCCAATAAGCCGTCAAAGAACCCCGGCGACGGGCCAGACTGCGAGCTAACCGAGGCGCGCGAATTCAACTTGATGTTCGAAACGACGGTCGGCCCTCTGAAGGACTCGGGTTCGGTCGCCTACCTGCGGCCGGAGACGGCGCAGGGCATCTTCATCAACTTCAAAAACGTTCTGCAGTTCTCGCGCAAGAAGCCGCCGTTCGGGATCGCACAGGTCGGTAAGTCGTTCCGCAACGAGATCACACCCGGCAACTTCATCTTTCGCACGCGCGAGTTCGAGCAGATGGAGATGGAGTTCTTCGTACCACCGGCTGAAGCCGACAAGTGGTTTGAGTACTGGAGCAGCGAGCGGCTTAACTGGTACACCGATCTTGGGATCCGCCCCGACCACCTGCAGCTCCGCGTCCACGAGCAGGACGAGCTGAGCCATTATTCGAGCGCCACGAGCGACATTGAGTACCTCTTCCCGATCGGCTGGTCGGAGCTCGAGGGGATCGCCAATCGCGGCGACTTTGACCTCAAGCAGCACACTGAGTTCTCAGGCGAGAAGCTCGAATACTTCGACCAAGCGAGCGGCGAGAAGTACGTCCCGCACGTGATTGAGCCCGCCGCCGGCGCCGACCGCGCGACGCTCGCCTTCCTCGTTGATGCCTACGACGAAGAGGAGGTCGAAGGCGACGTGCGCACGGTCCTGCGCCTCCACCCTCGGCTCGCGCCGGTAAAGGTTGCCGTACTGCCGCTCGTCAAGAAGGACGGCCAGCCGGAGCTGGCGCGTGAAGCGTTCGAGTCGCTACGCGGGCTGATGACGACCGAATACGACGAGGGCGGCTCGATCGGCAAGCGCTACCGCCGCCAGGACGAGATCGGCACGCCCTGGTGCGTGACGATCGACCACGATTCGATCGAAGATCGCACCGTTACGATCCGCGAGCGCGACTCATTAACGCAGGAGCGAGTTGCGATTGATGATCTTCCGGCGCTGCTCTCAGCGAAGCTTGCAGCCGTTTGGCAGAGCCCGAAGCTGGCATAAAGCTGCTTGCAGCCGCGTGCCAGATGGCTATGCTGCCACTTGACACTCCGTCAAATCGGCAACCCGGACCACTAGGAGAATTTTGATGGCAACCACTGCACCGCGCCCGACTACCCGTCGCGCCGCCGACGACATCAGCTACACCGACCTTTACGAGCGCTGGGAGCGCGGCAACTGGTCGGCGACCGAGATCGACTTCAGCCAGGACAAGATCGACTGGGAAGAGAAGATGACCGACGCGCAGCGCCGCACGGCGATGTGGCTCTTCTCGCTCTTCTTCCATGGCGAAGACGCCGTCACCGACGGCCTGTCGCCGTATATCGACGCCGCCCCGCTTGAGGAACAGAAGTACTTCATCGCTACGCAGCAGGTCGACGAGGCGCGCCACAGCGTTTTCTTCAACCGCTTCATGAACGAAGTTGTAGGCCTTGGCGACGGCAGCATCGCCGGCGGCATGAACGCCACCGCGGGCGAGCTCAGCTGGGGCCACAAGATGATCTTCCAGGGGCTTGAGGATATGTGCGTGGCGCTGCGCGCCGACAAGTCGCCGCAGCAGTTCGCCCGGGCGATCACGCTCTACCACGTCCTGATTGAAGCCGCGCTCGCGCAGCCCGGCCAGCACGTGATCGAAGCCTTCCTCGAAGAGGAGGATCTGCTGCCCGGCTTCCGCTCAGGGATCGCCAACGTCGCACTCGACGAGCAGCGCCACATCGCCTTCGGCGTCAAAGTGCTCGCCGACCTCTACGACGCCGACCCGAAAGGCACCGAAACAGCCGTGCTCGACGTCCTCCGCGAAAACGGCGTCTACATTTCCGGCGTCGCGATGCCGCCGAACTGGGACGAGAGCTACTTCACGGCCTTCAACTACTCCTACGACGACCTCGGCCGCGACGGCGTCAAGGCGCTTGAGTCGCGACTGAAGGCGATCGGGATCGACCTCCACAAGGTCGAGCGCTCGCCGCTGCCTGTTGACCTGCCGCTCGACGAGCGCGCCGAACGCGGCCGCGTGCTGCTGCAGTCGAACCTCGTTGGCCCAGACCGCCCCGCCTCACGCGATCCTTATGCGACCGAAGTGATGTTCGATTCGATCGCCCGCGCTGCTGACGTCCACGTAGTTCCGTCGGGGACGGTTATTGAGTGGGCCTTCACCGACGCCGAGCCTTGGCAGGTCAGCTTCGAGGCTGGCAAGTGCAGCGCTGCGCGCGGAACGGCGCGCAAACCATCGCTGAAGCTGGTGATCTCGTTCGACGACTGGGCCGACCTCTTTGCCAAGCGCATCGATGCCCGCAAGCTGCTGCTGACGCGCAAGCTGCGCCCGAAGGGCAACCTGCGCCTGTTCGCGAAGTTCGGGAAGATCTTCCCGTAGCGCTAGGAGCTACTCGCTCTCTACAGCGGCGTCTGCGTCGGCCGTGTCGGCCTTGCCGTTAGTCGCGGCAACATCAGCAGTCGAAGGAGCTTCGGCCTTGGCGCTGGCAGCAGGCGGCGCGGTCGTCGGCACGTAGTCTAACTCTTCCTCGGCGCCGAACAGCATGTCGAGAACCTTGTTGCGCAGACCTTCGCTAAGTGCGATCGCCAAAACG
>CAMDLG010000047.1 GCA_945901565.1 Bifidobacterium breve | reverse complement strand
GAAGACCGTGAGGCGGCCGCCTGTGCGGTGAATCTCAAGTCGATCAGTGGGACGCTCAAGCGCTGCAGCGCCGGGATACGAACCGGCGATGATCGTTACGCGGTTGCCCTGCGCGAGCCAGCGGGCCGTCAGGCCGTAGAGCACAGTTCCAGTGCCGCCTGCTTGAGGGTGCGTCCACTCGCGGTCGGCGAGGATCAAAATATGTTTCATCGCTATGGAATTGCTGCTTCGGCTGCGGCGCTCGCCTCGGCGAGTGCAAAGTTCTCGGCGTCATCGACTGCGAGCGGGTGACTCCCCGCGTCGCGCACAGAGTAAGAGTAGGCGAGCATCACCGCCGCCAAGATCGCGTCGAGCACTAGCAGGCCAATCGAGACCGACTTCAGCGAGCTGTCACGCAGTGCAACCGTCGCTGGTACAGCGATTGCGGCGAGCAGCATGATCGCGAGGAACGCTCGTCGCCCGAGTGCAAGTAGAAACTGCATCGCCAGGTAGGCAATGCTGAGGAAGGTCATGGCAGCGGCGAGCCACGGCAAGGCCGGAGCAGCGAGCCTCGCCTGGTCGCTGAAGACGAGCGTCAGAATCTGCTCAGGTATCAGCGCAAAGATCGCCAAGATCGGGACTGCAACGAGCATCAGCAGGCCGGTAGTGCGGGTCATTAGGTGACGCGCGTCGAGGCCTTTGGAGGCCTCGCGAGCCGCTTCTGGCAGCAAATACAGCCCTAATCCCATCGCCACCCAAACGACGCCCTTTGCCGCAACTGCGGCCTGCGCGTAGGCGCCCGAGACGGTCGTGCTGAAGAAATGCCCTACTGCGATCACGTCGGCGTTCTGGAGCACCGCGAAGAGCGTTAGCCCCGCAACGGGAATCGGGTTTCGCATCGCCAGCTCGCGCAGTCGGCTGCGCTTCGGCTGACGGTCAGAGCGACCCAACCGTCGCCGAGTCAAGGCGCCGGTTATGAGGATCGTCGGGATCGTGGCGAGCGGCACCGAGCAGAAGAAGATCAGGCCCACCTGAGCACCAAGGAGCGCTGCGGCGAGGCCGAGCAGGAGGCGAAAGCCCTGCTCGCCGACAAGACTAAACCCGACCAGTCGGTAGGCACCAACTCCGAGTAACACGCCGCGTTGAAGCGCAAGCGCCGTCCAGAGAAAACCAGCCGGGATCACGAGTGCGGCCGCCCATGGCTGCGAGACTTGCAAGAGGCTGGCGAGCGACTCTCGGAGCAAGAGGCAGATCACGAGGACTACCGCTGTAGCTATGAGAACACGGATGATCCAGGAGTGCAGAGTCGCTGCTGCGTTACCACCGCTGCCGAGTCGGCCCAGCGTCATGTCGCGGGCCGCCGCGGCCTGCAGCGCTGACGCCGGGACGATCAGAATCGTCACGACGGAGATCATCCGTGCCAGCTCGCCGTAGTCGGACGTACCTAGCGCCCGTGCCAACGCCACCGTTGTTAGCAGCGCCAAGACGTTGGCGATCATCTGCGCCGAAGCGACGCCAGCGGCGCGCACAGTGTGCGAGCCGCGTGCACGGTCGCGGCGGCTTTGCGGCTCTTCGTCGGTGGGGTTCGGTCCGGTCACAGTGCGGACGCTAGCGGAGCGGGGAGCACCTTCTCGCAGCATGTGGCTCATAATGGACGAGACTTCTCTAGACTGCGCGTGTGGCGAAACTTCCTATTTTGTTGACGGTCCTGTCGCTCTCTCTCCTATCTCTGCCCGCTGCAGCGATGGCTGAGAGCGCTGGCGGCGACCAATACGTTGATCCGCTTGCGGGTCTAAACGGCGGTGATGGATCCGGTTCGAACGGTGGGACTTCGTCCGGCGGTGGTTCGGGCACTGCGTCTAGCGAAAGTGGCGCGTCGAACACATCCGGCGCGTCGAGCTCCAGTGACGCTTCTGCTCCGAAGGGCGGTTCGAAGAAAACCAATTTATCCAGCTCCAAGCCAAGTAGCGCAGCCACTCTGGAATCTGCGGCGCCAGCTACCTCTGCGACTCCAGCTGTGAAATCAGGTGCTCTCAGCCGTCCGGTCATCGGATGGGAATTCATCGTTGTCTTGTGCTTAGCCCTCGCCGGCGGTGGCTTTGCGCTCTGGCGACGCTCCCATGGGCGCAGTTAAACGCGCTGTAACCAACGCTGAGGCTGATACCGAGGCAATAGCGGCCGAGTTTGCTCTCCAGCTGCAACCCGGCGACGTTGTTCACGTCAGCGGTGAGGTTGGAGCGGGGAAGACGACCTTTGTGCGTGGTGCATGCCGCCAGCTGGGTGTTAAAGGGCCAGTTACGAGCCCTAGCTATACGATCTCGAACCGCTACGAAGCGACCTCTGCTCAGATTGCTCACCTCGACTGTCAGCGCCTTGAAGCACAGATAGACCAAGAGGGCGGACTTTTGGATGACGCGCTCGGCCCACAAACAATCACTTTCATCGAATGGCCGCAAAGCTCGGCCGAAGCTGTCGGTCTTCTTGCTTTGGTGGCCCCATCGTTCACGGTCGAGATCAGTCACCGCGGTCCGCAGCACCGAGAGCTAACGATCTCCAACCGGTTACCTGCGTTGTGACTCCTGGAGTCGTTCTCGCGTTTGATACTGCGACGGCAGCAACAGTTGTGGGTGTCAGCGTAAATGGCGAAGTTGTCAGCCAGCTAGCCGACCGCCCTGAAGTCGACGAGCGGCCCCGTCACGCCGAACGGCTGCTGTCGCTTTGTGAACAGGCTCTTTCGGAGGCTGGTAAGGGCTGGGCTGACGTTGAACGACTGGGCGTCGGGGTCGGACCGGGGACATTTACAGGGCTAAGAATCGGAATAGCTACGACGCGTGGCCTACAGCAGGCGTGCGGCGCTCAAGCCATCGCCGTTTCGAGTCTCGAAGCGCTCGCCTTGCCGGCGCGGATCGCGAATCCGGACTCGCGTGTCGCTGCGGTGCTAGATGCACGCCGCTCTGAGGCATTCGTAGCTTGTTGGGACGCCAATGGCGCTCTAGTGGTGCCCCCGCAGGCAGTAGGTCCCGAGCGCCTCGCTGCAGCTATTGGTGCAGACGAGCCCGAAGTTTTGGCGGTCGGCGACGGCGCGGTACTCTTTCGCGGCTCGCTTGAAGAGGCCTCGATCGCTGTGCCTAACGCTGATTCCCCATTGCACCACATCTCAGCCGCCTCTCTCTGTCAGCTGGCGGCTAGTGGCGAGCCGTCTGACCCTAGGCGCCTGATGCCTGACTATGTTCGCCGCGCCGACGCCGAAATTACGCTCGAGAATCGGCTCAGCAATGGCGGCTGAGCTCGGTATTCGAAGGTTGGTCTTCGCGGACCTGCCGCAGGTAATTGAGATCGAGCGACGCTCGTTCCCTACTCCTTGGTCGCTGGCGATGTTTGTCCTCGAGCTGAGCAAGGTTGAGGCGATCTGCCTAGCGGCTGAACTAAACGGCAGTCTCGTTGGTTACATCATCTGTTCGCGCTTCGATCAGCTCTGGCACATCATGAATGTTTCGGTCGATCCAGAGCTGAGACGGCGCGGCTTCGGGAGCGCATTGATCGAGGAAGTCTTCAGCAATGTCGGAGCGGATGCCAAACTGACGCTCGAGGTTCGCCCCTCCAACACGGGTGCGATTCAGCTCTATCAGCAGCTCGGTTTCCTTGGTGCGGGCCACCGCAAGCGTTATTACCAAGACAACGGCGAAGACGCCCTAATTATGTGGCGGACACCCGCAACGCTTCGCGGCACTCTTGATGACGTACCCGCAGCGCCGACGCTTCCGCTAGCCAGCTCGTGAGCGGCCCCATTCTCGCAATCGAAAGTAGCTGCGACGACAGCTGCGCGGCCGTGCTCGGGGGCGACGGCGTGGTGCTTTCAAACATCATCTCGTCGCAGGGAATCCACAATCGCTACGGCGGTGTGGTTCCTGAGATCGCTGCTCGTCAGCACCTTCAGCTGTTGACTCCCGCGATCGAAGCGGCGCTCTCCCAAGCGCAGGTCACTCTTGCGGATCTCGATCGCGTCGCCGTGACGCAAGGACCCGGGTTGATTGGGGCCCTGCTGGTGGGCGTAGCGCAGGCGAAAGCGATAGCTGCGGCGCGCGGTCTGCCGCTCGTTGCAGTCGATCACCTCCAGGGTCATGTGGCGGCTAACTTCATCGGACTGGAGCCGTTTGAACCGCCATTCATCTGCCTGATTGCCAGCGGTGGACACACGCTCTTGGCGCGAGTCGAAGACCACAGTTCTTATCTACTCCTTGGAGAGACGCTCGATGACGCCGCCGGTGAGGCATTCGACAAGGGCGCGCGAATGTTGGGGTTGCCTTTCCCTGGCGGGCCCGCGCTTCAAGCCCTAGCCGCCGACGGCGACGACGAATCCTTTCAATTCCCGGTTGCACGCAACGTCGAAGGCTGCAATTTCTCTTTTGCTGGCGTCAAGACCTCATTGCTTTACGCAATCCGGGATCTAGGTGAGGAAGAGGCCGAAGCCCGACGCGCCGACTTGGCTGCGTCGTACCAAAAAGCGATTGTTGACGCCCTCGTAGAGCGTCTCACCAAAGCGCTAGACGCGAGCGGCCTGGATCGAGTGGCAATTGGCGGCGGCGTTGCTGCGAATGGCCTGCTGCGCTCGCGCATCACGGCTCTTGGCGCCGTCTGCCACATTCCCGAAATTTCCCTGTGCACCGACAACGCCGCGATGATTGCCAGCGCTGCGCGGTATCTAGATGACTGCTCGCCGCAGCAAGCACTGACGCTTGACGCTTACCCGAGCGGCACCCGACGATGAGGCCGGTCGTGACGATCTATCAGCGCGACGGGTGCCACCTCTGCGAGCTTGCGGCCGAACAGTTAGTTGAGCTGCAGCGTGAGCACGAGTTCGAGATCCGCGCGGTCGACATAGAAGCCAGCGATCAGCTTCACTCGACCTATCTGGAACGGATCCCCGTGATTGCCGTCAATGGAGATGAGCTCTATGACTTCGAAATTGACATCGAGGATCTAAAAAGTCGGCTGCTCCGGCTAAACGGGCAGTAGCATCGGGACCGTGACCCTAGCTAAGAGCGACCAATCGGGGACTGAGCCGGGCGATCTAGATAATCCGCGTGCGCGCCTTTCATTCGGTCAAGCAGCGCGCTTTTCGCGCTACCTGCAGGTCCTTACGCAAGCCCAGAAGACCGGCCGCGAAACACTCTCCTCGCAGGAACTCTCTGACTACACGCGAGTTAACTCGACGCAGATTCGACGCGACCTTTCAGGATTTGGAAAGTTCGGCAAGCGGGGCGTTGGCTACAACGTCGACGCGCTCGCCAAGCAGGTGCGCGAGATACTGCAGACCGGGGGTCAACAAAACATTGCACTCTTTGGCGCCGGACACCTTGGAAAGGCGATCGGTTCGTCTGACCTCTTCGCCGATCACGGCTTCAATGTCGTGGCCGTTTTCGATGCCGATCCGAAGAAGATGGGGACCAAGGTCGGCGGCCTCTCCGTGCGTCCTGTCGCAGACGCTGAGGCGGTGCTCGCAGAACACGAGGTCGTTGTTGCCGTGCTCGCCGTCCCGGGCGAAGCTGCCGGTGAGCTCGCCGACAGGTTGGTGGCCTCTGGCGTAAAAATCATCTTTAACTATTCCGAATCGTTGCTCGATGTTCCCGCTGAGGTGACGGTCTATACCTCGAACCCCGCGGTCGACCTGTTGCACGCGCTTTACTTCTACCTCTCATGAGCCGAATTGACCTCGAGAAGGCGCGCGAAGCGTTTGAGCAGTCAACCGATGGCACGGTCGGGATCGAAGAAGAGTTCGCGATTCTCGACGCCAAGAGCCTCGACCTGGTGCCGCGATTCGAAGAGCTGGCGGCGGCCGCCCAGAAGAGTGATGATCAGTTGGCGGCCTCGATCTCGTCGGAGCTGATCCTCTCGGAGATTGAGATCCGGTCAGGAGCCGGCGCCGACTTAACAGACGCCTTAACTCGCCAGCGCGAGATGCGGGAGCGGCTCTTCGCGCTTAGCGACAGTGAAGGAGTCGCGCTTGGCTCCACCGGTACGCATCCTTGGGCCGACTACCGAGAGCAGCTCAATGTCCAGTCTGACCATTACCGACGCGTTGTCGACGGGTTGCAATACGTCGCGCGGCGCAACAACACGTTTTCTCTTCATGTGCATGTCGGCATCAATGGGTCCGACCGAGCGGTTCGCGTCTGTGACCGGCTCCGTGCAGTACTTCCAACGCTACTCGCGCTGAGCGCCAACTCGGTCCTGTTTGAAGGGCTAGACAGTGGGCTTGCGTCAGTCCGAACGCAGACGTTCACAAAGTCTTTCCCGCGCTGCGGAGTTCCCGACTCTTACGGTTCGTGGCAGGTCTACCGCGAGTACTTGGAGCTCCTGCTGGCGACAGGGTCGATTGAAGAAGACACGCAGGTCTGGTGGTCTGTCCGGCCGCACTTAGCGTTTGGAACAGTCGAAGTTCGGATCTGTGACGCCCAGTCGGACGCGCGCGAGTCCGATGCGCTGACGGCGCTAATTGTTGCGTGTGTCCTGCAAGCCGCCCGCGATGATGACGAGGGCAAGCCGGTCTTCGAGCCGCCGCCACGCCTAATCGAAGAGAACCTCTGGCGTGCGATTCGGTGGGGAGCAGCAGGGGAGCTGATCGATCTTCAGAGCGGCGTCTGCACGCCAGCTAGAACGGCGATCGCCCAGCTTGCCGAGTGGACTGCCCCGCTGCGCGCTGAGCTAGGGATCGAGCTCCAGCTCCCGGTCGCCAACGGGGCAGAGCGCCAGGCCGCAGCGCTCGCCGAAGGGCAAAGCATCGCCGACGTCTACGCTTCTACTGTGGAGTTGACACGCCAAACATTCGGGGCCGACGAGCCCACAAGAGCAACGGAGGGATCAAAACCGTGACCGACCAAGAGGCAACGCCAGAACAGCCTGAAGAAGCGACCGCTTCGCAGCCAACCGACGCGCCAGGCGGTGAACCAGCTGCCCTCAGCGAGGAGGAGATGCGTGCAGCCTATGAGGCAGAGCTCAAGGCGCTACGGGTCGAAGACCTCGTTGCCCAGACAGTAGTTTCGCTACTCAACCTTGGAGCCCGCAAAGCAGGCCTGCTCCCAGGCTCTGAAGACGAAACGGATCCAATTCAGGTAGGGATCGCGATTGAGGGGATCCGCCGACTGCTGCCATTGATCGAACCAGCGCTAGGCGAGAACGCAGCATCGATCAAGGACGCGCTCGCGCAGCTGCAGGTCGCTTACGCAAAACTGACCGGAGATGCCGGTGCTCCTGGCGCCTCTGATGATGCTGGCGAGCCGAGCGCTCCTGAAACCGGGGTGCCCCCGACTGGCGCCCCAGAGCCACCCGCCAAGCCCGGCGGTGGCCTGTGGACTCCCGGCCCCTAGCGACCGCAGAGCGTTTCTGGGGCGCTTAGCGGTAGGATCACGGAGCTTATTAGCGCTGGGGTCAGCAAATAGCCCCGTCGCAACGCGCCTGCTGCCTTATCGGCGGCTTTCAATTCAATTACTTCGGAGGATTCAACCACCGTGTCTGCATTTCTTACCGACCATGGGGTCATCATTGCTGTTGTCTGTGCCCTGATCGCTGTCGCTTACGGCGTTCTAACTACAACGCAGCTTCTCGCTCTTTCGCCCGGCAACGCCGAGATGCAGCGCATCTCCGCGGCCGTTCAGGAAGGCGCGCGCGCTTACCTCAACCGGCAGTACTTAGTAATCGCCGGTGTCGGCGTGGTTCTGTTCATCGCACTGCTCTTCATTCAGGACATCTACGTCGCTGTTGGCTTTGCGATCGGCGGAATTCTCTCCGGCGCAGCCGGCTATATCGGAATGAACGTCTCGGTCCGTTCCAACGCACGAGTTGCTGAGTCGGCCCGCGGTGGCATCGGACCTGCGCTGAAAGTCGCCTTCCGCGGCGGCGCAATCACCGGCATGCTCGTCGTTGGTCTCGCGCTACTCGGTGTAGCTGGTTATTACGGCCTGCTCACCTCCTACTTCGACCAGACACCGAAGGAAGCCGTTGACGCACTCATCGGTCTTGGGTTCGGTGGATCTCTTATCTCCGTCTTCGCGCGTTTGGGCGGCGGCATCTTTACGAAGGCCGCTGACGTTGGCGCCGACCTCGTCGGCAAGGTCGAGGCTGGCATTCCTGAGGACGACCCGCGCAACCCAGCCGTGATTGCCGACAACGTCGGTGACAACGTCGGTGACTGCGCCGGAATGGCAGCAGACCTCTTCGAGACCTACGCAGTCACGGCCGTCGCCGTAATGCTGCTCGGTGTATTGACCTTCAACGAACAGACGACTGTCGCTCTCTACCCGCTAGTTCTTGGCGCCGTCGCAATTATCGCTTCGATCATCGGCACGTTTGCCGTCCGCAGCGAGAAGGGCAACGTTGAACGCGCGCTCTACCAAGGCCTTGCGGTCTCGGGAGTAATCGCTGCCGTTGCGTTCTACCCAGTAACCGCCTGGATGATGGACGGAGTCACCTTCAAGAGCGCCGCCGGTGCCGTTGCCGCGCCAAGTGTGATCAACCTTTACCTCTGCGCGTTGGTGGGAATCGTCGTCACGGCGTTGCTGTTCGTGATCACCGACTACTACACCTCGACACGTTTCCGCCCAGTCCGCAAGACGGCTGAAGCATCACAGACAGGACACGCCACCAACATCATCTCTGGCCTCGCTCAGGGCTTGCAAGCAACTGCGCTCCCAGCCTTGGTCTTGGTACTTGGCGTCCTCTGCTCTTGGAAGCTCGCAGGTGGCGGCGTTCAAGGTATCTACGGAATCGGTGTCGCCGTCATGGGGCAGCTATCGCTGACCGGTCTGATTGTCGCGCTCGACGCGTTCGGCCCGATCACCGACAACGCCGGCGGTATTGCCGAGATGGCAAACATGCCGGAAGAGGTCCGCAACGTGACCGATCCACTCGACGCGGTCGGCAACACAACGAAGGCTGTGACGAAGGGTTATGCAATCGGCTCAGCCGTCCTAGCCGCAATCGTTCTCTTCGCAGGCTTCAAGGCCGAGCTTGCAGCGGAGGGCGTTGTGACTTCGTTCCCGATCGATGATCCGGCGATCCTAATGGGGCTGCTCATCGGCGGCATGATGGTGACGCTCTTTGCCGCGCTCTCGATGGAAGCTGTTGGTCGCGCCGGAGGCATGGTCGTCGAAGAGGTTCGCCGACAGTTCCGCGAAAAGCCAGGGATCATGGATGGCAGCGAGCAGCCGGATTACGGCACCTGCGTCAGCATTGTTACCGCCTCCGCGCAGCGCGAGATGATCATCCCGTCGCTGATTCCAATCGTTGTAACCACGGTCGTCGGCCTAATTTCAGTCGCAGCTCTTGGTGGCTTGCTGATCGGCGTGATCGTCGTCGGCTTCTTCTTCGCTGTGATGATGACCGCCGGTGGTGGTGCCTGGGATAACGCCAAGAAGCTGATCGAAGATGGTGCCTTCGGCGGCAAGGGCTCAGAAGCTCATGCCGCTTCGGTTACCGGCGACACGGTTGGCGATCCTTTCAAGGACACCGCTGGCCCAGCCATCAACCCGATGATCAAGGTCGCCAACATCGTTGCGATTCTGATCATTCCGATCATCACCTAGCGCCTGGCTTCAGTCGAGATGACGGGCGAAACGAGCTTCTGGCATCCGTTCGCAGACATGGCCCAAGTCAAGGGCCATGAGTTCATTATCGAGCGCGGAGAGGGTTCGTACGTCTGGGACGTCGACGGCAACAAGTACTTCGACGGGACTGCCAGTCTGTGGTGCGTCAACGTTGGCCATGGCCGTCACGAGATTGCCGATGCGGCGAGGGCGCAGATGGACACGCTGGCTAGCTACCAGTCCTTCGGTGGCTTCGCGAACAAACCAGTTCTAGAGCTCGCTGATCGACTTTCAGCCAGTGCCCAGCCGATCATCGACGACGCGAAGATCTTCTTTGGCCTAGGCGGTGGCGACGCGATCGAAACGGCGGCAAAGCTGGCGCGCCGTTACTTTGCGGCCACCGGGCAGCCGGACCGCATCCACATAATCGGCCGCACGCAGGGCTACCACGGCACGCACGGAATCGGAACCAGTATCGGTGGGATTGCGGCCAACCAGGTTGGAATGGGCCCGACCGACCCCAGTGTTTCTAGCGTCCCGTGGGATTCGCTTGAGGCGCTTGAGGCGGAGTTCGAACGCGTCGGCCCTGACAAGGTGGCGGCCGTCTTTGCAGAGCCGGTGATTGGGGCTGGCGGAGTCCACCGTGTGCCGCCCGGCTACCTCCAGGGCCTCGCGGCCCTCTGTACGAAGCACGGCGCACTCTTCATCGCTGACTGCGTGATCGCCGCATTCGGGCGACTTGGAACCATGTGGGGTGTCGATCGTTTCGACCTGCGGCCGGACATGATCACCTTCGCGAAGGGAATCACGAGCGGTTATCTGCCGCTTGGCGGCGTAGTCATCAGCGGCGGTATCGCCGAACCGTTCTGGGAGGGAGAAGGGCTCTGGTTCCGTCACGGTCAAACCTATTCGGGCCACCCAACTTGCTGCGCCGCCGCGATCGCAAACCTCGACATAATTGAGAACGAGGGGCTGCTCCAGCGTGGGCGCGAATTAGAAGATGAGATCGCCGCTGCGCTGGGTCCGCTTGAGTCGGAGGAGGTCGTGGACCAAGCACGTGCTGGGATCGGTGCGCTTGGAGCGGTTTCGTTCAAACCCGAACTGCTCGAATCCACCCCCGATCTGCCGCTACGGACGTTCGCAGCGGCGAAGCAGCACGGCGTGCTCGTGCGGCCACTCGGGGACGGTGTTGCGATCTCGCCGTCGCTGGTGACGACAGAGCAAGACCTCCAGCAGGCTTCGGCGTCGCTCTCGGACGCGCTCTCGGACGTCGCTTCGGCGCTCTAAGCAGCTGAGAGAATGTTGTCAGCGTTTCCTCGCT
>CAMDLG010000046.1 GCA_945901565.1 Bifidobacterium breve | reverse complement strand
GCGAGCACGACCTTGTGGCCGAGTTTGGCTGCGGCGCGGGCCGTAGCGGCGCCGATTCCGGTTGATGCGCCAGTTATTAGGATGACTTTTTCTTCGGGCATGGCTGCTCCTGTTCAGGCCGCGCGGTCGGCAGGTCCTATGTTTTGTGGGCGATGATTCACGATAAGGCTCGCATCTTTGCGCAGGCTGGGCGTGGCGGCGACGGTTGCCTCTCGTTCCGCCGTGAGGCGCACGTACCCCGCGGTGGTCCCGACGGCGGCGATGGCGGCCGCGGCGGCGACATTCTGCTGGTTTGTGACGGATCTCTGCGCGACCTTCAATCGTTGGCAGGCCAGACCGAGATGAAGGCGGGTCGCGGTGGTCATGGGGAAGGGGCTCTGCGCTCGGGTGCCGGGGGCGAGTCGCTGAAAATACATGTCCCACCGGGCACCGTCGCGGAACTCTCTGATGGAACGATCCACGACCTCGTCGTACCTGGAGCCACAGCGGTCGTTGCTCGTGGGGGCTCCGGTGGTCGCGGCAACAATCACTTCAAGAGCTCAACGAGGCAGACACCACGCTTTTCGGAGCGCGGCTTGCCGGGCGATGAATTCTGGATCGACCTGCGGCTCAAGCTTCTCGCGGACGTTGGCCTGGTTGGGGTTCCGAACGCCGGCAAGTCGTCTCTAATCTCTGCGCTGACTCGTGCTGTCGCCAAAGTTGGCGACTACCCGTTCACGACGCTCGAACCGCAGCTTGGCGTGTTGGACCGTGGCGGCAGGCAGCTAGTCCTAGCCGACATTCCGGGCCTGATTGAGGGCGCTAGCTCTGGAGCTGGCCTTGGCCACGAGTTCCTAGCTCACGTCGAGCGCACGCGGCTGCTCGTACACGTGCTTGATCTAGCGCCGCTCGACGGCAGTGACCCTGAGGCGAACTACGAGCTGATCGAGAGCGAGCTGAGCCGATACAACGCTGAACTTGCCGCGCTGCCGCGCGTGGTCGCACTCTCTAAGGCGGATCTGGTTACGGCCGAGGATGCGGCGGCAGTCGGAGAGCGGTGGCGAACACGGCTCGGCGCGGATGTGGTGGTAGTCGTCACCTCTAGCGCTACCCGCGAAGGGCTCGACTCGCTTGCAGACGCGCTTGTTCAGCGCGTACCCATTGAAGCGATAACACCGCAGCTGGCTCCAAGCGAGACGCTCGCAGAGCATCAGATCTTCAAGCCTGCCGCCGCGCATGAGTGGCGAGTCGAAGAGCTGGAGGACGGCGGCTACCTCGTCAGCGGTGACCCGGTCGAGAAACTGCTTGCTCGTTATGACGTTGAGAACGATGAGGCGCTCGCGCAGGTCGAGCAGCGCCTGCGGCGGATGGGCGTCATCGATGCCCTTGTTGCGGCTGGCTTTGAAGCCGGTGACGACGTCGAGATTGGCGGCGTGAGCTTCGAATTGGACCCGGCGTAGGCGCGCGCGGCTACGCTGCGAAGTCGATGGCACGTTACGTAATCAAACTTGGCTCGAACATCGTCGCCGACGAAACTGGCGCGCTGCGGGCAGACCTCCTAACGGCGGTTTGCAGTGAAGTAGCCACTCGTCACGAGGCCGGCGACTCGGTGGTGCTTGTTTCGAGCGGCGCAATCGCACGCGGTATAGAGGTGCTCGAGCTTGGGAGCCGGCCGACGGCGATGGCCGACCTGCAAGCCGCCAGCGCAGTCGGTCAAGGCAAGCTCTACCGCGTTTATGACGAGATGCTGCGCGATCGCGGCATCGTCAGCGCCCAGGTGCTCCTGACCTTCTTCGACGTCGGCCACCGAAACAACTACCTCAATGCACGTCAGACACTTGGGCGCCTGCTGGAGTGGGGTGTCGTGCCTGTCGTCAATGAGAATGACACGACGGCGACTGAGGAGATTTCGTTTGGTGACAATGATTTTCTTGCAGCGCAGGTAGCGATCATGGTTGCGGCAGACAGGCTCGTGCTGCTCACGAATCAGGATGGACTTCATCAGGCCGACCCACGCACCGATCCCAGCGCGCCGCTCGTCGATCTGATCGATCACCCCTCTCAGCTCAGCGAGTACGAGATCGGCCAGGCCGCCTCGGGGCTCGGCTCGGGCGGCATGCGCTCGAAGGTCGTTGCCGCTGAGATGGCAACCGCTGCAGGCATTCCGACGACAGTCGCGAGCGGGATCCGCGAAGGGGCTCTGGCACGCGCGCTCGCCGGAGAGAAAGAGGGCACCCGCTTCAGCGCTCAAGAGGAGCGCTATTCAAGCTTTGAGCTTTGGCTGCGCTATGCCAAACCAACGCGCGGCACGTTGACTGTGGATGCAGGGGCGGAGAAGGCGCTGCGCGATGCCGGTGCGTCGCTTCTGCCTGTCGGTATCAGCGCTGTCGAAGGTGAGTTCGAACCGGGCGACGCAGTTGAGCTGCGCGGGGATAGCGGCGTGATCGGTAAGGGCATTTGTAACTACTCGGCCGATGAGCTGACCCGCGTCGCTGGACGCAAGTCTGATGAGGTTGGGAAGATCATCGGACGCTCACCCGAGGCAGCCGTCCACCGCGACTATTTGGCTCTGGGATAGAGCCAGCGACCGCTGGCGCGCCGGACTACTCTTCCTTGATGGCAATTGAACAGACCAGCGTCGCTGAGCTTTGTGCGGGTGCGAAGGCGGCTGCACCAGCGTTAGCGCGCGCACCGCGTGACGTGAAGGACGCCGCCCTTGAAGCTCTCGCGTCATCGCTTGAAGCTCGTTCGGCTGAGTTGATAGACGCTAATGCGGTAGACCTCGCCGCCGGAGAAGAGGCTGGACTATCAGCAGCGCTGCTTGACAGGCTGCTACTGAACGAGAATCGCATCGCGGCGATTGCGGCCGGGGCACGGGAGGTCGCTGCGCTAGAGGACCCGGTTGGCGAGCTGATCGAACAGCGCGAACTGGAGAATGGGCTACGGCTCCGCAAGCTACGAGTGCCGCTCGGCGTTGTTGCAGTTGTTTACGAAGCGCGTCCCAACGTCACAATCGATGCCTCGGCCCTCTGTCTCAAATCGGGTAACGCTTGTTTGCTGCGCGGCTCTGGCAGCGCTGAGCACTCAAACGCAATGATGGTCGCGATTGCGGCCGATGCCGCTGAGTCTGTAGGACTCCCTCGCGCCGTAGTCACGCTCGTTGGCGGTGGCCGCGACCAGCTCGCCGAACTTGCCACGCAGCAAGGGATCGTTGACCTAATTGTGCCGCGCGGTGGCGAGGGGCTAAAGGCTGCGCTCGAGCAGGTTGCAACGATTCCCGTTCTCTACGCCGCGTCAGGCAATTGCCATGTGTACGTCGATCGCGCCGCCGATCTCCAGCAGGCAGCAGCGATTGCGCTCAACGCGAAAGTCCAGAGGCCGGGCGTCTGCAACGCTGCCGAGACTTTGTTGATTCACCGCGACGTCGCGGCCGAGTTCGTCCCGATGATCGTCGATCAGATGGTTGAAGCCGGTGTCGAGTTGCGCGCCGACGCCGCCACGAAGGAGTTCGCCGGTGCTGAACGCGCCGACGCGCTGGTTAACGCGAGCGAAGCGGACTGGGGTACAGAGTTCCTTGAACTGATCCTCGCAGTCAAGGTGGTGGACTCAGTCGACGAGGCAATCGAGCACATCACGCGCTATGGCAGCGGCCATTCCGAGGCGATCGTCAGCAACGACGATGCGGCAGCCTTGGCATTTGAGCTGGGTGTTGACGCTGCCTGCGTATACGTCAACGCATCAACCCGTTTCACCGACGGGGCTGAGTTCGGAATGGGCGCCGAGATCGGAAATTCGACGCAGAAGCTCCACGCACGCGGGCCAATCGGGCTTCGCGAGCTCTGTACTTCCAAGTACGTGATTAGTGGAGACGGGCACGTGAGGCGATGAGCAGCGTTGGGCTGTTCGGCGGAAGCTTCAACCCGCCCCACATCGGGCACCTGATCTGTGCGCAGGAGGCCGCCGAACAGCTCAAGCTGGACCGCGTTGTGCTCATCCCGCTCCACACGCCGACCGATCATCAGCTGCCATCTGACCCTGGCCCAGAGGCTCGCCTAGCACTCTGCGAAGCTGCAGTCGATGGAAGCGAACGGCTAGAGGTGAGCGCAGCCGAAGTTCAACGTGGCGGCACGACTTACAGCATTGAGACGCTGAGAAGCTGGAATGATTCGAGGCCCGACGACGATCTCACTCTGATCGTTGGCAACGATGTCGCGGCGCAGTTTCCCAGTTGGCGTGAGCCGGCTGAAGTGCTCGAGTTGGCGCGGCTCGCGGTTGTCTCGCGCGATGGTGAGTCGGAACTGCTTCTTGCTGAGGAGCTAAGCGCCGGCTTCCCCGGTAGCGATGTCGTATCGGTCACGATGACGCGTGTCGACATCTCATCGACCTTGGTCCGAGAGCGGATTGCTGCTGGGCGCTCGGTTGAATACCTAGTCCCCGCTACGGTCGCGGCGATGATTGAACGTGAAGGCTGGTACCGATGAAGCCTGCAACAGCGCCGCTAACGACGGCCAAGATGGTCGATCTGATTACCGGTTATGCCCAGCAGCCGAAGGCCGTCGACCTAGTTGTCCTTGATCTCAGCGGCGCTTCTGCTTTCACCGACGCCTTCGTGATCGCGACTGGGCGGAGCGACCGTCAGGTCAAAGCGATCCACGATGCGATTCATCAGGGAATGAAGGATCAGCACGCGATGCTTCCAAGCCACGTCGAGGGGCTGCGCGAGTCAAGCTGGGTCTTGCTCGATTACGGCGACGTTGTAGTCCATCTATTCACGCCTGCGACGCGCGAGTACTACCGGCTTGAGGCTCTCTGGGGCGACGTTCCACGGCGCGTGATTAGCGGCGGCGAGCCAGAGGATGATCGGTAGTCGATGTCGCTTCGTCCCGAACACTTCCGCACCGTCCCAGACTGGCCCAAGGATGGCATTCAGTTCCACGACATAAGTCCGATTCTCCGCGATCCGCAGTTATTGGCGGAGACGACAAGCGACCTGATCGCCGTCACCCAGGAACTGGTCGGCGAAGTTGACTACGTCGCGGCGCCTGAAGCGCGTGGCTTCCTGTTTGGCCCGGCCTTGGCCGTCGCCCTTGGCGCGGGCTTCATCCCCGCGCGCAAACCGGACAAACTGCCGCCGCAGACCGTATCGGTCGCTTACGAGCTCGAGTATGGGTCAGAGCACCTCCACGTTCACGACCACGAACTCGAAGCGACGAGGATCTTGGTTCACGATGACCTGCTTGCCACAGGGGGGACGGCGCGGGCATTGATTTCGTTGATGGAAGGGGCCGGCGCCACGGTGGTCGGAGCGTCTTTCGTCAGCGAGATCTCGTTCCTCGAAGGACGCAGTTCGTTGGCCGGAATCCCCGTTGCGACGTTGGTCCAGTTCGATTAGTTGGGAAAAAGACTAAAGCGGATCAGGATTTGCTACTTTAGGGCGCGTACTTGATAACGCGACCAAATAACCAAGAGAGGCAATTCCAAAATGACCGTCACTGATGAGCTGCTAGCAAACGCCGCGAACTACACAGAAAGCTTCGCGAAGGGCCATCTTCCTATGCCGCCGGCTCGGAAGATCGCGATTGTTGCGTGCATGGATGCGCGACTGCACGTTTACGAGTTGCTTGGTCTAGAAGAGGGCGACGCGCACGTGATCCGCAACGCAGGCGGCGTGATCACAGAGGACGAAATCCGCTCACTGGCAATCTCGCAGCGGCTGCTGGGGACCGAGGAGATCGTCTTGATCCACCACACCGACTGCGGCATGTTGACCTTCACCGACGACGATTTCAAAGCCTCGATCCAAGCGGAAACCGGGATCAAGCCACCATGGGCGCCGGAGTCTTTCAGCGACGTTGACGCCGATGTCCGCCAATCATTGGCGCGTATTCAGTCCAGCCCCTTCATCCCACTGAAGGACAACGTTCGCGGGTTCGTCTACGAAGTCGAAACAGGCGTTCTGCGCGAAGTCGTCTAGCGCGCTGCGTTAGCTCAGGTCGAAGTACGGAGCGATAGGTCGGGCGCTGGATAGGCGACCGTTCGTAGGCCGCTAAGCATCGCGTTCCTGCTTCAACAAGATCAATGGAGCTGAGGGGGCTCGAACCCCTGACCTCCGCCATGCCATGGCGGCGCTCTCCCAGCTGAGCTACAGCCCCAAGTGAGGCGTCAGTGTAGCGACGCAGGTCGCTCGCCGGTTGCCTGCGGCTGCAAGTATCTTGCTCAGTAGCAATGAGCGACCACCGATACGACCCACAGGAGATAGAGCCTCGCTGGCAGCAGCTGTGGGAGGAGGAAGGCACGTGGGAGGTCGCAAACCCAGTTCCTGGCGAGGCCAGTGATAGCGAGAACGAGTACGTGCTGGAGATGCTGCCTTACCCGAGCGGTGAGCCGCACATCGGACACCTGAAGGTTTACTCGGTCGGCGACGCTGTCGCTCACTTCAAGCGGCGCAATGGGAAGCGCGTTCTTCACCCGATGGGCTACGACGCCTTCGGACTGCCCGCTGAAAACCACGCGATAAAGACAGGACAGCCGCCGCGAGTTTCGACAGAGGCAGCGATCGCTGAATTTCAGAGCCAGTTCCGCCGCTGGGGAATCTCAATCGACTGGTCACGGGAGCTAGCGACCTGCGAGCCGGACTACTACCGCTGGACGCAGTGGATCTTCAATGAGCTTTTCAAGGCTGGGCTCGCCTACCGCCAAGAGGCGCACGTCAACTGGTGCCCAAGCGACCAAACGGTTCTCGCCAACGAACAGGTCGTTGATGGCTGCTGCGAGCGCTGCGGCGCTGAGGTCGAGATCCGTGAGCTGGAGCAGTGGTTCCTTAAGATCACCGATTACGCCGATCGCCTGCTCGAAGACCTAGACACGGTCGATTGGCCGGAGAACGTCAAGACGATGCAGCGCAACTGGATCGGCCGCTCGGAAGGCGCCGAGGTCGTCTTCAGTTGCGACGAGCTTGGAACGGAATATCCAGTCTTCACGACTCGCCCCGACACGCTCTTCGGCGCGACCTTCTTCGTGCTCGCACCCGAACACCCCGATGTACTGCGCCTTGCTGAAGGAACTGGCAATGAGCAGCCCGTCGCCGACTATCTCCAAGAGGCGCTTTCGCGAGGCTCTGATCTACGAGGCGCCGCCGAGCGGGAAAAAACCGGCGTCGCGCTAGGGCGAACGGTCACCAACCCCGTCAATGGTGAGCAGATCCCGATCTACGTCGCCGATTACGTGCTGATGGAGTACGGGACAGGGGCGATCATGGCCGTTCCGGGTCACGACGAGCGCGACTATGCATTCGCTAAGGCGTTCGATCTGCCGATTCGCCGCGTAATTGAAGGCGACAATCCCGATGGCGACGCAGATGGGCTGCCTTACGCAGGCGACGGCGCGCTCGTCAATAGTGCGCCGCAGTTCGACGGTCAGCCGAACCGTGAGGCGCTGAAAGAGATCGTCGTCTGGCTCGAAAGCGAAGGCAAGGGAAAGCTGTCCGTCAACTATCGCCTGCGCGACTGGCTGATCAGCCGGCAACGTTATTGGGGCTGCCCGATCCCGATCGTGCGTTGCCCCGACTGCGGCATCGTGCCGGTTCCTGACGAACAGCTTCCGGTTCTGCTCCCCGTCATCGAGGACTACGCGCCACAAGGCCAGTCGCCGCTCGCCGCTGCCACCGACTGGGTTAATACCGAATGCCCCAACTGCGCTGGCCCAGCCGAGCGTGAGACCGACACGATGGACACCTTCGTCGACTCATCTTGGTACTTCCTTCGCTACTGCGACGCCGCAAATGACCAGGCCGCGTGGGACCCGGCAGTGCTGCGGGAGTGGATGCCCGTCGATCAGTACATCGGCGGCGTTGAACACGCGATCCTCCACCTGCTCTACGCCCGCTTCTTCTGCAAGGCGCTGGCCGATCTTGGCCACCTCGACGTCGACGAACCTTTCGCGCGCCTGTTTACGCAGGGGATGATCACGCGCGACGGAGCCAAGATGTCGAAGTCGCGCGGCAACGTCGTTTCGCCGAAGGCGATCGTGGATCGCTACGGCGCCGACAGCGCGCGAGCGTACATCCTCTTCATCGGCGCTCCCGACCAGGACGCCGACTGGTCCGACGAGGGAGTGGAGGGCGTCCACCGCTTCCTTTCAAGGCTCTGGAGGCTCAGCGCCGAGGTCGCCGACCAGGATCTGGATGGCGCCGCAGTGGGTGACGAGGCAGCCAATCTGGAGCTGATTCGCAAGGCCAACTGGGCGATCGACAAGGTGACCAATGACATGGATCGCCGCTTCGCCTTTAACACTGCGATCGCAGCGGTGATGGAGCTGATCAATGAGGTATCGAGGCTGCGCGAAACGGCCGGGCTCGAGGCGCAGCGCTTTGCGCTTCAGACGGCCTCGTCGCTCTGCTTCCCGTTCGCTCCGCACGCGACGACCGACGCGTACTACCTGCTGACCGGCGAGCGACTCTGGGAGCAGCCATGGCCGACCGCTGACGCGGCGATGCTGGAGAGCGATAGCTACGAGCTCGTCTGCCAGGTAAACGGAAAACTCCGCGATCGGGTTGAGGTAGCCAGCGACGCTAGCCGCGACGAGCTTGAAGCGGCTGCGATGGCAGCGCCCAACGTGCAGGTTCATCTCGAGGGCCGCGAACCGAAGAAGGTAATTGTGGTTCCCGGCAAGCTCGTCAACATCGTCGTCGGTTAAAGCCTTTCAGCGCAGAGCGGGTACCAACGCGTAGCGGCTCAGGGCTAGTGATGTCACGCGGACGCTCGTAACGTCGCCGGCATGCGATCGATTCAGAGGCCGTTGCTGATTGCCTGCGCTGCTGCGGCCGTCGTCGCCTTGGCGTTAGGAGGTAAATCCCTCACCGCGCACAGCTCGCAGGGCGCCTCCTCTGCGCCCCAAGGGACATTTCAGGCCAGCAACGCTTCGGCATCTGCGCAGCCAGTTCTGGAGCAGCGCGGCGACCAGCGCCCGGTCGTTCACGTCGCAGGCGCTGTCCGGCGCCCGGGCGTCTACAGGCTTAAAATTGGCGCGCGCGCCCGGGATGCTGTGCGTCGCGCTGGCGGAGCATCTAGCGGCGGCGATGTCAACGCGATCAATCTGGCGGCCAAGGTGACGGATGGCGGGCAGGTAATCGTCCCGCTGAAAGCCGGCTCTAGCGGCGCCGCTTCTGCGTTCGGCGCCGCTGGTGGGTCAGAAACCGCCCCGGTCAGCCTCGGAAACGCAACCGCTGAGCAGCTCGACACGCTAGACGGCGTAGGGCCTGCGACGGCCGAGAAGATAATCAAGTGGCGCAGCGAGAACGGTGGGTTTTCGAGTATTGACGACCTTGGCGAAGTCCCAGGGATTGGCCCGAAGAAGCTTGAAGCGCTGCGCTCCCAAGTAACTCCTTGAGCTTCGTTGCAGGGGTGCTGCGCACTCACCCGAGGCAGCTCGTCGCCGGCGCTCTGGTCGGCGCGCTGGGGGTCGGTTGGCGCTCGCCGCTGTTGTTTCTTCTACTGGTCTTGATTTCGGCGCTGGCGGCGGCCGTCGCGAAGCTGAAGGTGACGGTGGCGCTGGCACTCCTTGCGGCGATCCTCGTAGGCACGCTATTTGCTGACCTCCGCTTGGCGGCGCTCGATGATTCGCAGCTGACTGCGCAGATCGGACATGCTGTCCGTGCTGACGTGACGCTGGCGCAGGCGCCGCGCCGCAACGAGTTTGGCTGGTCGGCGCTCGGCAAGATGGACGGTGAGCCAGTGCTACTTCGAGGCGCTGGCAGGTCGCCGCAACTTACGATCGGCGAGATCGTAAACGTGGGCGGTTCACTTCGACCGCTCACAGAGTCAGACGGGTGGCTCGCGGTCCAGCATGTACGAGCGATCCTCAAAGTTAGGTGGTTGACGGTGACGCGTCATCAGAGGGGCGGTGCTTTAGGAGTGATCGACGCGATCCGTGTGCGGGCAACGGCTGCGCTCAGCGCGCAGCTACCTGTCGCCGAGGCTGGTTTGCTGCGAGGCATGACGCTCGGCGACGACAGCGCGATGCCGACCGAGCTGCGAGACGCGATGCGCAGGTCAGGATTAGGACATCTCGTCGCCGCCTCGGGCGCCAACGTCGCCTTGCTCGTGCTACTCGTCTTCGCGGCCGGAGCTGCGCTGATGTTGCCGCGCTGGACTCGCCTCATGGCGGCGCTCTTCGCCGTCGCCCTTTACGTCCCGCTAGCAGGGAGCGGGGCATCAATCCAGCGCGCTGCTGTTATGGGGGCGGCCGGCTTGGTCGCGGCGCTGGCTTCGCGACCAAGCTCGCGCTGGTACGCGCTGCTGCTGGCCGCAGTCGTCACGTTGGCGTTCGATCCACTCGCAGGCGAGCAACCGGGTTGGCAGCTCAGCTTCGCCGCGGTCGCAGCGATCGGGCTGCTTTCCAAGCCGCTTCGGTCCGCGTTTGAAGCTCGTGGCTTGCCGCCGCTCGTTAGCCAACCCCTGGCCCTGACGGCCGCCGCGACGCTCGGCAGCGCCCCGGTGGCGGCGGCAGCGTTCGGGACGCTCTCGCTCGTATCGCTTCCAGCCAACCTCGCAGCTGCGCTGCTAGTCGCGCCGGTCACCTGGCTGGGGATGCTTGCTGCCCTGGCGGGCCAACTCTCTTCGGCCCTCGCGGCGCCGCTCCCCTGGCTTGCGTACTGGCCGCTCAGCGCGATCGTTTCAATCGCTCGGATTAGCTCCGCCGTGCCCGGCGCGCAGGTCGCCGCCGCCGGTCCCGCCGTTGCTGCGGGCTGTATCGGCGTCTCCTCTTTCGTGCTTTTTGGCAGAGGACGCCGCTACGCGGTTCCACTAAGTGCCCTAGGTGCAGCGCTGCTCGCCGGAGCGGTCCTGATCGGTAGCCATCGCACCGCACTTGCAGCGCCGCCGCCAGGCACGGTGCGATTCAGCTTTCTTGACGTCGGGCAAGGCGACGCGACGCTGTTGCAGAGCGAGGGACATTCCGCCTTAATCGATAGTGGTCCGCCTGGCGCGGGAATCGTCGATCGGCTGCGGAGCGAGGGAAT
>CAMDLG010000045.1 GCA_945901565.1 Bifidobacterium breve | reverse complement strand
CAAGCGAGGAAGTCGGCCGTCAAGTCATAGCCATTCGGGCCGTTGAGGCGGACCGAGCTCAGCTCATTGCCGCCACGGTCGTAGGTGACGGCGCAGATGATCGATCGCGAGCCGGCGCGGGCCGCTGCGTCTGGACCGCCGCTTGAGCCGGTTACAAACTTTGAGCTCAGCGCGCTGAGGCCAGCGCGGACGCCGGGGAGCTTCGTGACGGCGGCGCCGCCAGCAGAGAAGATCTGCATCGGCTTTGTCATCGAGCCAAACCAAGCGAGGTACACGCCGACGTCCTGCAGCTGCGGATCGATGTGGGGGAGCGCGAAGTGTTCGCTGCCGCCGATCGAAACACCGTCGGCGCTGTGGCCGGCGCCTGTGTCAAATGTGCGGATCTCTTTTGCGCCGCGCTCGGTCACGAGTTTCCCGCCGCGCCAAGCGAATGACGGCTCAAATGCGACCCCTGCGGCGCTGGCACGGGTGCCGCCGCTCATCCCTGAGGTTGAGCCGCCGCCACTGTTCTGCCAGCAGTAGCCGATCTCAACGCGGTGCGCCGCGCCGTCGGCCTCACGCAGAGCAAGCGCGCCGGCGAGGTTGCCAGGCACGTAGTCGTAGCCCATCGCCGTCAGCAGAACCGTCCCTTCGGCGTGGGCGCGTGCCCCGGCCTGCTCGAAGACGCGGCGGATAAAAGGCCCTTCGCCGGTCGAGTCAATGTAATGGGCGCCGGAGCTGAGCGCCGCATCGAGCGCCGGCTGGCCGAAGCGCATAAATGGCCCAACGGTGCTCACCAGCACGTCGCCCTTCTCTACTAGGGCGCGCACGCTGGCCGGGTTGTCGACGTCGGCGAGCTGCACTTCGAGCCCGCCTAGCTCGGCCGCAAGCCGCTCCAGCGGTTCGCGTCGGCGGCCCGCCAGCACAGGGGTCATGCCGCGCGCGACCATCTCCCTTGCAGTTAGGTCGCCGGTATATCCGGAGGCGCCAAAGAGAACGATTCGGGGTGTCATGGCGCTAACTCTATCCTTGATCGGATGGATGAGCTTGCTCTCGCTGAGCGACTAATCGCGTATGACACATCGAAAGACGATGGGCTGCGGGCTGCGGCTGAGTTTGTTAAGGGCTGGCTCGAAGCGCGCGAACTACGCGTAGAGAGTCGCGAGCATGAAGGGCTGCCATTGATCATCGCGGAGGCAGGGCCTCCAACTGGGCCGCTGGTCGTTCTCCATGGCCATCTCGATGTCGTCCCCGCCTTCGCTGAGCAGTTTGTGCCACGGGTTGAAGGCGACCGGTTGATTGGCCGCGGCGCTTACGACATGAAGGGGGCGCTGGCAGCGATGATCTGTGCGGTCAATGACGCAAGCCAGCAGGATCAGGTTCGAGTCAAGCTGATCTGCGTCCCTGACGAAGAGTCGGAGAATGTTGAGAGCCGCTCGACCGATGTCCTCGTAAAGCAAGGGATTGAAGCTGACTTTGCGATTACCGGCGAGCCGACCGATCTGCACATCGGCGTCCAAGCTAAAGGGGTACTCGCGCTCCGTCTCGAGGTCATCGGTACGGCCGCGCACGGTTCTACTCCCTGGCTTGGTGATAACTCGATCCTCAAGGCCCACGACATCTACCGGCGGATTGAGACACTGCCATTCAGCCGACAATCGTCGGACCTGTTTGACCGCCCATCGATCAATTTGGCGCGGATCAGCGGCGGCGACGCCTTCAACAAGGTTCCGGACCGTTGCCTGATCGATGTTGATATCCGCTATCTGCCAGGGCAGGATCCGGAATTGATCCTTGAGCAGATTGAGCGGATTGCCGATCTGCGCGTCGTTAGAAAGTTCCATCGCGTCCCGGCGATTGTCTCGCGTCAGAATCGCTACGTGCTGGCGTTGCGCGCGGCCGTCAGCTCAATCCGTGATGGCGAGGCACTCTCGATCGGTCGCGACGGTGCGTCCGACGCGATTTCCTTCCTCGAGGCTGGAATCCCGGCGGTCGAGTTTGGTCCGGTCGGCGGCGGCCACCACGGCCCGCGGGAGTGGGTTTCAATCTCATCGCTTAGCAGCTACCGCAGTGCGCTAAGCAGCTTTATTACCGGATTGCCGTCGTACCTTGGTGAGCAGGCGCCGCCGCCTCAGCTACGCGCCGTAGAGGGCTGAGCCTGCGACCAAGTGGCGGCTCCGGCGGCCGCGGTCGCTAGGCTTCAGCAAGAGATTTAGCCCGTGACTATCGATCCCAATAAGCCGCCCCGGCCCGGCCGTGGCGTGCTCAAGAAGAGCGCCTTGGCGGGCGTTCTGATCGTCTTGCTGACGGCCACGACGGTCGCTTCGGCGGCGTTGTTGGAGGTTGATCAGCTGGTCAATATCGTCCGTAACGAAGGGCAATCGATCCCGGGCGTCAAGAACGTCCTTGACAACGTTGACGCTGGCGGTGCGCAGACGATCCTCGTGATCGGCTCTGACCGTCGGTACGTCGATAGCGATACCAAAGGCGCTGCGCGCTCCGACACGCTGATGTTGGTGCGGCTCGATCCAAATAAGGCAGCCACAGCAGTCGTATCAATCCCTCGCGACCTCAAGGTTGACATCCCCGGCTACGGCAGCGACAAGATCAACGCAGCATTCTCGCTCGGCGGCCCGAAGCTGACGCTGAAGACGGTCCGTGACCTGCTTGGCATCCAAATCAACCACATCGTCGAGGTCAACTTCGGCGGTTTCCAGCGCGCCGTCAACCGCCTGAAATGCGTTTATGTTGATGTAGACCACCGCTACTACCACTCCAATGCTGGCCTCGCGCCGGCAGCTCAGTACGCCGAGATCAACCTCAAGCCCGGTTATCAGAAGCTCTGTGGTTTGCAGTCGCTCGATTACGTTCGCTTCCGCCACGCCGACTCTGACTTCGTCCGCTCAGCTCGCCAGCAGGACTTCCTGCGCCAGGCTAAAGGCCAGTTCTCGCTCTCCTCACTGCTCGGCGATCGCAAGGAGCTCGTGAGGATCTTTGCTCGCTATACGCGCACCGACGTGCGCTCCAACGATGCGATTCTCCAGCTCCTCAAGTTGGCATTCCTGTCCTCCAAAAATCCAATCCGTGAGATCCACTTCCCGGCGACTGAGTTGCCTGGCGGCAGCGACCTAACCGCTTCCCCAACTGCGCTCCAGACAGTTGCCGACGAATTTGAAAATGCTCAGGCGACTCCGGGCGCAAAGCAGACTGGCGACAAGAGCAAGAAGGCGCGCAAGGCGCGCAAGAAGCAGAAGACGAAGAGTTCAGGTGCTCTGCCGGCGGGGATCACTGCCGATAAGTCGGAAGGTGAGAGTCAGGCAATCGCCGCCGCAACGAAGACGGCAATGCAGGTCTATTACCCGGCGGTGCGTCTCTCCAGCGGCGGTTACAGCTCCGGTGAATCGGATTTCCCCGCCACCCGCGCCTATCGAATTAAGGACCGCTCGAAGCAGGGCTTCTCTGCCTACCGGATGGTGCTCTCGACCGGCGAGGCTGGCCAGTACTACGGAATCCAAGGAACCACGTGGAAGGCGCCGCCGCTGCTCGACAGTCCTAGCGAAACGATGCGCATGCGCGGTCGCAGTTATGAGCTTTTCTACGACGGAACGCGACTGCGGCTGGTCGCGCTTCGCACCTCGAAGGGCGTCTACTGGGTCTCAAACACGCTCTCGCAGACCCTTACAAACCCTCAGATGCTGGCAATTGCGCGCTCGCTAACGTCGCTCGGCAGCTAATCGCCCGCGTTACGTTGCACTACGCCGCTACCCTTCGCCGCCCCCGCTTATGAGTTCATCGCCCCGTGAAGCAATTGGAGTAATTGGCACCGGCTACGTCGGTCTTTGCACCGCTGTCGGCTTCGCCGAGCTGGGCAGCGAAGCTTGGTGTGTCGACATTGACGCCGACAAGATCGCTGGCCTAAATCGAGGCGAAGTGCCGATTCACGAGCCTGGCCTTGCCGAGGCGATCGAACGCAACCGTGAACGACTCCACTTTTCGACCGATCTCGCTGAAGCACTTGATCAGACCCGGCTGTTGTTTGTTGCCGTTGGGACGCCGCCAACATATTCAGGAGACGCCGACCTCAGCGCGGTGCACGCCGTCGTCGAAGCGATGCCAGCCTCTGATCATCACGCCCTAGTGATGAAGTCAACAGTGCCGGTCGGTACGGGAGCTGCAATCGAGCGAATCTTCGCTGAGCAAGGCAAGCAAGGCTTCAGCTATGTCTCCTGCCCTGAGTTCCTCAAGGAGGGGACGGCGCTTGCCGACTTCCTCGACCCCGACCGCGTCGTCATCGGTGACGACGGTGGTTGGGCCGGCGATGCGGTAGCCGATCTCTATCGCCCGCTACTTACTTCCGAGCACGGCGGCAATGGCAACAGCGAGTTGGTTCGCACCGACGTCGCCAGCGCCGAAATGGTGAAGCTCGCCGCTAACGCCTTCCTCGCGACGAAGATCTCGTTTATCAACGAGATCGCAAACGTCTGTGAGGAGACCGGCGCCGATGTCGTTGAGGTTGCCCGCGGGATGGGTCTCGATCAGCGGATCGGCCCGAAGTTCCTTCAGCCCGGGATCGGGTTCGGGGGCAGCTGCTTCCCCAAGGATGTCAGCGCGCTCAAGCAGCTGGCTGGAAATAGCGGCTATCACTTTCAGTTGCTTGGGGCCGTCATCGAGGTCAATGAACTTCAGAAGCGCCGCGTTATCGGCAAGCTTGAGAAGCACCTCGGTTCACTTGTAGGCAAGCGCGTCGCGCTGCTCGGGGTGGCCTTTAAGCCGAACACAGATGACATGCGTGAGGCATCGTCGCTGGTGCTTGCGGCTCGGCTGCAAGCGGCCGGCTCGAGTGTCACGGCCTATGACCCGATCGCCGAAGCTGCGGCTCAGCCGATGATGCCGGGCGTTGAGTTCGCAAGTGACGCGCTTAGCGCTGTCAGCGGCGCTGACGCTGTCGTCCTTGTCACCGAATGGGATGAGTTCTCAACGCTCGATCTGGCGGCCGTTGCAGCAGCGATGTCTGGCGACGTCCTAATCGATGGACGCAACCTCTTCGACCCAGTAGCTGCGACCGCTGCCGGGCTCCGCTACGAGGGCGTCGGCCGGGCCTGATCCGATGCGCGCCGTAATCCTCGTCGGCGGTGAGGGAACACGCCTGCGGCCGCTGACCTCTGAGCTTCCAAAACCGGCGGTAAAGCTGGTTGATCGTCCGCTGATGGCGTTCATGTTGGAGTGGCTGGCAGCAAACGGAATCGTTGAGGTCGTTATGGCCTGCGGCTTTAAGCCCGACGCGATGCGTGACGCACTCGGCGACGGAGGAAGGTTTGGGGTGCAGATCAGCTATGTGGCTGAGAGCGAGCCGCTAGGCACCGGCGGCGCGCTGCTCTTCGCCGATCAGCAGAGCCCCAGCGGCTTAGGCGAGCGTTTCGTGATGTGCAACGGCGACGTCTTGACCGACCTGGACCTGGCGGCGCAGATAACTCGCCACCGCGAGTTTGGAGCGCAAGCGACTCTGTCGTTGGTTCCGGTCGCAGATCCATCGAGCTATGGCCTTGTGCGGGTCGGGGATGATGGCGAGGTTCTCGGCTTCCTTGAGAAGCCCGAGCCTGCGCAGATCGATACCGACCTGATTAGCGCCGGGGCCTACGTCTTGGAGCGCAGCGTGCTTGACCTGATTGAGCCTGGCCGAGCTGTTTCGATTGAACACGAGGTATGGCCGCAGCTCGTCGGCCACGGGCTCTACGGCGTTGCCAGCCGCAACGCCTACTGGCTCGACATTGGAACGCCTAGCCGCTATCTAGACGCCACCGCTGACATTCTCAGCGGCGCAGTCAAAACCAAAGCCGGGGCGCGACTTGACGACCAAGGGCTGGCGATCGGAGAGGGATGCCGAATCGAAGGCGAGCTAATCGGACCATCGGTGCTCGGCGATAACTGCACCGTCGCCGCCGGCGCGACCGTTGGGCCAAGTGCGGCGCTGGGCGACGGCGTTGAGATCGCCGCCGGCGCCAAGATCGAAGCCGCGGCCGTGCTCGACCGTTGCAGCATCGGAGCGGGAGCAATCGTCCGCAATGCGATCCTCTCGCCTGACGTCAAGGTCGGCGATGAGGCAAGGATCAGCGAGCTTGCCGTTGTTGGATCCGGAGTGAGCGTCGCCGCTGGATCGGTGCTCGATGACGGCGCCAAAGTATTCGCTTCTGGGCACGGCCCTTAGCCTGACTTCATTAACTGCGCCGCTGCGCAACACTTCGGCCTAGGAATCGCAATGCCCGCTGATAGCCCATCCACGCAGCCACTCGATCGCGCCGCAGTTGCGGAGGTTGACCCCAGCGATCAGATCGCCGATGTACTTTCGCTTCCAGAGCAGCTTCGCGACGCCGTCTTCAAGGTTGAGTCGGCCGAGCTGCCCCAAGTTGACTCGCCGGGTGGTCTGCTCGTAGCTGGGATGGGTGGGTCCGGGATCGGCGGGCGCTTGGCGCGCGGGATTCTTGGTGACCAGGCCTCGCGGCCGATTCTCAGCGCCGCAGGCTATTCGCTGCCGGGTTGGACGACGGCAGACACAACGGTTCTTTGCGCGAGCTACTCGGGTGAGACGGAAGAGACGCTGGCCTGCTTTGAAGCGGCCGGGATAATCGGCGCAAATCGCGTTGTCGTCACTACCGGCGGCACTCTCGCGCAGGCTGCGCGCGCCGAAGGCGTGCCGGTGATACCGGTTGCCGGCGGCCTGCAGCCACGAGCCGCTGTCGCGTACATGACGGTCGCCGCACTTGAGGTCGCCGCCGCCTGCGGCGCCGGTCCGCGGCTGACGACAGAGGTTGATGTCGCCGCAGACCATCTAGAGCAGCTGGCGATCGAGTGGGGGCCAGATTCGGATGAAGACTCCGCCGCGAAGCACCTCGCGCGGGCAATCTTCGGCACGATCCCGGTGATCGCTGGTTATGGACTGACGGAGGCCGTTGCCAGTCGCTGGAAGACTCAGGTCAATGAGAACGCCAACCAGTTGGCCTTTGCCTCGGTGCTGCCGGAGCTGGATCACAACGAGATCGTCGGCTGGGGATCAGCAGCCAACTTTGGCCGCTTCAGCGCCATCTTCCTTGAGGACAGCGACGACCCGCAGAGGATTGCGCGCAGGATTCAGCTGACGGGCTCTTTGATTGAGGCCGATGGTGGCAGAGTCCACGTCGTCAGTTCGAGCGGGCAGACGGCCGTCGAACGGGCCTTTTCGTTGCTCCTGATGGGTGACCTCGTATCGACTTACCTGGCGATCTGTAACCGTCAGGATCCAGCCGATATCGCCGTCATCACTGCTTTAAAGACTGGGTTAGCAGAGCCTCAGTAGCGCCAGTGGGCCAAATACGGCCTAACCTTGACACAGCTTTGATAAGGTTGCTGTCGAATGCAAGCCTTGACCATCCATCAAGCAGCCGAAACGACCGGTTGGACGCCGCGGATGCTGCGTTACATCGAGCGAATCGGACTGATCGAACCGGCTCGAACCGAGTCCGGCTATCGCCAGTTCGGGCCCGGCGAGCTGCAGCGCCTGCGCACCCTGCGCGAACTACTAGCTGAGCACGAGATCGGTCTCGGCGATGTCGCTTTCGCGCTGCGCATGAGCAGCGACGAGAGTCTTAGCGGCGCCGTCGACGACTGGCTTGAAGCCACGCCGCAGCGCCCCGAAACCGTATCTGCTGATGAATGGCTTGAATGGGAGCAGCAGAAGCACGCTCGCATCATTGCCGCCTTGACAACAACTAAACCAATGGAGACCGCTGCCTGATGACCACCACCGCTGTTCTTACCGACACCGACTACAAAGTTGCCGATCTCGACCTAGCCGAATTTGGCCGCAAAGAGATCCGCCTAGCCGAAAACGAGATGCCTGGCCTGATGAAGACGCGCGAAGAGTTCGCCGACGCTCAGCCGCTAAAGGGTGCTCGTATCACCGGTTCACTTCACATGACAATCCAGACCGCTGTGCTGATCGAGACTTTGGTCGCGCTCGGCGCCGAGGTCCGCTGGTGCTCATGCAACATCTTTTCAACCCAAGACCACGCCGCCGCTGCGGTGGTCGTTGGTCCTGACGGAACCGTTGACAAGCCGACCGGGGTTCCCGTCTTCGCTTGGAAGGGTGAAACGCTCGAGGACTACTGGTGGTGCACGGAGCAGGCAATCAACTGGCCTGACGGTGGACCTAACATGATCCTCGACGATGGTGGCGACGCAACGATGCTCGTCCACAAGGGGCGCGAGTACGAAGCAGCCGGCGCTGTACCGAACCCGGCCGACGCTGAGTCGGAAGAGTTCCAAGTCTTCCTCGGCCTTCTGCAGCGTTCGCTGACCGAAGATGGCCAGCGCTACACAAAGCTCGCCGCTGGCATCAAGGGCGTTACAGAGGAGACGACGACCGGCGTGCTGCGCCTCTCACAGATGGCCGAGAACGGCGATCTGCTGTTCCCCGCGATCAACGTCAACGATTCGGTGACGAAGTCGAAGTTCGACAACCTTTACGGTTGCCGCCACTCGCTCGTCGACGGAATCTTCCGCGCCACCGATGTGATGCTCGCCGGCAAGACGGCCGTCGTTTGTGGCTTCGGCGACGTGGGTAAGGGCTCCGCTGAATCGCTGCGCGCTCAGGGTGCCCGAGTAATCGTCACCGAGATCGATCCGATCTGTGCGCTCCAGGCATCAATGCAGGGCTACCAAGTCGACACGCTCGAGAACAACCTCGACAAGGCCGACATCTTCATCACAACCACAGGCAACCGCGACATCATCACGGTCGAGCAGATGGGGCGGATGAAGCATCAGGCGATCGTCGGCAACATCGGCCACTTCGACAACGAGATCGACATTGCAGGGTTGATGGAGCTGAACGGAATTACGCGCAACAACATCAAGCCGCAGGTTGACGAGTGGATCTTCGCTGATGGCCACTCAATCATCATGCTCTCGGAAGGGCGCCTGCTGAATCTCGGCAACGCGACCGGTCATCCATCGTTCGTGATGTCGGCTTCGTTCACGAATCAGACGATCGCTCAGATCGAGCTGTTCACGAAGAACGACGACTACGACAACCAGGTCTACGTGCTGCCGAAGCATCTTGATGAGAAGGTTGCTCGGCTCCACCTCGACGCTCTGAACATCAACCTGACAGAGCTGCGCGACGATCAGGCCGCCTACATCGGCGTTCCGGTTGAGGGCCCTTACAAGCCTGACAGCTACCGCTAC
This sequence comes from Bifidobacterium breve, assembly GCA_945901565.1. Classification (GTDB taxonomy): domain Bacteria; phylum Actinomycetota; class Thermoleophilia; order Solirubrobacterales; family Solirubrobacteraceae; genus F1-60-MAGs163. Next base: position 1,799 of record CAMDLG010000045.1, on the reverse strand, counting down.
TAAGGAGCAGACGCTGCCCAAATACGACGTCTCTGACTTGACTCTCGCTGCCTCCGGGCTTGCGAGGGTTGAGTGGGCGGCTGGGCAGATGCCGGTCCTCAGTCGCGTCGCCGAGCGTTTCGCAGCTGAGCGCCCGCTAGAGGGCGTGAAGATTGCGATCTGCCTGCACGTGACGGCTGAGACAGCGAATCTGGTGCGCGCTCTTTCCAGCGGCGGCGCAGAGGTGGCGCTCTGCTCGGCCAACCCGCTCTCAACGCAGGACGATGTCGCCGCAGCGCTGGTCGATAACGACGGCATTGAAGTCCACGCGATTCACGGCGAGACACTTGCGCAGTACCACGAGCACGTCGCCGCGCTCGTCGTCGGTTCTCCGCAGATCGCGATCGACGATGGCGCCGAGCTAATCGAGGCGCTCCACAGTGGCGACAATCCTCCGGCCGCGAAGATGATCGGAGCCACCGAGGAGACGACTACCGGCCTCGTGCAATTGCGCGCACTGGAACGAGCAGGCGCACTCGCCTGCCCCGTGATCGCCGTCAACGAATCGCGCACCGAGCGAGCCTTCAACGATCGCTATGGAACCGGCCAGTCAACGATTGACGGAATCCTGCGCGCAACCAATGTGCTGCTCGCCGGCGCCGTTGTCGTCGTGATCGGCTACGGCTGGACCGGAAAGGGGATCGCGCTCCGCGCAAAAGGTTTAGGTGCAACGGTGATCGTCTGTGAGGTTGATCCGTTGCGCGCGCTTGAGGCGCGAATGGAGGGCTTCGAGGTGATGCCGGCGCTGGAGGCAGCATCCCGCGGCGACGTCTTCATAACCGTCACCGGCGGGCGCGAAGTATTGAGCGCGGAGCACTTCGTTGAGATGCGCGATGGGGCGATCCTTGCCAACGCCGGCCACTTCGACGTTGAGATCGATCTTCCGGCCTTGGAGCGAGTCTGCGGCTCCCGCCGCGAGGTTCGCCCGCTGGTCGAGGAGTTCGAGATCAATGGCCGCCGGATTAACCTCTTGGCTCACGGCCGCGTAGTCAACCTCGCCGCTGCCGACGGCCATCCCTCGGCGGTAATGGATCTCTCGTTCGCTTCGCAGGCGTTGGTCGTCGAAGGGCTCGTCAAGGCCGCCGATCGACTTAGCGCAGCGGTCCATCCGGTGCCGGAAGAGGTAGACCGCGAGGTCGCCAGGCTCAAGCTCGCCGCGCTCGGCGTCTCGATCGACTCGCTCAGCGATCAGCAGCTCGCCTATCTACACGTCTTCTCACCGGCCCCACACGACGGCTGAACCTGCCGCCTGTGCGACGATGGCGGCCGTGAGCGATGAAGCAACAGCAGCGGCGATAGCCAAGCTTGAAGCCGACGGGGCCGCGCCGGCAACGGTCGCGAGCTTCTCCGGTCAACTGGCGCGCCTCGCATCGGGGGACCTTGGGATGCTGGCCGAAGCGGACCTCCAGCCGGTCACCGAGCTGCCTGACGCTGAGCGGCTCGAAGTTGACGGCGAGGCGATCGCCGCGCTGCTCAACCAGACAGTCGTGATCAAACTCAACGGCGGGCTCGGCACGAGCATGGGGCTAGCAGGGCCGAAGTCGCTGTTGGAGGTCAAGGACGGCCTTAACTTCCTCGACATCACGGCTCGCCAGATTGAGGCACTCCGCCTTGAGTACGGCGGTGCGCGGATACCGCTGGTACTGCTCAACAGCTTCCGCACGCGCGGGCCATCCTTGGCGGCGCTCGGCTCGTTTGAGGCTCTGTCGGCCGACCTGCCGCCAGACTTCCTCCAAGGCCGCGTGCCAAAGCTGCTCGAC
>CAMDLG010000044.1 GCA_945901565.1 Bifidobacterium breve | reverse complement strand
ATCATTCCGATCGTGCTGATCGTCGTCTTCCTCGTCTTGATTGTGCTGCTGCGAGCCTTTACGGCGCCGCTGTTGCTGATGCTGACCGTGATTCTTTCCTTCGCCGCCGCGCTTGGCGTCAGCGCCGTTGTCTACGACATCGTCTTCGGTTTCCCCGGCAGCGACCCCGGATTACCACTCTTCGCATTCGTCTTCTTAGTAGCGCTCGGAATCGACTACAACATCTTCCTGATGGCGCGGGTGCGCGAAGAGTCGCTCAAATACGGCACAGAGCGGGGAATGATCCGTGGCCTCGCCGTCACCGGCGGAGTGATCACCTCGGCCGGAATTGTCCTTGCCGGAACCTTTGCGATCCTCGGCACGCTACCGCTGGTATTCCTGACGGAACTGGGTTTCGCGATCGCCTTCGGAGTGCTGCTCGACACCTTTGTAGTGCGCTCGACGCTAGTGCCGGCGTTGGTGCTCGACATCGGCAAGAAGATCTGGTGGCCGTCGCGGCTCGCGCATGAAGGCGAACCGGGCGAGCACATGCCCGAAGAAGAGCTCGACGTAGAACCAGATGCCGGCCCCGGCCCCGTTTCCCCTAGCGCTTAAGCGACACCTTCGAGCGCGCGCATCTCAGTCTCATTGAGACGGATCGCCGCAGCGGCAATGTTCTCGTCGAGGTGACCAAGCGATGAGGTGCCCGGGATCGGCACGATCACCGGCGAGCGCGCCAGCAGCCAAGCCAGAGCGATTTGGTAGATCGTCGCGTCGTGAGCGGCGGCGACCGAAGCGAGTGAGCCGTCGTCGGCAAGGCCTCCCGAAGCGAGAGGGAACCACGGCAGGAATGCTATCTCGTGACGCTCGCAGGCCAGCAGTACTTCGAGTGAATAGCGGTCGCTGATGCTGAAGCGGTTCTGGACGCTGACGACGTCGACAAGGTCGCAGGCGATCTCGAGCTGCAGGGAATCGACGTTCGAGATGCCGATATGTTGGATCTTCCCTTCGCGCTGAAGCTCGGCTAGCGCACCGATCGATTCGGCGTAAGGAATCTCTGGATCCGGTGCGTGAAGCTGGTAGAGCTGGATCGCATCGACGCCGAGGCGCTTAATGCTGGCCTCGCACTCTTCCCTCAGATGCGCGGGGTCGCCGTTGCGCTGCCACTCGCTGGGCCCACTGCGGGTCATGCCGCCCTTGGTTGCGATCACTAGGTCATCGGCGTAAGGGAAGAGCGCATCGTGGATGTACTGCTCATTCACCTCTGGGCCATACGAGTTGGCAGTGTCAATCAGCGTGACTCCCATCTCGACTGCGGCGCGCAGCACGGCATGAGCGTTTTCAATGTCGCCATGGTGCCCCCAAACGCCTTCGCCTGTAAGGCGCATCGCGCCGTAACCCATCCGCTTGACCTCGAGGTCGGGGCCGATCGTGATCATTCCTGCGCGGGCTGCGTTTGGCATCGGGGCCTCCTCTAGAGGATTGCTAGGTAGCGGTCGAGTTCCCACTGCGATACGTCCAGTCGGTACTCCTCCCACTCGCGGCGTTTGATCTCGACAAAGCGGTTAAAGGTGTGCTCACCGAGTGTTCGGAGCACCAGCTCGGAGGCAGCCGCGAGCTCTACGGCCTCACCGAGACTCTCTGGCAACTGCTCGATCCCCATCCGCTGGCGATCGTCAGGTGAGAGGTGATAAAGGTTCTGCTCCATCGGCTCTGGCAACTCATAGCCATGCTCGATCCCTTCGAGCCCAGCCTGCAGGAGGACGGCGAAGGTTAGATATGGGTTGCAAGCCGGGTCCGGACAACGCAGCTCCATCCGCGTCGCCTGCTCCTTGCCTGGGTGATAGAGCGGTACGCGCACTAGCGCTGAGCGGTTGCGACGCGACCAAGCAACGTAGACCGGCGCTTCGTAGCCCGGCACGAGCCGCTTATAGGAGTTGACCCACTGGGCGAAGATTGCGCTCGACTCGCGCGCGTGGCGCAGCTGACCGGCGATGAATGCCTTGCCGACATCGCTGAGGAAGTACGGATCGTCGGCGTCGTAGAAGGCGTTGCGCCCATCCTTGAAAAGCGACAGATGGGTGTGCATGCCGGAGCCGTTCTCGCCGAAGAGTGGCTTCGGCATGAAGGTCGCGTGCCAGCCGTACTTCATCGCGTATTCCTTGACCGTGATGCGGTAGGTCATGCAGTCGTCGGCCATCTTCAAGGCCGGCGCGTAGCGCATGTCGACCTCGTGCTGGCTCGGCCCCACCTCGTGATGGCTGTATTCGACGTGGATGCCGAGCTGCTCCAGCGCGAGTACCGTTTCGCGGCGCACGTCGGAGCCAGCGTCGAGCGTCGTTAGGTCGAAGTAGCCGCCCTGGTCCAAGACTTCGGTTCCGTTTGCGTCCTTGAAAAGGAAATACTCGAGCTCGGGGCCGACGTTGAAGGTGTCGAAGCCCATCCCTTCCATTCTCGTGATCGCGCGGCGCAAGACTTGGCGCGGGTCGCCCTCGTACGGAGTGCGCTCGGGCGTCTGGATGTCGCAGAACATCCGCGCGACGCCCTGCTCGTCAGGGCGCCAAGGCAGCACCGCGAAGGTCGACGGGTCGGGCATCGCGATCATGTCCGACTCTTCGATCGCATTGAAGCCGGTAATCGACGAACCATCGAATCCCATGCCGCCTTCGAAGGCGTCGTCCATCTCGTCGACGCCTACTGAGAACGACTTCAGCTGACCGAGAATGTCGGTGAACCAAAGGCGGATAAAGCGGATATCGCGCTCGGCGCAGAGGGCCTTTACGTCCTCTGCGGTTTTTGGCTGATCTGCCATAGGGCGACAGTAGCGCCGCGGCGCTCGTGAAGGCGCTTTGGTTAGCGGCTTGCGCGAACCGTTGCGCGCCCAATGCTGATCACGCCGAGCTTGCGTGCTGCGGCCCATGTGAGGTCGTAATCGACGCCGGCCGCGTAAGGACCGCGGTCGACAACCTTGGTGCGCACGGTACGGCCGCGGAAACGGAAGCGGACAACGGTGCCGCACGGAAGCGTTTTGTGAGCGACTCCGTAAAGGTGGTCAGTGAGCGTGTTGCCACAGGCGGTCTTGCGCCCGTACCAACCGGGGCCGTACCAGGTGACAACGCGCTTGCGCGTGATGCCTTGAGTCCCGCCGCCGCCGCCACCGCCACCGGTGGAAGGCTTCTTCGACGAGCAGGCGTGGGCGTGACGGCGCAGCGCCGCGAGAGTCGAAGGACCTGCAATCCCGTCAACCGTCAGGCATCGACTGCGCTGGTAGCGACGAACGGCTGTCCGTGTCAGCGGTCCGAAATGACCCGTGGGAGAAACGTGGAGCAGTTTCAAGCGGTGCATCTTGCCCTGGAGCTGCTTTACGTCGTGGCCATACATCGGCACTTTCAGGGTACGGTCGCCGAGCCGGTGCATCGTCGCAGCGTTGGCGCTGACGGCGGCCATCAAGACGAGTACGAAGCCGAGCAGTGCAGCCCAAGCGGCGATGCGATCGGGGCGCCGGACGGAGAGCGGCGCCGACACCTGCGCTGGACGCAGTGAGCGGCGACGGTCTTGAACGAGGGCGCGAGCTTTCGGGGCTCCGGGACGGCGCAGCAGCGGCTGCCGCTTGACAGCTTCTGGTGCACGTGGCGCCTCTGCCACAGGAGTGGAAGCGTTGGCAAAAGTTGGTGATTTGTCCTCAGGGCGCAGGTGCGCTACCTCGGACCACCAAGCGTTAGGAGTCTCTGTAGTCATTGCTTGTCAACCTCTCTTTCGTCGGCCTACGGGGTTAGCTGACGGGCTCGCGCTGAAAGAGCTGCGCTACGCCTAAAGAAACCGGCGATTCGCCCCAACTTCTGGGTCCCCCGCTCCCCAGCGACTGAATGCCAACTGGGAACTAAGCGGTGTGTGCTGCGCCCACGGTAGCGCCTGTCGCTAAATGGCTACCAACCTTGCACGGAACTGTGCGAAACGGCGGTTAGCGCTTAACGCTTGCGGCGAGCGGTGCTAGCGATGTACTCAGAGAGCAGTTTTAGGGGCGATTGATACTGGACGCGACTTGGTCGTTAGGGACCGAAGCCCCCATGTTCTCGTTCACTACCTGCCCTTGCCCAGCGACAGCAGCAACGTAGCTTGCGACCTCGACGGCCTGCTCGCCGGTAACGAGCCCTGCCGGCATGTTGCCAGCGCCGCGCGCACGGCCAATCTTGATCGCGTTCAGCGTCAGAGCCTCTGGCGGATGCATCGCATCAAGGTTGGGTCCTGTCTGACCAACGGCGCCCGATGCCTGCAAGGTGTGACAGGTGGAGCAGTTCTGGGCAAAGAGGACGCGTCCCTTTTCCTGCGAGGCAGTCAGGACAACGCCGCCGCTTGCGTCGCGGGATGTCTTCTCACCGTTGCCAACAATCAGCAGGCCGGGAATGCCAAGCCCGATGCCGACAACGCAGATCGCCACACCGACGTAAAGCAGTTTGCCGCTGCCAGAGCCGCGAGCCTCGCCTCCCTCGCCGCGGCTCGATGCGAACGCGGTAGCAATGACGGCCAGCCCGGCGATGATGAATACAGCAGTGATTATGGCGACAGCGAACATCAGTACAAACGATACAGGGAGCCGAGCCTGAAACGACCGCTCGCAGGCCAGACTGGGCGCGTAGACACGTCAGCGGCGGCGGCCCTGGGCAAACGACATCACGGGCGGAGCGACGGCGCGGAAGTCGCCGCTTATGACCTCGCCAATCTCAGCCAACTGCGCGTTGCCCGGTTCCAAGGGCTCAATCCGGTCAACGAGCAGGTTGACGGTTCCGCCAGCGCTGGCATGACGTTCAAGTATTCCTTCGGCGAATACCAGCGGCTCGGTCCTCACGGTTAAGCGGAAGCGCTCATAGACCTCGGGCCTTAGGACGAGGTTGATTGTCCCCTGCTCGTCTTCAAGCAGTACGAAACAGACGCCGCTGGCCGTGCCGGGGCGTTGGCGCGCGACGACAAGACCACCGACGCAGACGCGGCCGCGGTGAGGCGCCAGCTCAATCGCGGCGCTGGGCAGGGCTCCGCGCCTCTCTAGATCGGGGCGCATCAGCTCGAGTGGATGACTACCGGTCGTCAGGCCTGTGGCGGCGTAGTCGGCGAGCATCGTCTGCCATGCGGTTAGCGGGTCGAGAGTGGGCGCGGCAGGAAGATCGAACGCCAGCGAAAGCTGCGCCTTGCTGCTCGCCGTCGGCGCGCCGATACCTAGCTGCCAGAGCACGGCGCGGCGCGCCAGCCCCGGCCGCTGCTGCCCACTGTCGGCGTCGGTACTCGCCAGCCGGTCGCAGGCCCCAGCCCAGGCAAGCGCTTCAAGCGACGAGCGGGCACCGCCGGCGCGGGCCGTCAGGTCGCTGAGCGAGGCGAACGGGCCGTTGTCGCTGCGCTCTTCGAGCAGCTCCTCAAGCTGCTCTTTGCGCACGCCGCGCACGTGCCGCAGGCCCAGCCGCAGCGCGCCTTGCTCGTTAATTAGGCAGCCGAGCGCGCTTTCGTTGAGATCCGGGGCGAGCACGGTTGTGCCGCGGCGCTGTGCTTCGTGGACAAGCGAATCGGGCGGGTAGAAACCCATCGGCTGCTCGTCGAGCAGCGCCGCCAGCAGCTCCGGCCCGTAATGAACGCGTAGCCAGGTTGACTGGTAGGCGAGTAGGCCAAATGCAGCGGCGTGCGCTTTGGGGAAGCCGAAACCGGCGAAGCCGGCGACCATCTCGAAGACCTCGGCGGCGTGGGTTTCATCAACGTCTGGCCAGCGCGCCATCGCTCCCTCGATGAAGCTGCGGCGGTGCGATTCGATCGCCTCAGCCGAACGTTTGCGACTCATCGCGCGGCGCAGCCCGGCGGCGTCGGCGGCGCTGAAGCCGGCGAAGGCCATTGCCACTTCGATCACCTGGTCTTGGAAGATGATCGTGCCGAGCGTCTCGCGCAGGATCGGCTCGAGCGAGTGGTGCGGGTAAGGAATTTTGTAGTCGGGGTTGGTGTTCAGCGCCTGGCGCCGTTTGATGTACGGGTTGACGGCGCCGCCTTGGATTGGCCCCGGCCTGACGATCGCGACCTGAATCGTTATCTCGTCAAGGTTTGTTGGGCGAGTGCGCCGAAGTGAGGCGATCTGCGCGCGACTTTCAATCTGAAATACGCCGGTTGTCTCGCCGCGCTGAATTGCGTCGTAAACCTGCGGGTCGTCGTAGGGAATCCGCGAGAGGTCGATTCGCTCGCCGCGGCGCGCGTCTATCTGTTCGACGCAGCGCTCGACGGCGGAAAGCATTCCAAGGCCGAGAAGGTCGATCTTGAGGAAGCCGGCGTCGGCGCAGGAGTCCTTGTCCCAGTGGGCGATCTGGCGCCCCTCGATCGCCGATGGCACGACCGGGCAGCAGTCGATCAGCGGCCTTGTCGCGACGATCATGCCGCCGGAGTGCTGCGCCAAGTGGCGCGGCAGGCCGGAGGCTTCGCGCGCCAGCTCCGCCAGCCAGCGCCAGCGGCCACTCTGCGCTCGCTCCTCGCCGATCGCCTCGGCAATTTGCTCGCCGAAGCCGCGCAGCGACCAGCCCTCGCTGGAGCGGGCGACGCGCTCGATCTCCCCCGCTGGCAGTCCAAGCGCGGCACCGAAGTCGCGGATCGCGCCGCGCGCCTTGTAGGTCGGGAAGGCGGCGACGAGCGCCGTTCGTTCGACGCCATAGCGCTGATGGATCCGTGGGATCAGCTTCTCGCGAATGTCACGCGGGAAATCGAGGTCGATGTCCGGCAGCTCGGTGATCTGTTCGCTCAGGAAACGGCCAAGAAGGAGCCGGTTGGCGACAGGGTCTACGTGAGAGAGGCCGGTTAAGTAACAGACGATCGATGAGACCGATGAGCCGCGGCCGCGGCCCGGCGGCAGTAGTGCGCGGGCGCTACTAGGGCCGCGGACCTCAGCGGCAACTTCGCGCGCCAGCTCCAGCATGTCGCGGTGGAGCAAGAAGAAGCCGGAGAGGCCGAGCCCGGCGATGATCTTCAGCTCCTCGCTGAGCCTCGCGGCGGCCTCGTCGCGTAACGGGTGGCCGTGCGGATAGCGGTGGTCGAAGCTGGCCTGGCAGGCCTGGTGTAGGTCGCGGTCGGCGTCTCCGTCTTCGGCGCCGGGATAGCGGTAACCGAGGTCGCTCGTTAAGTCGAACTGGCAGCGCTCGGCGATCCGTTCCGTTTCAGCGAGCGCCTCGGGGTGATCTTCAAAGCGTGCCGCCATCGCCTGCGGGCTTGCGAGAACGTGGCTGTGGTTGCCGCGTCGCTGCGGCTCGCAGCCGTCGAGCGTTAGGTGGCTGCGGACGGCGACGAAGGTGTCCTGCAGCGGCGCGCGACTTGCCGCGTGGGCGTGGACGTTGCCGCTTGCGACGCAGGGAACGCCGAGCAGCCGCGCGCGCTCGGCCAGTTCGCGCCCCAGCGCGCGGTCATGGCGCGCGAAGGGGCGCTGAAGTTCGATCCGCAGGTCGTCGCGGCCGAAGGCTGCCAACAGGCGGCGTAGACTCGGCTCGTCGTGAAATCCGTGGCCGGCGCAGCCGCTTAGGCATATCAGTCCCTCCGTGTGGGCTTCGATCTGTTCGAGCGTCAGCTCCGGCTGCCCGCGCTCGCGGCCGTCGCGGGTGTGCGCGTGGGCGAGCGTCAAAAGGCGACAGAGGTTGCTCCATCCCTGGGCGTCTTTGACCAGCAGCGTTAGATGGCGATGCTCGGTGGCGGGCTCCCGCTCGCTGACGACGCGAACCTCAGCGCCGTGGATCGCCTTCAGCCCGGCCGCCTTCGCGGCCTGCGCGAACTCCATCGCGCCGCAGAGATTGTCGTGGTCGGTCAGCGCCAGCGTGCGGTAGCCGTGAGCGACGGCGGCGTCAACGAGCTCGTCGGGGCTCGAGGCGCCATCGAGGAAAGAAAAGGCCGAATGACAGTGGAGTTCTGCGTACAACACGAACGTATGTTCGCATTATTGGAACGTCTTTGTGGAAATTCTTTTCCCATCGCTGCGCGACTCGTTACCGGGCAGCGAGGCAATCATCGCGGCGGCGCCAGTTTCCGTCGATTCCTCGCACCTGGGCGTCGCGGAGAGAGGCCGATTCAGTGCTGCGGCCGACCTCTAATCCAACCCCCACCGCGGCGCCCACCCTGCCGCCAAGTCCACTTTTCTCCTCGCTCAGCTCGTAGCTACGAGTCAAGGTCACGCCGCTCGATTCGATTCGATCGCGCAGGCGCTGAGAGACCGATACGGCCGGACCAAACCCAATCTGTTGACGGTGCAGCGAATCGATGAACCCCACCGCCGCACTGCGATTTTCTGCCCCATTTAGATCAAGATGCTGCTCAACCTCAACCAATAAGCCGCGTCGCAGTGGGCGGTGACTAGAGCTTTCAATCAGTGCGGCGACAGGGCGCGGCAACTTCGCGCCGGCGAGAAAGCGGCGCGCGTCGAAGACGCCAAGGTCGATCATCTTGCCGTCGCGGTCGAAGCTCAACGTGTAGAGCTCGGTGTGGCGTAAGGATCCTTCAACGCCGCTTGCTGGCAGCGGCGAGATATCGCCCTGCAACTCATTGCGCCTGCGAATAGTGAGAGTTCGCTGCCCGCTGCGGTGATCGAACCGTTCGCCAACGAGATCCTCGGCGTCGAAGCTGACGCCAGCGGCCGAGAGCCGGCCGCTGATGACGCTGTCGAGACCACGCTCTCCGAAGGTGATGTCTGGAGGCGGCGCTGCAACGCGTTTGGCGGACGGCGGAGTTGGGGGTCGGCGACCGAGACCGGTCATCGGAGTGGCCTGCAACACAATTTGAGCGACCAAACGCTCAGCAGAAGCACTGTCAGGCACTACCCAGGCGCGGCCGCGAACCAGACTGCCGGTGACCGAGCCGACTAGCGCCGCACCAAACTGAGCCGCGCCGAGCGACAGGCGAGCACCGGCGGTTAACTCAACACCGCCGCCGCCATTCTCGACCAGCGTGACCAGCTCGGTCCCGTCAGAGCGACGCTCGCGAATCAACGTTCTACCGCCGGAGAGTTTGATCACGGCGATGACTAAAGATGCTGTGGTGCTGCTCGCATTGGCCTGTACCACGCATGGCATTCGGTCTCGGTCACAGTCACCGCCGCTGACGACGCAGATCGCTCGGACGAACTGCGCGACGACGATCGATGCGATGCCAGAGTCGCGCGTCAGCGCCGCGCTGCCAGTCAGCAGCACGCTGATTATCGCCACTATGACGACGTATTCGAGGCTCGCCTGACCACTCTGATCTCGCACCAACTGAACCTTGCGCGGCCAGAGTTACGCCGCAACATCTAGATCGCTACATAACTAGCGGTGGCGGAACCAGCCACCGCCGACAAGGTCGCGAAAGACGACGAGGTCTCCCCCCTCGATCGTCACAAGCTCCCAGTAGCGCCGTCGCAAAGGCTGATCGCTCCACCAGCTGTCCTCAACCAGCCACGATTCGCGCACGGCGCTGATCTCGCTGCCCTCAACCTCGAGCGGCCTGCCGCCAACGCCAGCGCAGACGCGCACCGCGCGCGGCGCGCCGAGCCTCCTCGCGGCGGGAGTCATCGCTCGTAAGGGGTTAGGACGGCGCGCCGCTCAGGGATCCGTGATTGAGGATCGGCGAGCAGTACGCGCAGCGCCGCCTGCGGCCCGGCCAGCGCTCGTAGCTGGCCGATCGCTTCGCTCAGCCGCCCGGCGCGGCGAAACTCTTCATCGTCGAAGAGCGCCTCAGCCGGAGGCGCCGGTGGGCCGAGCTGCTCGGCGGCAAGCCGCAGCGACTTCGCCGGGGCGGGCAGCAGCGCCAGCCGCAGAGCCAGCGCGGTGCGGATTCGCAGCGCGTCGCTGAGCGGCTCGCGAAAGACGACGCGCTCGCGCCAGGTGCCGCCCTCAGTCAGCTCGGCTGAGAGTGTTGCTGCGCGCAGCGTGCGGCCACCAAGCTCGCTGCGGGCCAGCAGGGAATCAACGAGCATTTCGAGCGCCACCGCTAGCTGCGGGCCGGAGGCCGATTCGATCAGCGTCAGCGTCTCTTCCAACGGTTCACTTGGCTTACGCGGACGCAATGGGCGGTCGTTGCCGTGCGCCAGCTCCCAGGCCATTATTCCGGCGCGGCCGAAGCGGTCGGCGACGCTGCCGCGCGGCAGGGCGGCGAGCTGGCCGAGCGTCGTGATGCCAAAGCGGGAGAGCGGTTCGACCAGCTTTGCTGTTGCTGGCTCGCGCGCCAGTAGCGCTACTGGGGCGCTGGCTAGCTGCGCGGCGCCGTCAACTACCGAAGGCCTGCGACTACGCGCCTGCTCTGCGGCGACGACGGCGCAGAAGCGCGAAGAGCCAGCGCCGATCCGCGCCGGCAACCTCAGCGCGCCGCGCGTTGCCTTGACGACACCGTCGAGCGAGCCGCCGTGCAGGCTGCCCAGCCCGCGTGCCTCAAAGCAGGCGAGTCCCACTCCCCCGTCCTCAACTTGCGCGCCGACAGATTCAAGTCGCACCAGCACCCGCTCCCAGCTGTCGGCGACGGCAACCGGGTCGGCGGCGATCAGCCGTAGCCGCGGAGCGCGCGCCAAGGCCTCAGCGATCTTCATCCCCGGCGCCACGCCGAGCGCCTCCGCGGCAGGCGAAACCTCACCAACCAGAGCCGCGCGACCCGGCTCCGGCGCAAGAGCCAGCGGCCCTTCGGCCAGCGCGGCGCGGCCACCGGCAGCGATTGCGAGCGAAAAGCGGGGCAGTATGACGGCGACGACCATAGGCGAACGTATGTTCGCATACCGTCGCACTCTAATCAACCCGGAAATAGGAAGGGCCCCGCAAGCGAGGCCCTTCCCTTAGTACGCCGGTAAGCCGGATTCTGTCTTGGACAGCCATCCATCTTTGCGACCTACCTGAACCTTGGCGGGCAGCCTACAAACGGTTCTGCTTGGTCTTGCATCCGGTGGGGTGTACCTGGCCGCCGTGTTACCACGACGCCGGTGCGCTCTTACCGCACCTTTTCACCCTTACCTGTGCGCAAATGAGCGGACGTCCAACTCACTCACGCCATCGGCGGTGTATTTCTGTGGCACTTTCCCGCGGGTTTCCCCGGGTCGGC
>CAMDLG010000043.1 GCA_945901565.1 Bifidobacterium breve | reverse complement strand
GTCTACTAGGAGGTCGGCTTCGGCCAGAAGCTCGCTGGGGGTTTGTTCAGATCGAACGCCGATGCAGAGCGACTTACTGATCACGCCTCGCTGTTCGAGCGCGCGCAGAGCACGGAAGGCGTCGATGTCGGTTCGGTCATCGCCTGCATAAAGAACGTTGTCGATCGTTACCCCATCAAGCAAGGCCTGAACACCGTCGCCTTTGTCGCTAGTTACCGGCGCACGGAGCTCGATGACACTGCGGCCGCGATGGATCAGCAGCCCGTCCGCCTTTGCGGCGTCGGCGATCTGCTCAGCGACGGCCTCGGCTGCCAGCTCATCCTCAAGTCCGCGCCAGTGGAGCGCGACGATCGGACCCTTCTCTTCAATCTTTAGCCCGCTCTCCTCGCGTAGCTGGACCGCCGTCTCACGCGCCGCCGCCTGCACGCGCTCTGTCCAAGCCTCGGCCTCGGGGTTGACGCTCGGCTCGCCGGCGCCGCGTGGCAGTAGCTCGAGGCCATGGTTGCCGGAGTAGGGCAGCGAACCAATGCCGACGATCCGCCGCGCTTCCTTCGCTTGTCTGCCGCTGATGCATCCAACGAGGCCGAAGACTTCATTGCACTCGATCAACAACCGACGAGTGATCTCGCTGACGCTCGCCGACTGCGGGTCACGCACTATCGGCGCCAACGTACCGTCAATGTCGAGTAGCAGCGCGCTCGAGGCGCGGTCGGCGACGAAGACAGAGATTGCACTAGCCAGAGGGGTTGCAGAGCTCATCGAACCTATTATGAAGGGGTGCCGAACCAACGCATCTCTCAGCTGGCGATGATCGGCATCGCGACAGGCATTTTTAGCGGCCTCTTCGGCGTCGGCGGCGGCATCGTGCTGGTGCCTATGTTGGTTCTCTGGATTGGCTTTGATGAGCGCAAGGCGGCAGCTACATCGCTGCTGGCGATATTGATCGCAGCTGGTGCCGGAGCGGCAACTCAGCTGCTCTACGGAAATGTTCATCTTGTCGCTGCGCTGACGGTTGGGATCCCAGCAGTCGGTGGTGTGCTGATCGGAACGTGGCTCCAACAGCGGATTCCTGTCGCCCTCGTACAACTGATGTTCTCGGGTCTGCTGGTAGTCGTCGCCGTCTTGGTGGTCATTCGGTGATCGCGCTGGCAATCATCATTGGAGTTGCTGCCGGCGTCCTTTCAGGACTTTTCGGGATCGGTGGCGGCATCCTGCTGGTGCCTGTCTTGGCATTGGTGCTTGGTCTCGACCACGTTGAGGCGGAGGCAACCTCGCTGCTGGCAATCATCCCGGTCGCTGCGGTTGGCGCCTGGAGGCAGCAGGGCTATGGGAACCTTGACGTCCGCACTGGCCTAATCGTCGGAGTCTTCGCCGCCCTCTCGGCGATCGTTGGCGTCGCTCTGGTCAATGTGCTGCCGGTTGAGGCGGTGCGGTACGCCTTCGGCGCGCTGATGCTTTATGTCGCCTGGCGGCTGGGTAGATCGGCGATAAGCCAGCTTCGCGCTGACTCTGCTGGCGCCGCTGACCGCTGACCGGGAGTCGTAGCGGGTATCCCGGAGCGCGCTACCTAGTACCGTTGAAGTGTGCCTCCAATGATCTGGGAAGAGCGGCCGGATGGGCTTCGAGCCCCAGCGATGATCTGCGCCTTCGGTGGTTGGAACGATGCTGGCGAAGCGGCCACCTCGGCGGTCAACTTTCTTGCCTCCTCACTTGACGCCTACCGGTTTGCTCATCTGGACCCCGAAGACTTTTATGACTTCCAAGCAACACGCCCGCAGATAAGCCTGGTAGAGGGAGAGGCGAGAGAGATCAACTGGCCGATGGTTGAGATTTGGGCAGCGAAAGCCCCGCGCGCGCCACGCGACCTGATCTTGCTGACCGGCCCTGAGCCTTCGATGCGCTGGCAGACTCTCTGCAGCAGCGTCGTTGATCTTGCTGAGGCGATGGGCGTTCAGATGGCTGTATCGCTCGGTGCGTTGCTCGCCGATGTTCCGCACACGCGGCCGGTGCCGATGGTCGGCGTCACCAGCGATGAGGCGCTGGCTGAACGGGTAGGTATCGCTCCGACGACGTACCAAGGACCAACCGGAATCACCGGGGTACTGCACAGCGCCTTTCAAGAGTCGGGGATTCCTTCGGCAAGCCTCTGGGCGAGCGTCCCTCATTACGTTGCGGCGGCTCCCAATCCGAAGGCTTCGCTGGCGCTGGTACGCAAGCTGGAGTCACTGGTTGGAATCAGCTTTGACGCGACAGAGCTCGAGCGTGATGCCTCTGACTACGAACGCCGCGTCAGCGGCGCAGTGGCAGGAGATGACGATGTTCGCCAGTTTGTCGAACGGTTAGAGCAGGCGAGCGACGCCGATGCGCCTGAAGCCGAGGGCGAAGAGGTCCCATCGGGCGACGTCATAGCGCGTGAATTCCAGCGCTTTCTAAATCAGCGCGGCGACGACGCTTAGAGCTCTGCCGCCGGGCAGGCGATCCTGAAGTCGCAGTAGCCGCAGGCCGTCACCGAAGGCGTTGGCTCAAAGCCTTGGCCGCTGATCGCTGCAGCTACATCGTTGACGGTCTCAGAAATCCAGTCGCGATCGATATCCGACGCGGGCACCGGGATTTTCTCGTCGTCGAGCACGTAGTGGTAGCTCTGTAGCTGTGACTCAACCTGCCAGGCCTCGCGCGCGGCTACGGCGTATAGCGAAAGCTGAATGTCCTCACGCAG
The DNA here is from genome assembly GCA_945901565.1 of Bifidobacterium breve. Classification (GTDB taxonomy): domain Bacteria; phylum Actinomycetota; class Thermoleophilia; order Solirubrobacterales; family Solirubrobacteraceae; genus F1-60-MAGs163. Next base: position 8,441 of record CAMDLG010000043.1, on the reverse strand, counting down.
CTCTGCCGCACTGCGCGGCTTTCCGGTCTTGTAATCGATCAGCTCGTATCCGCCGCCCGGCAATAGATCGACGCGGTCAACGCGGCCGCGCAGCGTATGTTCACCGATCTTAAATTGGAACGACTTCTCAAACCAGACAGGTTGGCTCTGCTCTTTGGCGGTCCTCTCCTGGTAGAGCTTCAGCGCCTGTTCGGCCTTGGCGTGGAGTTGACGCTCTTGGTCGCTGTCGCCAAATCCGCCGCGGCGCCAGCCTTCCTCAAGTAGCGCGAGTAGCTCGTCAACGGTTCGCCCGTCGGACTGGTGGTATCGCTCGAGGACTTGGTGGAAGAGGATCCCAAAGCGCTGGTTCATCGTCGGCTCTTGGGGGATCCTGAATACGCGTGCGAACTTATAGCGCAGCGGACAGGCTCGGTAGGTCTCAATGTCGGAGGCGCTCAGCACTAGCCCTTCGCCGCGGCGCGGTAGGAAGGCCTCCAGCGAAGGCTCGCCGCGCCTTGCTGTTGTTGCGCTGCGTGCTCGAGCATCGTGCTCGGCGCTGAGAATGAGCTCGTCGAGAGGACTGCTTTCGAGCGCCTCACGCTGAGTCGCTGTCGCCGACTGCAGAAGAACTGCGTTGGCCTGCGCGAGCGCTCCCTCGACGTCCTGGTCGGTCGGCCGACCGATCACCGCCGCCAGCTTGCAGAGCTCGAGGTAGCGAACAACGCCGAGCGTTAGGTCGAGGTCATTGTCGAGTCGTAGCTCGGCGAAGGTTCCGGCAACGCGCGGCAGGTCACCGAGTAGTTCGTCACGCAGCTCGTTGAACGCCCCATGCAGCGCTTCGTCGGGCCCAAATAGTTCCTCGCTGCGCTCCTCCCATTGCTCCCCAGCCGCCGCTAATGCCGATTCGGCGAGCTGCGAGGGCGGCTGCAGCTCGCCGCGTTGGCCATGCGCGCTGTAGCTCAGCGTCACCGACTCGCGGGCCCTCGTAATAGCGACGTAGGTGAGCTTCCGCTGCTCGTCATCGATGTTTCGCTGTCGTTCCATTCCTGCAATGAAGACGTGGTCGAAGTTAAGCCCGCGGGTGGAACCGGTCTCGACCACCGCGACCTTGCCGCTTGGTAGCTGCTCGGCGCCGCTTCGCTGATCGCTCTCGCGCAGCCCGGCGTCAGCGACGGCGACGACGTACTCAGCAAACTCGCGCCCGCTGGCCTGGGGTGAACGTTCCGCGAACCGGCCGGCTAGCGCTTCAAAACGGGAGAGGCAGCGGAGCCCTTCGACAATGTCGGCTTGGGCCGCGAATAGCTGTTGGCGGCGCAGGCCAAGGCGATCGATCAAGCGGTGGACGAAGCGGTCGGGGCGCAGCTCGTCGATTGCCGCGGCGGCCTGTCGCTGGAGTTTGAGGAAGGCGACGATTCGCTCACGCGCTTCGGGTGGAATCTGAGGTGATTCGGTCGCCGCGGTCAGTGCGCTGACCATGTCGAGCTTGCGCCGCCTCGCTATCTGTACGCAGCGTGCGAGGTCGACGGCGCGCAGCTCGATCGGCGCACGGGCGAGGGCACGGACGGTTGCGCTGGCGTCGACTGGGTTGGTAAGTAGTCGTAGCCAAGCGAGCACGTCCTTTACTTCAGCGCGGCTAAAGAGCTGGTCGCTGGCTCCGAGCTGGTGCGGCACTGCGCGCTCGTCGAGCGCTGCCGCGATCGCGCGGCCATCGCTGCGCAGCGAGCCAACCAGCACAGCGATCGTCTCCGCTTTGCTGCCTTTTTGGATCAGGTGCTCAACTTCGCTGGCGATCGCTTGTGCCTGGCCTCGCTCGCTTGCGCAGCGCCAGGCGCGCACGCTGCCGCCAGGCTCCCCCGTCAGGGGCGGACTTAGGCGCTGTTCGAGTACCGACTGCCCGGCGAGGACAATCTGTTCGCGGCAGCGCAGCGATCTCGTCAGCTCTATCCGCTCGCCATCACTCTGCGCTGCAATTGCGCTTAAGTTCGATTCGCCGCCGGTTATCTCGCTCGCCGGCGCGCAGTCGGGGTCGCCGGCTGCCGTCACTCCATCGAGCTGCGCTGCGGTGGCCAGCATCAGCGTCAGCTCGGCGACCGAGAGGCGCTGTGCGTCGTCAATTAGAAGCTGGCTATAGCGGGCGGCGAAGCGTTCTTGGACGTCGGGCCGCTCAAGCAGGCTCAGCGCACCGAAGATCAGGTCTCCTTGGTCTAAAGCCCCCTCCTCGGCGAGGATTGCCTCATGGCTTGCATAGAGGGCAGCAAATTCGCGTTTTAGAGCTGCGCCCGAGCCCTCGGCTTTTTCAGCTCGTGCCGTGCACTCCTCGGAGCTGATGAGCGCCGCCTTCTGAACGTCGATCTGGAAGATCAGCGAGGCCAGCAACTTGACCGGCCGCCCAGCAAAGTCGTGCTCGCGCAGGTCAAGCTGATCGACGCGCTCGATCAACATCGCTAGCCGGTCGGCGCCGCTGAGCGTTGCCACGAATGGGTCGAGCCCGCTCTCCGGCATCTCGTCGCGGAGCAGTCGCGCCGCAAAGTCGCTGACCGACTCAATCGGCAGCTCTGAGAAGCCGCGGTCGAGCTGCTGCTCAACTAGTCCTCTCAGGCGGTCGGCCGCCGCAGCAGAGTCGCTGATCGCGATGATCTCTTCTGGCTCGGCTCCACGCTCGCCGACCAGCCATCCGTATCGCGCTGCGAGCGCGGTTGTCTTGCCGCTGCCAGCGCCGCCCGCGACCACCAAAGACTTGCCAGCGAACTGAGCGATGCGTCGCTGCTCGTCGGTCAGCTGGAGGGGACTTTCGGGCACGCCCTTAGGATAAGAGCAAGATGGCTCCTTCGTCGGCGATTCTCAGCTTTGATTGGCTCGAACTTTCCGCTCGCTGCGCGGCCTCGCTCGGCGAGCTGCTCGCTGCGACGCCGCAGCGCGACTCGCGGGTGCTGGAGACCGGCGCGATTGGCGCGGGCGGCGATCACACTCTGCTGATCGATCAGCAGGCCGAGGAGATCGTCTTTCTCGAGTTGCAGAAGCTCTTCGACGAGGGCGCGAGGTTCACGGCGCTCTCAGAGGAACGGGGCACGGTTGACTTCGGTAGCACTGAAGCGTTTGTCGTGATCGACCCAATCGACGGTTCGCTCAACGCGAAGCGGGGACTGCCAGCCCATTCGATCTCTATCGCGGTTGCTGACGGGCCGACGATGGCCGACGTTTGCTTCGGCTTCGTACACGACTTTGGAAGCGGCGAGCAGTGGCACGCGTTTCGCGGCGAGGGCGCCTGGCTGAACGGTGAGCCGTTGGCTGCCGTTGAGCCTGAGCGTCGTAGCGCCGATGGGCGCCTTGAGCTGGTGCTCGTCGAGGGTGCCTCGCCGCTAAACCTTGCGGCAAGTTCGCCGGCGCTGATTGAAGGCGCACACCGCGTCCGGGCCTTCGGCTCGATGGCTATTTCCTGCTGCCAAGTAGCTGCCGGCAGGGCCGACGCGATGGTTTCGCTTTGGAGCTGCAGGCCTGTTGACATCGCTGCGAGCCAGCTCGTCGTGCGCGAAGTCGGCGGCGAGGTGGCGTTTCCCGCTGCGCCGAGCGCTTTGGCGCTGCCGCTGGAAGGTTCCGATGGCCTTTCAGCCGTCGTTGCAGCGCCTACGGCGACGGCGCTAGCCGACGCGATCTCCTTTTCAGCCCTTTAACTGAGGGCGTTACGGCGCGTATTACCGCGATCCACGAACACCTGTTCGTAAAGCTGCTACTCTAACCGTAAGCTCATTAGTTCTAAGTACACGAAAGGAAGTAATCACATGGCAACTACCACCAAGAAGGCGGCTCCTAAGACCGCCGCGAAGGCTAAGTCGGCGAAGACCAAGACGCGCGGCCGCGCTGGCGCTAAGCCGAAGGCAGCCGCCAAGCAGTCCCACTCGCGCGTTGAGCGCGCCGCTGACCTTCAGGTCGGTGCCGTCCTCGTCGCACGTGACACGGTCATCGATGCGATCGAAGAGCTCCGCACGACGGTCGGCAGCCGCAAGGGTGCTGAGAAGCAGCTCAAGAAGGTTGAGCATCGCGGCAGCGTCGCTCGCAGCAAGGCTGAGCGTGAGGTTCGTCAAGCGAGCGCGCGTATCGAGCGCGAGATCAAGCGCAACCGCACTCGGATTGAGCGTGAGGTTCGTAACTTCCGCAAGGACGCCGACAAGCAGCTGCGCAGCGTGCGCAGCGATGTGACGCGTCAGGCCGACGTCGTTAGTGGCCGCGTCCAGGACGCAGTCGCTCCGATCGTTGAGCAGGTTTCAAAGGTCACCGCCTAGCTAGACGCTAAGCAGTTCCTGAGGTATCGACGGCCCGCCACTGTGCGGGTCGTCGTCGCTTCGGGGTGGGAACCGAATTTGCGCGGCTCTTTGTCACAATGGGACGATGCCTACAGAAGAGCAGATCCTCAAGGCGCTCGAAGTCGTCATCGACCCAGAGCTTCGCAAGTCAATCGTTGAACTCGGAATGGTTCGCTCGATCGAGCAAACCGACGACGGCAAAGTGGCTGTTGTCGTCTCGCTGACGACCGCCGGTTGCCCGATCCGCAGCCACTTCGAAGACGCAGTCGCTGAGGCCGTTGGGCCTCTCGATGGCGTCACCGGCGTAAGCGTCAGCTTCGATGTTCTCAGCGATACCGAGAAGGGCGAATTGCAGCGCAAGCTTGGCCGTGGCTCCTTGCCTGAGGGCGCTCTCGCACAGGTCAGCAATGTTGTCTGCATCGGCTCCGGCAAAGGCGGAGTCGGCAAGTCGACGATCACCGCAAACCTTGCCGCAGCGCTTGCCGCCGATGGAAAGCGCGTCGGCGTGCTCGATGCCGATGTCTGGGGTTACTCGATCCCACGCATGTTCAATGTCAAAGGTCGCCCGCCGGTATCGCCGGAGCGGAAGATCGTGCCGCTTGAATCGGGCGGAGTCAAGATCATGTCGATCGGCTTCTTCGTCGAAGAGGATGCCGCCGTCGTCTGGCGTGGTCCGATGCTGCACAAGGCTCTGACACAGTTCCTCGAGGACGTTGAGTGGGGCGAGCTGGACTTCCTCTTGGTTGACCTGCCGCCCGGCACCGGCGACGTCTCGATGACATTGGCGCAGCTGCTACCGCAGGCTCAGTTTGTGATCGTTACGACGCCTCAACAGACCGCGCAGAAGGTTGCCCGTCGCTCCGCCGACATGGCCAACAAGGTCAACCTCGAGGTCGCCGGAGTGATCGAGAACATGGCCGGCTTTGTCGCGCCGGACGGCGAGCGCTACCAAATCTTTGGTGAGGGAGGCGGTCAGGAACTAGCCGACGAGATTGGCGTACCGCTAATCGCCAAGGTGCCTCTGACGATGCCGCTGCGCGAGCAGGCTGACGCAGGTGTGCCGCTGGTGATCAGCGACCCCGACGACCCTGCGGCGCAATCGATCCGTCAGGCGGCCCGCGGACTTATCGCGATCTTCCCGGCCGAGCTTCCGATGATTCAGGCCGAGATGCCAGCCGACGCAGCGGACGCCGATGGCCCCGAGCCTGTCGGCATGACGCTGCCGATGGCTTAAGCGCCGCTGGCGTAGTACTCAGCGTTAATGGCCGAGTACTTCAGCCACTCTTCGGGCAGCTGATCTTCGGCGAAGCATGCGTCGACCGGGCAGGCTTCAACGCAGGCGTCGCAGTCGATGCACTCTTCCGGATCGATGAACAGCATCTTCACCTTGTCGTAGTCGGGCTCATCGGGCGTCGGGTGGATGCAGTCCACCGGGCAGACCTCAACGCAAGAGTTGTCCTTCGTGTCGATACATGGTTCTGCGATTACGTAAGCCATCTATGCTGATCAATCCTTCTGTCGTGGGCTGCCTCTGAGCGCGAACTGTAGCGACCGCCTCGGGATGTGCGCGATACGCTCCGCGCCATGTTGTTAGTCACAGGCGCGACCGGATTGATTGGATCGGAGCTCTTGCCGCGGCTAACAGCCGGAAGCGAGCCTGTGCGCTGCCTCGTGCGCGACCCGCGTCGACTCGGCGCTGAGCGAGTCCGTGTACAGATCGTGCTCGGCGACTTGGCCGATCACCGCTCGTTGGCCAACGCGACACGCGGCGTTCGCCACGTGATCCACCTGGCAGCCGCTAGTCACGATCAGGCCGGCGGAACGATCGAGGAGCTTGGTTCGATCGCTACTTGGCGGCTAATCGAGGCGGCGGAGGCGGCCGGCGCGGAGCACTTCAGCTACTTCTCGCCGCTCGGCGCTGAACGCGGCGCGCCGACGAGGCTGCTGCGCGACAAAGCAATTGCGCAGGACGCTGTTGCCTCGGCGCGGATCGCGACAACGACCTTCGCTCTCTCGCTGGCACACGCGTCGCCGGACCCTCTCTTCACAGCGATCGATGGTTGCTCCCGGGCGGGGATGATTCCCGTCCCGGGCCATGGCCGCTACCAGCCGATCTGGGTCCCAGATATCGCTGACGCAGTGATCGCACAATCCGCCGTGCCAACCGATCAGAGCCATCGGCGGGTTGAGCTGGCCGGTCCGCAGGCACTCGACCTACGGACGATCAGCCGCTTGATCGGCAGCTCGTTGGGCCGCCGGAGGCCAGCGCTCCCAGTCACTCCAGGGTTCGCCAAGGCGATGCTGAGGCTCGCGACCTCAGGCGCAGTTGAGCTGCCGATGGTCTGGGATCAGCAAGCGCTGCTTGGCGCTGAAATGATCGCCGCGCGCGGCAGCGACGATCTTGCTGCGCTCGGTCTGTCACCACGCCGCTTCAGCGACGTACTTGGGCTCGACTAGCTAGCGGCTAGCGGTGCGCGGCGCGCGGCCCAGGGCAACGCGTTCTCAAGCTGAGCGCTGAGCGCCAGCAGCAGCCCCTCGGACTCCGGGCGACCGATCAACTGCACCGCCAGCGGAAGCCCAAGATCGTCGTTCTGGTAGAGCGGTACCGAGATTGCCGGTGAACCGGTTGCGTTTGAGATCGCCGTGAACGGCGTGAAGTGCCCAGAGCGAGCGAAGGCGCCCATCGGGTTGTCCGAGCAGCTGTCGATCGTGCCTAGAGTTACCGGCGGCTCGGCCAGCGCGGGGCAGAGGATCGCGTCGTAATCTTCGGCCCAGCTGACGATCATTCGCGCCAGCGCCTGTAACTGAACCTCAGCGCCGAAGCCCATCACTGCACTTATCTCCTGCGACTGCTGCCAGATTGACCAGCTCAGCGGCTCCATCTGATCTTCCGTGAACTCGCTGCCGCTGATCATCTGGGCGAAGGCGATCTGCAGCGAAATCATCGGCCCAAATAGCGCCGAGAAGAGCTCCAGCATCCCGGGAACACTCCACGGCGGATCGACTTCGACGACTTCGTGGCCAAGTTCGCGTAGTAGCTCAGCGGCGTCGTTGACGGCGGCCACCGATGTCGGGTCGAGCGTTGCGCCTTCGAGCGGTGGGCTCAGCGTCATCGCGATCTTCAAACCTTTTGGCTCTTCGCGCGCTAGCTCGCCGAACGGCTTCCCTGGCGCCGCGGCCCAGTAGGCGTCGCCAGCCTCATAGCCTGCGAGAACGTCAAGCGCCAGCGCCGTCTCAGCAGTTGTGCGCGTCAGTACGCCATCGATGCCGAGGAATGAGCCGCCGACGTCGGGACCGGACGAGATCCGGCCACGCTGCGGCTTCAGGCCAACGAGCCCACAGCATGCCGCCGGGATCCGTGTTGATCCGCCACCGTCGTTGGCGTGAGCAAACGGAACCATCCCTGAAGCAACAGCGGCCGCTGAGCCGCCCGACGAGCCGCCGGTTGTGCGCGTCGTGTCCCATGGGTTGCGGGACGGGCCAAAGCGGCGCGGCTCGGTCGTCGGCAGAATTCCAAATTCCGGCAGGTTGGTCGTGCCGACGACGATCGCGCCGGCGTCGCGCAGACGACGAACGAGGAATGCGTCGTGGCTGGAGCGGAAGTCGCCCATCACGTCTGCCGCGAAGGTCAGCCTCTCGCCTTCGACCGGGCGGTTGTTCTTGATCGCGACGGGCACACCGGCGAGCGGCCTCGAGTCGCCACTCTTGACCTTCGCCGCGTCGGCACGGGCCTTCTCGTGGAATACGTCGATGAATGCGTTGTAGGTCGGGTTTAGCGCGTCGATTCGATCTAGCGAAGTATCGACTAGCTCAAGCGCACTGATCTCACCGTTCTTGACCAGTCCTGCGAGCTCATCAATTGGACGGAACATCAACTCTGAATCTGACATTTGCGCCTTTCACCATTCGGTTGCTGAGCCAGATTAACCGCGCGCGCCGCTAGGCGCATCGCGCAACGGCCCCAATCGTGGGAAACTTGAAGTCAATAGAATCAACCCTTGGACTTGAGAAAGCGTGTTTTATGACTGAGGTTAGTTCCGGCCTTGAGGGTGTAGTCGCATTTGAGACAGTGATCGCAGAGCCTGACCGCGAAGGCGGCGCACTGCGTTACCGCGGCGTCGACATCGAGGACCTCGTCGGCTTCGTTCCCTACGAGAAGGT
>CAMDLG010000042.1 GCA_945901565.1 Bifidobacterium breve | reverse complement strand
CCCGGCGGCGGAGGCGGCAGAGGCCTCGGCGGCGGTCAACGCACCAGAGGTGACGGCTTGGGCGGCGGAGGCGGCAGAGGCCTCGGCGGCGGTCAACGCACCAGAGGTGACGGCTTGGGCGGCGGAGGCGGCAGAGGCCTCGGCGGCGGTCAAAGGGGCAGCGGCGGCGGTCTCGGCGGCGGTCAGCGGGGCGACGGCGGCGGTCTCGGCGGCGGTCAGCGCACGAACGGCCGCGGCAAGACGCAGCGCGACTTCGCCGACAGCTTCAGCGACGAATAGTCGATACGGCTAAACCACGGCCCTCTACGGATTAATCGCAACCATCCGCTCGATCGGCAGCCGCGCGCGCTCCGCGATTAGCGGCTCAACCTTTACCTCGCCGCTGCCGTCGCGCAGCGTATTGCGCAGCTTCTCCAGCGTGATCATCTTCATGTACCGACAGCTCGCCTCAGCGTTGGCTGGAATGAAATTGAGCTGCGGTGCGGCCTTCTGTAGCGGATAAAGCATCCCAGTCTCCGTCGCAACAATCACATCGCGCTTCGAACCGTCCTTCGCAGCCTCGGCGGCGTATCCCATCATCCCGCCAGTTGAAAGCATCTGGACGCCATCGGCATCAACATCGCCGGCCGCGACATATTCCATCACCGATGTCACGCAGCCGCATTCCGGATGAATCAAGAAATCGGCGCCTGGGTGTTCGGCTCGAACGTTGGTGATGTCATCGGGGCGGATTCCGGCGTGCACGTGGCACTCACCGTCCCAGATGTGCATCGGCTGATGACCGGTGATCTTTTGCACGTAAGCGCCGAGGAACATGTCGGGGCCAAAGCAGATCTCTACCTCGGGGCCGTGCTGCTTGATGATCTCCTCGACCACAGCGACAGCGTTCGACGATGTGCAGCAGTAGTCGGTCACTGCCTTTACCGCCGCCGTCGTATTGACGTACATCACCGTGATCGCTTCCGGGAACTTCGCCTGCCACTGGACCAGCTGCTCAGCTGTGATCGAATCGGCGAGCGAACAGCCGGCGTCGAGATCCGGCAACAAGACCGTCTTCTCCGGTGCCAAAATCGATGCCGTCTCGGCCATAAAGTGGACGCCGCAGAATGCAATTACAGAATTTTCGACCTCCGCGGCCTGCTGCGAGAGGCCGAGTGAATCACCGACATAATCGGCCACATCTTGAACTTCGGGCACTTGGTAGTTGTGCGCGAGGATTACGGCGTCGCGCGCCTTCGCGAGTTCGCGCACTTCAGCCTGCATCTCAGCGACGAGGATCGGATCAGCGGCCGGTTCGGGCGCCATCGGCAGAGGCAACGAGCTCATCGCTCTAGCTCGACTGTCAGTGAGAGGTCCAGCGCCGCGGCTGAGTGAGTAATCGCGCCCACTGAGATGAATTGTACGCCAGTAGCGGCGACCTCGGCGACAGTGTCAAGCGTCACGCCCCCGCTAGCTTCCAACTCTGCGCGGCCAGCGACGTGCGTCACTGCGTCAGTGAGCTGCAAAACGCTCATGTTGTCGAGTAGCAGCCGCTCCGCCCCAGCCTCGAGCGCCTGATCCACCTCGTCAAGGTTCTGGCATTCGACCTCTAGCAGCAGATCGGGTTCGGCGACCCGTGCGGCTGCAACAGCCGGCGCGATCCCGCCAGCGCAGGCGATGTGGTTCTCCTTGATCAGAAAGGCGTCCCAGAGTCCAATCCGATGGTTGCGGCCGCCGCCCGCGGCGACTGCAGCTTTCTCCAGCAGACGCATGCCCGGAGTTGTCTTACGCGTGTCGAGAATCGTCGCTGACGTCCCCTCAACTGCACGGACGTAGCGCGCTGTCGATGTAGCCACGCCGCTCAGGTGGGCGAGCAGGTTGAGGGCGCTGCGCTCACCGCTAATGACTGCGCGAGCATCGCCTTCGATGCTCAAGACCGGGCCTCCCTCGCGCCACACGGCCTGCTCGGCTAGCAATTGAAGATCGATCTCTGAGTCGAGAGCCCGGAAGACGGCCTCGGCAGCTTCTACCCCGAAGAGAACACCCGGCTCTTTCTGCGTGATCACGGCCTTCGCGCTGAGCCCTTCGGGGACGGTCGCAAGCGTCGTTTGATCCCCGTCGCCGAGGTCTTCGGCCAAGGCGCGGGTGACAACGTCATCGAGCTCAAGGCGGGTCGCCTGATCCATAAGTAGAGACTAGGGAATCAGCCCGGGCGCTCTTCGCGCAGGACGGCAATCGTGGCTAGCGTCGAGTCGCTCGCACCGTGCACGCGTGAGCCGGCGGCGACTGTCTGGCGAAGATGGGCGATCACCTCGGCGCTGACGCGCTCGCCTGGCAGGAGGGCTGGGATCCCCGGCGGGTATCCGGCGATTGATTCACATGAGATCCGACCGATTGCATGGTCAAGCAGAACGACCTCTGCTTCGCCTAGGAAGGCCTCGCGCGGCGGGACGACGCAACCAGCCGACGGAGCGAGCAGCGCAACCGGCTGGAGCGGGCCGCCTTCGCGGCGCAGCTGCTCTGCCGTCGCAGCTACAGCTTCAACCAACCGATCGAGCTGGGCATCGGTCTCGGCAACGCTGACGACGAAGACGACCGTCGCGTGCGATGCCATCTCCGGGTGAACATCGTGCTCGCCAGCGAGGTGATCAAGAAACTCAAACCCGCTGCAGCCAACTTCGCGGACGTCGAGCACGATTCGCATCGGGTCGTAACCGCTTACGCCCAGGCGCCCGACGAAGCTCGCGTCGACTAGCTCTATCCCATTAACCGCCGCAAGCCTTTCGCGAACGACGACGAGCTTCTCGATAGTTTCGCCCAGCAGAGCCTCTCCGCGGGTAGCCAGTTGACGCCGGGCCGCATCGAGCGAGGCGATCAGCAGCGTGCTCTGGCTAGTCGAACGGAGGATCCTCACAGCGCGGTTAATCGCCGCCGCGTCGATTCGCTCACTACTGCCAAGGTGCAGCATTGCGCTCTGCGTCATCGACCCGGCCAGCTTGTGCGTGCTCGTTAGTACGGCGTCGGCGCCGAGTGACAGTGCGCTAGGTGGAAGCTCTGGGTGGAAGCCAAGATGCGCACCCCACGACTGGTCGACGACCAGCGCCACATCGGCGGCGTGGGCAACCTCAATACAGCCCTCCAGGTCGGCGGTCAAACCGAAGTAGGTCGGCGAAACGATGAATGCGGTATGAGCATCGGGATGCTCGGCGAGTAGCGCGGCTAGCTTCTGCGGGTCGACGCCGAGCGCCATCCCAAGCTCGCTGTCGTACTCGGGCTCGATGAAGATTGGGTTACCGCCGCTAAGAACTAGGCCATCGACAATCGAAGCGTGCGAGTTGCGCTGAGCAACAACGTGCTTTCCAAGCGGTGCAAGCGCTAGGCAGAGAGCGTGGTTGCCCTGTGATGCACCATTCGTGAGGAACCAAGTCTTCTCGGCGCCGTACGCTTCGGCCGCCAGGCTCTCGGCGAGCGAGTACGGGTTTGGCTCTGGCCCGTCGTCGATCCCATCGATCCCCTGTGCGAGGTCGTGGGCAAGGGCGTCGGCGCCTAGTGCTTCGACTAGCGCCGGGTCGGCGCCAACGCCGCCCTTGTGCCCGGGAACGTGGAAGCGTGCCGGATTGCGTGCTTTGTAGGCGACGATTGCTTCCAGAAATGGGGCACTCGACTGATCATGCTCGGCGCCACCCATTAGCTACCGCTAGCCCGCAGAAGCTCAGCTCGAACAAACTCGTCGAGATCGCCATCGAGAACGCGCTGGGCATCACCGATCTCAACGTCGGTGCGGTGATCCTTGACCATCGTGTAGGGATGGAGGACGTAGGAGCGAATCTGTGAGCCGAAGTTGACGTCTTGACTCTCGCCCTTCTCCGCGGCGATCTCATCGGAGCGGAGACGCTCCTCAAGCTCAAGCAGCTTTGCCCTGAGCATCTTCATCGCCGTCTCCTTGTTCGAGGACTGTGAACGCTCGTTCTGGCACTGAACGACGATGCCGCTGGGCCGGTGCGTGATCCTCACCGCCGAGTCGGTCTTGTTGACGTGCTGACCACCGGCGCCGGAGGCGCGGTAGGTGTCTATCTGCAGGTCATCGTCCTCAATCGTGACGCCCTCGATCTCGTCAACTACCGGCGCGACTTCAACGCCTGCGAACGAGGTTTGGCGGCGGCTGGCTGAATCAAAAGGCGAAAGACGAACGAGGCGATGAACACCGCGCTCGGCGCAGAAGAGGCCGTAAGCGTTCTCGCCGGAAGCCTTGAAGGTCGCCGACTTAATACCGGCCTCTTCCCCCGCGCTGGCCTCCAGCAATTCGACATCGAAGCCGCGGCTCTCGGCCCAGCGCATCATCATCCGCAAGACCATCTCAGCCCAGTCTTGGGCGTCGGTCCCGCCGGCGCCGGCATTGACCGTCACCAGCGCATCGCCAGCGTCATAGTCGCCGGCAAAGAGGCGCTCTTCTTCGAAGGCTGCGAGACGGCGCTCGACGTCGATCAGTTGACCCTCGAACTCGCCGGCCAGAGATGGATCCTCGTCAACTAGCTCCAGCATCGTCGCGAGGTCATCGCCATCACCTGAGAGCTCCTGCCAGCGTCCCAGGCGGCGTGAGACGCGGGCGTGCTCGGCGCTGACGCGCGCCGCTTCATCTTGGTTATCCCAGAACCCCTCGGCGCCCATGCGGGTTTCGAGCTCGGCGACCTGGCGGGCCAGGTCGTCGGGTCCAAGGAAGCTCGAAAGCTCCGTCAGCTGCTCGGTTACCGCGCTGAGGCGCTGCGGTGCCGACTCAAGATTTGGTCCTGTAGCCACAACGTGCGACGCTAGCAGCGAATTGACTGGCTCGCAGGGCGCCGCTCAGGCGCCGTGGCACTTCTTGTACTTCTGACCAGAGCCGCACCAGCAAGGGTCGTTACGCCCGGTCTGCTCGTCAGCGTCGAGGATCCGCTGCTCGACCGGCTCAGCTGGCTGCGGTTCGCTCGTCTCTGGGTAAGCAGCCTCGGCGACAGCGCCGCCCGATGCTGCGGCCTCGAGCGCGCCAACGGCGCCGCCCGATGAGTAGCTGATGTCGCCCGCCGTGGCGGCTGGCGACGGAGCAAACGGCTGCTCTGATTCGTCAAGCTCGACCTCAACCTCGACGTGGTAGACCATCCGCGCGAAGTCGGCCCAGATCGAGTTCATCAGGTCACCGAATAGCGTGAAGGCCTCGTTCTTGTAGGCCACGAGGGGATCGATCTGAGCGAAGCCGCGCAGGTGGATTCCCTCTCGCAGGTAGTCCATGTCGTAGAGATGCTCTTTCCAGCGCTGGTCGATCGTTTGGAGAAGCAGATAGCGCTCCAGCGCTCGCATCAATTCATCGCCGAGCTCCTCTTCGCGGCCGTCGTAGAGGGCCATCGATTCGTCAACGATGCGGTCGCTCAGCGACTGACGATCGAGGTTACTTGCCAGCACGCCGGCGGCAGTCAGCTCCGGATCGAGTGTTCCGACCGGCATGATGTCGGTGAGAGCGACGAATAGACCGGCTAGATCCCAATCTTCGACGTAATCGCTTGGCGTGTATTCATCGACGAAGCGTCGTGCCACGTCGGCGATCTCGCTGCGGGCTTGCTCGCCTAGGTCAACCCCTTCGAGCACCTCGTCGCGGTAGGCATAGACAACGCGGCGCTGCTCGTTCATCACGTCGTCGTATTCGAGGACGCGCTTGCGGATCAGGAAGTTCTGTTCCTCAACCTTGCGCTGGGCCTTCTCAATCTGCTTCGAAAGCATCCCAGCCTCGATCGGCTCCTCGTTTCCTTCGTCGTCAGTGCCGCCGAGACGATCGAGGATCTTGTAGATGCGATCGCCGGCGAAAAGGCGCACCAGATCATCCTCAGCGCTGAGGAAGAAGCGGGATTCACCCGGGTCACCCTGACGGCCGGCGCGGCCTCGCAACTGGTTATCGATCCGGCGTGACTCGTGGCGTTCCGTGCCGACAATAAATAGGCCTCCTGATTCGATCACCTGCTCGCGCGCGTCGGCAACCTTGGCCTCGTGCTCAGTAATTAGCGCTGGCATCTGCTCAGCAAATTCGGGCTCGTGCGGCTTGACACCGCTAGCGATCAATTCCTCTCGAGCGAGGTGCTCTGGACTACCGCCGAGCTTGATGTCGACGCCGCGACCGGCCATGTTGGTGGCGATCGTTACGGCACCGGGGCGGCCAGCCTCGGCGATGATCTCACCCTCACGCTCTGCGTACTCTGGCTTCGCGTTGAGGACCGTATGCGGGATTCCGCGCTCGGCGAGCATCGCGCCGAGCAGCTCTGAGATCTCGACCGAGATCGTTCCGACTAGAACCGGCTGGCCGGACTCGTGGCGCTCAGCGATCTCGCGTGCGACCGCACTCCACTTGCCGTCCTTCGTCTTGTAAATCTGATCGTTCTGATCGGCCCTGACCATGCCGCGGTTGGTTGGCACCTGGACGACGCCGAGCTTGTAGATCTTCATGAACTCGGTTGCCTCGGTCAAGGCCGTTCCGGTCATCCCTGAGAGCTTGTCGTAGAGGCGAAAGAAGTTCTGCAGAGTGACCGTGGCAAGCGTTTGGTTTTCCTCTTGGACGCGAACGCCCTCTTTTGCCTCGACCGCTTGGTGGAGCCCTTCCGACCAGCGACGCCCTTCGAGGATTCGACCGGTGAACTCGTCGATGATCCGCACCTCACCGTCGATGACGGCGTAGTCCACATCACGCTTGTAGAGGCTCTGGGCCTTCAGCGACTGGATCAAGTGGTTGACGAGCGGGCCGTTCTCTGCCCGGTAAAGATGGTCGATGTTCATGAACGTCTCGGCCTTGCCTACGCCGCGCTCGGTTATCGCGACGGTCTTGTGCTTCTCATCGAACTCGTAATCGAAGTCGGCGACGAAGTCCTTCTTGGCGCGCGGGTCCATCCCCACGGGCGTCTTGCCGGCAACCATTTGCGGTGCAAGTTTGGCGAACTTTCCGTAGGAGTCCCCGGCGGCCTCGGGCGCGCCGGAAATAATCAGCGGCGTCCGCGCCTCATCGATCAGAATGTTGTCGACCTCGTCGACGATCGCGAAGTTGTGCATCGCTACTGGGCGACCGTCCTCGCCGATCCGGCCTCCGTGCTGGACCTTCTCCTCGAGCGTCTGCGCCATGTTGTCGCGCAGATAATCGAAGCCAAACTCGGAGTTGGTTCCATATGTGATGTCGGCGGCGTAGGCGGCCAGTTTCTCGTCCGGATCCTGCATGTTCTGCAGTACACCCCAGCTGAAGCCGAGTCCGTCGTAGATCGGGCTCATCCACTCGGCGTCGCGGCGCGCCAGATAATCGTTGACGGTCACGAGGTGAACACCCTTGTCGGAAAGCGCGTTGAGGCATACCGCCAGCGTTGCGGTCAGCGTCTTACCTTCACCGGTCTTCATCTCAGCGATATTGCCGCCGTGCAGCACCATGCCGCCGATCAACTGAACATCGAAGTGGCGCATGTTGAGAAAGCGGCGACCGGCCTCGCGGACGATTGCAAAGCACTCCGGCAAAACGCTGTCGAGCGATTCGCCCTGCTCGCGCACGCGCTGACGCAGCCCGTCCATCCGGCCGCGTAGCTCCTCGTCGCTGAGCGCAACGAGCTGATCCTCAAACGAGGAAATCTCTGAAACACGCTTCTCGTACTGACGAAACTGTTTTCCTTCGCCGACATTCAGTGCTTTTTCGAGCAAACCCATTGCCCGAAGTGTAGCCGCGCGCGGCGCCCAGCGAGCCTCTCTAAACGGCGCCCTCCGGGTGGCCATGACGGATCGTGTCAGCGCCGGCCCGGCTGTGGGCACGGGCGCGGTCGCCGCGTCGGTTCAGTTGGCGCACGACTTCGTCCGCTATTCGACCGATCGCGGCCGCCATGTCGCGCTCGTGCGCCTTGGCATTAATTGTTCCGCCCTTGATGTGGAGGTTCGCTTCAGCCTTCTGCCCGTCGGCGATCTTCGGGTTGTGCTCCTCGGCGAGGATCACCTCGCAATGAACATCCTCGGGGACGCGCCGTCTGATCTTGGCGAAGCGCTTAGCCACCAGCGCGCGCAGCTCTCCATTGATCTCGATATTGGTCCCGGTCAGGTCGATTCGCATAGGGAGTCCTTTGTCGTGATGGAGGTAATACAAATGTACCACCGCTTGCGCTAACCGACAACGGAATAAGTAACAGCGCTGACCTGTTCGGTTCGGCCGCTAAGAAGCGCTTCTGCGCAAAGCTCGAGCGTCGCCCCGGTCGTGCATACATCGTCGATCAGAACCACCTGCAGCGGCGCTCTACCTACGAGGCTGACTTGCAGCCCGCGACCGCTGAGGCGGTCACGGCGACCCAAGCCGCGCTGCCCTAGGGCGAGCGATGCTTCGCGCCTCAGCGGCCGCTGAATCGGGAGCATCGTGCGCCGCGAAAGCTCGCCCGCCAACAGATTGGCGTGATCGAAGCCGCGTTGACGTAAACGCGCACGGCTAGCCGGAACGGGAACGATCGCAGCACCGGGCGGAAAGGCTCTAGGCGGCAGGGCATCAACGAGATGCTGCGCCATCAATACCGCGAGCGCGGTCGCAGAGTGGAACTTCAGCGCGTGGACTAAGGCCCTGGCGGGTCCTTCGAACTCAAGTGGTGACCAATGCTGCTGGAGCAGACTGCCGCGGCGCGGCGGCGCCAGCGGCTCAATCCAGGGGAGTTGCATACGGCAGCTTTCGCAGAGGTGATCCGCGGCCGATTCGCGGCAGACCCAGCAGAGTGGGGGAACCAGCAGATTTAGCGCCGCACGGAGGATCGGAGCAAGCTTGACCGGCTAGTCGCATCGCGACCAGTAGCCGTCTGCGACGATCCACGCTAATGCTGGCCCCAACTCTGACCCTGCCGATCGCTGCGGCGGCCGATACATCGTGGACGTTCGACCCCGGGCCGATCCTGATGATCTTGATCCTCGGCGGGCTCTATCTGCCACGCTGGTGGCGCGTGCGCAGAGTCGACGGCGGCCGCGCGGCGCCGCTCTGGCGGCTGCTGAGCTTCTTGATCGGGTTGATCTCGCTTGCGCTTGCGTTGCTATCGCCGATCGACGCATTAGCCCAGCAATCGTTCAGTTTCCACATGGCGCAGCACATGCTGCTGCTGGACCTCGTACCGATCTTCTGCATCCTCGGGCTGAACAAGATTCTTCTTCGCCCG
The DNA here is from genome assembly GCA_945901565.1 of Bifidobacterium breve. Taxonomy (GTDB): domain Bacteria; phylum Actinomycetota; class Thermoleophilia; order Solirubrobacterales; family Solirubrobacteraceae; genus F1-60-MAGs163. The sequence goes on along the minus strand of CAMDLG010000042.1, from coordinate 2,080 downwards.
GCAACACGGCGCCTGCAAGCGCTGGAGCGGGCGCTCGGCCCGCTGATGCATCCGTGGGTGGCTGTCGTGCTCTACATCGTCGCGATGTGGGCTTGGCACGTGCCAGCCGCCTACGATGCGGCGCTCGGGAATGTCACCGTCCACATACTCGAGCACGTCTGCTTCCTCAGCGTCGGTTTTCTTTACTGGTGGCAACTACTGTCACCAATCCGCTCGAGATTCCGTGGCGGCGCGATGGGGCCGTTGCTGTACATGGTGTCGACCAAGGTCGGCGTTGGGCTGCTGGGAATCATCTTGACTTTCGCGCCCAACCCTCTTTATCCGTACTACGAGGCTCGCGGCGGAATCTTTGGCCTCAGCGCTGGCGTTGATCAGCAGGTCGGTGGTGAGCTAATGGCGCTGGAGCAGACGATCGTGATGGGGGTCGCGCTGGTCTACCTACTATTCCGCGCGATCGAGCAGAGCGAGCGCGAGCAGGAACGGCGTGAAGCGCTCGAAGACCGGGCCGAAGAGCAGCGCAGCTAACCGCTCAGCGCCGCGCCATCTTCGATCCGCAGCGATTCACCCGCAGCCGCTTCAACCGTGACGACACCGCTGACTGTGACATCGCCGCCAAAACTGACATCGCCCTTAACGGTCAAGCGTTCAGCAGCCAGTAGCGAAGGCACTCCGATCGCAAAGCGCGCCTCAAAATCGTCGATCAAGCGAAAGTAATCGCCATCCAGCTCAGCCAGCGGCGCGCGACCAGCGCAGGCCGCCGCGAGTGCAAGTTGGCCAGCTCCGTCTAGCTGATAGGCATCGGAGCGCAAAACGAGCAGGTCGTCGGTCGTCTTCACCGGCAGGAAACGCGAACGTGGCACACGGATCGCACGGGCGCCAGGGATCGCCGCTATCGCTGCGCCGATCGCCGATTCCAATTGAACGACCTGAGGTGAATCGGGATCAGACGGATCGACCGTCTTGCGATTAACGATCATCGGAAGGTCGATCACGCCGTCATCCCCCAGCGCTGCGCTGAGGGCCTGGAGGTCTAGCCAGATGCTGTTGGTGTTGAAGAAGCGGTGGCGCTGAGTGTCGGCGAAGGCCTCTTGATCCTCGTCCGGTGTCTGGGCGACCTCGCGCAGCACCAACGTGCCATCGGCGCGCCGCGCCAAGTGGCCACCCTTGCGGTCGGCGGCGGTGCGGTCGGCAACCTCCATCGCAAACGGCGCCTGCTCAGCCGCGAGCCAGCAGAGGATTGCCGGGTCGAGGACGGCGCCAAGGTTGTCGGCGTTGGCGACGAAGGCGTAGCGGTACCCGGCTGCCAACATCGCGCTGAGCATTCCTGAGCCAACCAGCGCCGGGTAGATGTCACCGTGGCCGGGTGGGCTCCACTCCAACTCCGGGTCAGCTGGCCACGAGGCTGGGGCAAGAGTTCCATCGTCGAGCAGCTTTGGCACGCGGCCTTGGAGGAAGTCTGGCGGCAGGTCGGCCGACAGAGCCTCAAACGAGCCGAGCGCCGCCAAGGATGGCCCGCGCGTGCGGAAGCTGTTGAGCAGTACCAGCGGTATCCGCGCGCCGCCGTACTTAAGGCGCAGTGCCTCAATCTGGCGAGCCGTGATGTCGAGGAAGTTGAGGCCGTCCTTGACCTCCAACAGCGACTTCGGCCCTGCCAGACCCATGCTCGTACCGAGCCCGCCGTTGAGTTTGATCACGACCGTCTGGTTGAGCAGCGCGGCGATCGCCTCGCCGTCAACTTCGAGCCGCTCAGCGTCAGGCAGCTCGGTGACCGGCTGGAGGTCCGCTTCGGCCAGCATCCCGAGGTCCCCCGCGGCGAGACGAGCTAGCTGCCCGGCGAAGCTCGCGACCGTTGCCGGCGCGGCCCCGTCGGCTTCAAGCTTGGCTATCGCCGCTGCTGTTGCTTCATCGCTCACGGCCGCCATCGTCGCACAGGCGGCAGGTTCAGCCGTCGTGTGGGGCCGGTGAGAAGACGTGCAGGTAGGCGAGCTGCTGCTCGCTGAGCGAATCGATCGAGACGCCGAGCGCGGCGAGCTTGAGCCTGGCGACCTCGCGGTCTACCTCTTCCGGCACCGGATGGACC
>CAMDLG010000041.1 GCA_945901565.1 Bifidobacterium breve | reverse complement strand
CTCGGCTCTAGATCGGGCATCGAGACGCCGCACTTGAGACAAGCAAAGCTCTCAGAGAAGGTCATCAGCTCGCCCTCCCCCTCGCTCGGAGCGGTCTCAACCTCAACGATGCCGCCGGCGAGCGCGACAGCGGTCTCTATCGAGTCAGCCAACCGTTTACGAACTCCATCACGGATCACGAGCCGATCGACGACGACCGAGATCGAATGCTTGAACTTCTTGTCCAGCTCAATCGTCTCGTCGAGCATCAACAGCTCGCCGTCCACCTTCACGCGTGCGTAGCCGTCGGAGCGCAGCCCTTCGAATAGCTTGCCGTATTCGCCCTTGCGATCACGAACCAACGGCGCCATCACGATCAGCCGTGTTCCCCCAGCTAGCTCGGTCACCTGGTCGATTATCTGGTCGGCAGATTGACCGGCAATTGGCGAGCCGCACTTGTAACAGTGGGGATGGCCAACGCGCGCCCAGAGCAGCCGGAGATAGTCGTAGACCTCGGTGACCGTGCCGACCGTTGAACGGGGGTTACGGGATGTTGTCTTCTGGTCGATTGAGATCGCTGGCGAAAGCCCTTCGATCGAATCGACGTCAGGTTTGTCCATCTGCCCAAGGAACTGGCGCGCATAGGCGCTAAGCGATTCGACGTAGCGGCGCTGACCCTCGGCGTAGATCGTGTCGAAGGCAAGCGAGGATTTGCCGGAACCTGAAAGGCCCGTGATCACGACCAGCGCGTCGCGCGGGAGCTCTAGCGAGATGTCCTTGAGGTTGTGCTCGCGGGCGCCGGATACGACGATCGAATTTGAAGACGCCATCGCCCTCAGTCTATTGCTCGAAGCGAGCCTTCTGCTGCCGTCAGCGTGTCAGGCTACGCGAGACTTTGCGGTACGCGGCCAAAGCAGGCTTGTCGGCGAAGCTGCCGTTGCTGCGCAGCGTCCGAAGGCCGGCGTAGTCAAACGCGTTCGGTGAGTTTCGATCCCGAGTGACCCACGAGTACCAAAAAACGCGCTCGAGCTTCAGACGCCGTGAGGCCGCCGCTAGGGCACGGTAGGCCTGATCAACCTTGGCGGCCTGACCGGCTCGCGTCGTGACCCACCCGGCGCGCCGCTTGACGTGGCCAATCCCGGACGGCCAAGAAATCTCAGTCACCCAGATCGGTTTACGGCCAGCGCCGTGCCTGTTGAGGACCTCGCGGATCAGCTCGAGGATCTTGACGCTCCCTGACGGTTTACCCGTGAACGGGTGGACGGCGATCGCGTCGAAATAGCCGTAGGGCTTCATCCCAGCCTTGAAGAGCTTCTCGAGATCTTTCCACGAGTAGTTCGGTAGCCCAGCGGACACAACCCGGGCGCCGGGGTCGGCCTTCTTGATTGCCTTGAAGGAGGCTCTCAAGAGCTTGACGTAGGTCGGCGCGAACGAACGGACGTCGAAATACTGCTTGATCGATGGTTCGTTCCAGATCTGGAACGACCGTAGCGGCCGCTTCGGTAGCTCAGGGTGCTCGAGCCAAAAGCTCCCCTGCGGCCCGTAGCGCCCGATCAACGTCTTCAGGAACTTGGCGTAAGTGGCGGGATCCTTAGGGGCGGCGAACGGCGAACCCGGCTTTGCTGAGGCCCAGCGCGGTGCCTGGAGGACCAGCGCCGTGACCTCGAGGTCGTTACGTGCGGCGGCGGCGATACGAGTGTCAGTGACGTAGAAGTTGGTCGGGACGCCATCGACGTCCGGGTAAAGGCCCCTCACCAGAACCGGCACGTCGGATGCCTTCTCAAACGGCTGTAAGTCGGGCCAGATGACCGGCATGCGGATAGAGCGCACGCCGTTGCTGCGCATCACGCCCTCTTCCTTGACTAAATCGACTTTGGCCCCGTCGAGCGGCCCGTTTGCCATTACTCCAAAGAAGCGAGGCGAAACGGTTGTGGCCTGCGCTGAGCCAGCCAGTATCAGAACCACTAACGCGGCGCTCAAAGTCGCTAGCGGATAACGAGCTACCTCCATGCGGGGCTCAGGCTCCCGCGCTTGCGCCGACTTCTTGAAGCACTCGGTCGGCGTCAATTCCCGGGAACGTATCAGTGAGCTTCTGCTTTGCTTCCTCGGCTCCGACGCCTCGTCCGATCAGGTCCAACGCGACAAGCCGTGCTCCCTCAACGTTGCCTTCCGGGGCATCGCTGCCGACCGCAGCTTCGGGCGCCGGAGCTGGCTTTGACACAGCCTGACTGTGCATCTCCAGGACGCTCAATCGAATCTCGCCAAGCTCGTGCTGGAGGTCGGCTGCTGTCGATCGCACAGTAGCCGCCAACTGCTCAAGCGAGCGCTCGACAGCGTCGATCCGCGCCAACGCGTCGGTGCGGAGCTCGTGCGGATCACTAGGAAGCGAATCGGCCATCACTAAAGCGTAGCTCGAAGAGGGTCAGTCAGGAGCCGGTTCGGGCCGCAAACCGGCGGCTGCCAAGCCGTCGAGCTGGCGTTTCAGATCGCGTAGCTCGTCGCGCAGCCGTGCTGCGTGTTCGAAGCGCAGCTCCTCAGCGGCGGCCAGCATCTCTTCTTCGAGCGTGACAATCGCTTTTTCAAGCTGGTCGGGCGCATGGTCGGTGAGATCTCGCTTCGCCCCGCGACGTTTCTTCGCAGGGGTCTTGCTCTCCGCTTGGAGGAACTCAGCGATGTCGCTGACGCCCTTCGTGATCGACGCCGCAGTGATGCCGTGCAGCTCGTTGTGGGCGAGCTGGATCTCACGTCGCCGGTTGGTCTCCGAGATCGCAGTGCGCATCGCGTCGGTTTCACGGTCTGCGTACATCAACACTGTGCCGTCAACGTGCCTGGCGGCGCGGCCAATCGTTTGGATTAGCGAAGTCTCTCCGCGCAGGAAGCCTTCCTTGTCGGCATCGAGGATCGCCACCAGCGAAACCTCCGGGATGTCGAGCCCTTCGCGCAGCAGATTGACTCCAACAAGCACGTCGAATTCACCTAGCCGCAGGTCGCGAATGATCTGGATGCGCTCAAGCGTGTCGACGTCGCTGTGGAGGTATCGGACCCGGACACCCATCTCGACGAGATAGTCGGTTAGGTCCTCGCTCATCTTCTTCGTCAACGTCGTTACAAGTGTCCGCTGACCCAGCTCTACCCGCAGCTTGATCTCCGTCAAAAGGTTGTCGATCTGGTTCAGCGTCTCGCGGACCTCGACTTTGGGGTCGACAATGCCGGTCGGCCGGACAATCTGCTCGGCGATCACGGTTGAGTGATCTCGCTCGTAGCCGCTCGGGGTTGCGCTGACGAAGACGATCTGCGGCGTGATCGAGAGGAACTCTTCGAATGTTTGAGGGCGGTTATCGATTGCGCTCGGTAAGCGGAAGCCGTAGTCAACGAGCGTCGACTTCCGACTGCGGTCGCCCTTGTACATCGCGCCGATCTGGGGCACCGTTTGGTGCGACTCATCGATGAAGCAGATGAAGTCCTCTGGGAAGTAATCGATCAGGCAGTACGGCCGCTCACCAGGCTGACGCCCATCAAGGATCCGTGAGTAGTTCTCGATGCCGCTGCAGAAACCCATCTCACGCATCATCTCGATGTCGTACTGCGTCCTCTGGCGTAGCCGCAAGGGCTCAAGCTGTTTTCCCTCCGCTTCAAACTGCGCGCAGCGCTCTTCGAGCTCGCGGCTGATCTCCTGCGCCGCGGCTTCGATGCTCCCCTCCTCAACGTTGTAATGGGTCGCTGGCCAGACGGCGATGTGCTCAAGACCATCTTCGAGCAGCTCGCCTGTTAGCGGATCAAACTGCTGAAGCCGCTCGACTTCGTCGCCGAAGAGCGTCACTCGATAGGCGCTCTCAGCGTATGCCGGGAAGACCTCTAGCGCTTCTCCGCGAACGCGGAAGGTCCCGCGCGTCAGCGCGACGTCGTTGCGGGCGTATTGAATCGCAACGAGCTTCCGGAGCAGCGCGTCGCGATCGACATTTTCGCCCTGGCGCAGGATCTGGACGTTGTTGTCATAGGTTTCCGGCGACCCCATGCCGTAGATCGCAGAGACGCTCGCGACGATTAAGACGTCGCGGCGAGCGAACAGGGCGGCCGTCGCAGCGTGGCGCAGCCGATCGACCTCTTGGTTGATCGAAGAGTCTTTTTCGATGAAGAGGTCCTTACTAGGGACATAGGCCTCCGGTTGGTAGTAGTCGTAGTAGCTGACGAAGTACTCGACCGCGTTATCTGGGAAGAAGCTACGAAACTCATTACAGAGCTGAGCGGCGAGAGTCTTGTTGTGTGCCAACACCAAAGTCGGTCGCTGGACGCGCTCGACAACGCCGGCCATCGTCATCGTCTTTCCTGTGCCTGTAGCCCCGAGCAGCGTGGTGAACTGCGAGCCAGACTCGATCGCATCAGCGATTGCATCTATTGCCGCGGGCTGATCGGCGGCTGGTGAGAACTCACTATCGAGTCGAAACTTAGGCACTTGGCAAGGGTATCTGCAAGCTCACGGGGCGGGACCGAGCTCGGTGCCGTAGCGGCTTCGATATTCCTCGCGGGCGAGCAGCACCTTCTCGACATAGGCGCGAGTTTCGTCGAACGGAATGTCATCCACACTCAACGCCGCGCCACCCCATTTGTCGGCGTTGCCCGGCCCTGCGTTGTAGGCCGCCAGCGCCGCCTCCTCGTCTCCCGCGTAACGCGTCAGTAGCTCGCGCAGCAGGTACGACCCGTAAGCGATGTTCAGTTGCGGCGTCGCAAGGTCTGAGAGGGTGAAGTCAACGCCGCCCGAGCGGCGCGCGATGTCATGCGCTGTCTCCGGCGTGATCTGCATCAGTCCCTCAGCCCCCGCGGACGACGTTTGTCCGGAACGAAAGTGCGATTCGGCAAAGATCACTGCCGCGACCAAGGCTGGGTCTAGATTCTTCTCACGAGCCTGCTGACGGATGATGTCCTCGTGGCGCAGTGGGTATTGGATCTCCGTGACTGCGCTGGTGACCGTGCGATGCGAGAAGCCCCAGGCCGCCAGTCCAGCTATAGCGATCAGCGAGACCAGCCAGAGCCAGCGACGACGCAGCGAAGCGTGTCTACTCACGCGCTCAGTTGCTCGAGGATCAAGGCCAACTCAGCTTCAAGGTCAGCGGTCGTCGCGTCGTTGATCACGACGAACGTCGCGCGCTCCGCCTTCTCGCTCTGAGTGAGTTGGCGTGCATGGCGCTCATCGGCCGCAGCGTGGCCGCGGCTCTCGGCCCGCTGGCGACGGAGCTCCTCGTCGGTGATGACAGCGATCGTTGCATCGTAGATCTGCTCCATGCCGGCTTCAAATAGCAGTGGTGTTTCGACAACTGCGGCGCGCGGCCTTGGTTCGTGAGACTGAGCGCGGTCACGAAACCTGATTACTTCGGCGCCGACGAGCGGCCAGATCAACGACTCAAGCCAGGAGCGTTCTTCCGGGTCGGCGAAGGCAATCCGCGCGACGGCTGCGCGGTCGATGTTGCCGTCAGAGGTTACGTCGGCGCCCCACCTATCGATTACCTGCGCTGCTACATCCGGCTGCTCATAGAGCTGATGGACAACCGCGTCGGTCGACAACGTCAGTGCACCAAGACGTTCGAGCGCTTCGAGCGCGGTGCTCTTGCCGGAACCCATTCCCCCAGTTAGGCCGACGAACGGGACGGGAGGTAAGTCGAGCACCGCAGTGCCGCCGACGTTAGTCCTGCGAGCTTTCGGCGGCCGCGTCGGCCTCAGGCTGAGCTTCAGCCTCTGCGACCTCAGCCTCAGCGACAGCTTCCTCAGCTACCTCTTCAGCCACCTCAGCCTCAGCGACAGCTTCCTCAGCTACCTCTTCAGCCACCACAGCCTCAGCGACAGCTTCCTCAGCTACCTCACCGGCGATCGAATCGGGGACGACCGGCGGAACCAAATCTGCCGGCGCCTCGATCGCTGCGTCCTCTTCCGGGAACTCCAGGTTGCCGGTGTGGGCGGAGAGAATTTGGCCCTCAACCCGCTTGACCGACAGCGACAGTCTGCGACGCTCGTCGTCTACTTCGAGCACCTTGACCTTGATCTCATCGCCCGGCTGGACAACTTCACGTGGGTTTTCGACGTGATGCGCCGCGAGCTCGGAGATGTGGACTAGTCCTTCAACACCATCGAGAATCTCAACGAAGGCGCCAAAGGTCACAACCTTCGTGACTGTTCCTTCGAGGTCATCGCCGATGTTGTAGGTATCGACAACGCGCTGCCATGGATCGTCTTGGGTCTGCTTGAGGCCAAGCGAGATCCGCTGGCGGTCGCGATCGATCTCGAGCACCTTGACTTGCACGGTGTCACCAATCTCAAGAAGCTCGCTTGGGTGGTTGACGTGTGACCAAGAGATCTCTGAGATGTGAATCAGGCCGTCGATGCCGTTCAGGTCAACGAAGGCTCCGAAGTCAACGATGTTTGAGATCTGACCCTCAACGACCTGCCCGGGCTGGAGATGCTCAATGATTTCCTCGCGCTGACCCTTGCGGGCCTCTTCAAGTACGGCTCGGCGCGAGAGGACGACATTGTTGCGCTGACGATTGATCTCGATCACCTTGCAAGGGATCTTCGTGTGGAGGAACTCATCAAGATCGGCCACGCGGCGAATATCGACGAGCGATGCGGGGAGGAAACCGCGGATGCCGAGGTCGATGATCAGGCCACCCTTGACGACCTCGATGACTGTGCCCTCGACGGCTTCGCCGGTCTCGGCGGCTGCCTCAATGCGGCGCCAGGCCTTCTCGAAGCGGGCGCGCTTCTTCGATACGATCAGCCGACCTTCCTGATCCTCCTTCGTGAGAACGAGGACATCGATCTCCTCACCTAGCTCAACCTCTTCGCCTGGGTCGATGTTCTTGCGGATCGAAAGTTCGGCCGAAGGGATTACTCCCTCGCTCTTGAAGCCGACATCGACGAGTACTTCGTCCTTGTCTATCTGAACGACGCGGCCGGAGACGACCTCGCCTTCATTGAAGCTCGTGAAGGTTGCGGCGTAATTAGGGACGATCTGACCGTCAACTTCAAGCAGCATCCCGTCGCTTCCGGGAACAATCTGCGAACTGACGTCGATTTCAGGGGACTGGTCGGTAGATGTGGTTGTCATTGAACGGCAAGGTTAGCGCGATTACTTGGCTTCTAGCCACGTGCGTCCCCTGCCGATATCAACGGCCAGCGGCGGTTGACGCTCCCCCCAGGGGGCAACCATCTCCCTTTCCGCTAGTTCCGACAGTGCATCCTGCTCTGTCTTAGGGCCTTCAAAGAGCAGTTCGTCGTGGATTGTGAGGATCATCTGGGTGCTCAGGTCACTATCCGCCAATGCCCGAGCAACGTCGATCATCGCGAGCTTCATCACGTCCGCTCCGGTGCCCTGAACAATCGTGTTAAGCGCCAAACGCTCGCCCATCGCGCGGGTCTGCCCGTTTGCGGAGCGGAGTTCGGGAATGTTGCGCCGCCGACCGAAAAGCGTCGTCACATAGCCATCGTCTGTTGCCTTCTCAACTGTCTCGTCCATGAACGAGTGGATCTTGGCGAAGCGTGCGAGGTAGGCATCGATGAACTCCCGCGCTTCACCACGCGAAATGTTGAGCCGGTCGGCGAGACCGTAGTCCCCTAGGCCATAAACAATGCCGTAGTTGATCATCTTCGCCTTCGAGCGCATTCCCGCATCGATCTCGTCCTCCGAGACTGAGAAGACCTCGCGGGCAGTCGCCGTGTGGACATCCTCGCCAGCCGTAAAGATGTCCATCAAGACCTGCTCGTCGGCTACATGAGCAAGTACGCGGAGCTCAACCTGCGAGTAGTCAGCCGACAGCAGCTGCTTCTTCGGCGCCGCCTCAAAGCAGCCGCGGATCTCACGGCCAAGCTCCGTGCGCACGGGGATGTTCTGCATATTCGGGTTGATCGAAGCGAGCCGTCCAGTCGCAGCGGCAGCCTGCACAAAGGTCGTGTGGATCCGGCTTTGGTCGTCGACCAGCGACGGCAGCGCTTCCAGGTAGGTCTTCGAAAGTTGGTTCAGCTCTCTCCAGCGCTCAACCAAGGGAATGATTTCGTGCTCGTCGCGGATCGCTTGGAGAACGCGAGCGTCGGTCGAATAGCCCGTCTTTCCTTTGCGCTTCTTGGTCAGGCCGAGCTTCTCGAAGAGGATCGCGCTGAGCTGCTGGGGCGAGGCGATCACAAACTCTTCGTCGGCAAGCACCCAGATCTGTTGCTCGAGCGTTGCTATCTCGGAGCGCACGCGCCCAGCAATTTCAGCGAGCGTCTTGGTGTTCAGTCGCACCCCTGCCAGCTCCATCGAACGCAGCACGGGGATCAGCGGCAGTTCGATCTGATCGAGCAGCTCTAGCTCGCCGCGTTGCTCGAGCATCTCGCGCTGGACATCCGCGAGAGCAGCCGTCAATGCTGCATCCCGCGCGGCTGGCTGCTCGCAGTCGACTGCTACGCCGACCTCCTCGCACAGTTCCGTCAGGACAAAGTTCCGCCGTGCGGGTTCGAGCAGGTAGGCGGCTAACAGCGTGTCGTGGAAGACATTTGTCGGAACGTCACCAAGAGCCTTGGCATCGTGCACGATGACCGGCCGCTCGCCGAGCGCCTGTACGAGCTCACTCGGCTCACCAAGGTCACCGATCATCGTTTCGCCGTCGATGAAAGTGGCGAAGCTCCAGCTCTGCTCGCGCGCGAAGAGCTCTCCCTCGTCCAGCTGCGGTACCTCCACGGCGATCGCTAGCGGCGCTGTCGCGGAGCCTAAAGCCACAGCCGCGCTCAGCGACCCGGCTTCAACGACTAGCGTGGCCGCTCTCGTATCGCTCACCGCCGGGGGCGTGTCGTCGGCCGTCTCGCCGAGTTGCGCTTCGATTCGCCGCAGCGGATCCCGCAGCTCGAAGAGGCCGAAGACCTCTCTCAGCTTCGCCCTGTCAGGCTCGCTCTGCTCAGCGACGATCGCCAGTGGGTCGACGTCGACCTCGACGTCCCGCTGAATCGTCGCGAGCTGCTTGCTGAGCCGCGCATCGCCAGCGAAGTCGGTCAAGTTTTGTTTGCGCTTAGCTCCAGAGATCTCGTCGACGCTCGAAAGAATTGCCTCCAACGTCCCGAATTGCTGCAACAGCGCGGCGGCCGTCTTATCGCCGATCCCAGGGACGCCAGGGATGTTGTCCGAAGAGTCGCCCTTCAGTCCATAGAAATCCGGGATCAGCTCCGGCGCGATCCCGTAGCGCTCGATCACCCCTTCGTAGTCATAAAACTTTGTCTCGGTGATGCCACGAGCTGTTGCCATCACCGTGACGTGCCCTTCAGGATCGATCAACTGGAACGAGTCGCGGTCACCGGTGACGATGACGACCGGCACAGGGTCGCTTGCCGTCCGAGCGATCTCGGCGAGCGAGGCGATCACGTCATCGGCCTCGAAGCCGTCGACGTGCACGTTGTGCCAACCGAAGGCCTCGACGATCGGGGCAAAGTGAGGCCACTGCTCGCGCAGTAGATCTGGCTTCGAAGGCCGATTTGCCTTGTAGCGCGGGTCCATCTCTTTGCGCCCCGATGTTCCGCGATCCCAACAAACGATCGTTGGGTTGTTGCCGTACTCGGTGAAAAGCTTGACAAGCATCGACGCGAAACCGAAGATCGCGTTTGACGGCTGCCCCTTGGAGGTTGAGATCGTGTCTGGCAGCGCAAAGAAGGCGCGATAGGCGAGGCTGTTGCCGTCGATCAGGTAAAGCGTCTTGTCCACAGTTGCTGACGCTATCGCAGTAGTCGGCACGCGAGCGAGCCCCCAACCTTCATACACTGGCGCCTCGTGTCTTCCACCCCTTCAGCTCAGTACAGCCTGACAATCCGGATTGAGATTGCCGACGTGCCCGGCATGCTTGGTCGAGTCGCTAGCGCGATTGGCGACGTCGGTGGCACGATCGGTGCGATCGAGCTGGTTGAAGCTGATCAGCACCTGATCCGTGATGTAACCGTCAGCGCGGCTGGCTCTGAGCAATGGTCCAAAATTGTTGAGGCGATCGAGGCGATCGAGGGTGCTCGCGTTATCGACACGACCGATCGCACCTTCCAGATGCACGTTGGCGGCAAGATTGAACAGCACAACCGTCACCCTCTGAAAACTCGTGACGACCTTTCGATGGCGTACACGCCGGGAGTGGCGCGCGTTTGCAGCGCTATCCACGAAGACCCAGAGAGGGCCTTCCAGTACACGATCAAACGCAACACGGTTGCCGTCGTCAGCGACGGGACGGCCGTCCTTGGGCTAGGCGACATCGGTCCGCGCGCAGCGATGCCGGTCATGGAAGGAAAGGCGATGCTCTTCAAAGAGTTCGCCGGGGTTGATGCTTTCCCGATCTGCCTCGACACCAAAGACGTTGACGAAATCGTTGAGACGGTTGAGCGAATCGCGCCCGGTTTTGGCGGCATCAACCTCGAGGACATCTCGGCGCCACGCTGCTTCGAGATTGAGGAGCGGCTGAAGGCATCGCTCGACATCCCTGTCTTTCATGACGACCAACACGGCACTGCTGTCGTAGTGCTGGCGGCGCTGCTGAATGCTTGCCGGCTCACGGGCCGCGACTTGATGGACCTGCGCGTCCTAGTGATCGGACTAGGAGCCGCAGGCGTCGCCGTCACAAAGATCCTGCTTGAAGCCGGAGTACGCGAGATAATCGGATGCGATTCGCAGGGCGCACTGAGTACCGAACGGGCCGACTATCAGGACGGCTCGATGACGCCGATCAAGCGCTGGTACTCGGAGAACACAAACCCCGAGAAGGTCGCTGGCAGCCCGTCTGACGCAATCGTAGGCACCGACCTATTGATCGGGCTCTCCGGAGCGAAGGTCATCGCTGCCGAGGCACTCGCGACGATGCGACCAGACCCGATGGTCTTTGCGATGGCTAATCCCAACCCGGAAATATCACCCGAAGAGGCGGCTCCGTACGCTCGGATAATTGCGACCGGCCGCTCCGACTACCCGAACCAGATCAACAATGTGCTCTGTTTCCCCGGGGTCTTTCGCGGTGCGCTGGACGTCCGTGCGGAGCAGATCACCGAGCCGATGAAAATGGCCGCCGCGCGGGCAATCGCTCAGATCGTCACCGACGATCAGCTGACTGAGGAATACATCATCCCGTCCTGCTTCAACCGCGATGTTGCGCCAGCGGTTGCTGACGCCGTTGCGGCCGAGGCGCGCGCGAGCGGCGCCGCTCAGGCCGAGCGCAACACGATCGGCTTTGCCGCTTCGGACGTAGAAGCACTTCGTAGCCCTTGAACCAAGACAA
>CAMDLG010000040.1 GCA_945901565.1 Bifidobacterium breve | reverse complement strand
CGAACCTACCCCCGCAGCCGCCGCGAGAACCAAACGGCGACAAAGTCGAGTAGCTGGCGGAAGCGGTGCGTGAAGCCGCGCCAACTGCGGCCGGTAGCGCGGTGCTCGAGGTCAACTTCAACTTCGACCGCGCTGAAGCCGGCGCGCGTGGCGTCAACCGTCATCCCGATCTCCATCCCGAAGCGAGGCGCGAACGGCAGCACCTGCGCCAAAGCCTCGGCGCGAATCGCACGCTGGCCGGAGATCGGCGCCGCGAACTCAAGGCCGACGAGATCGTTGATCGCCCAGCGGGCAAAACCGACCGCGAAGCCGAAGCCGCCTCCGACCTTGCGCGCGAAGCGCGCCACGGCTAGATCGCCATCGCCACGCTCAACCGCCTCGAGCAGCACGCCAAGCGCAGCCGCACTACCCGCTAAGTCACCGTCACAGAGCAGCACTAGCTGCGGCTTTGTGAGCAGCGCGGCCTGCGCGCCCAAAGTCGCTGCGCCGCCCTTGCCGACCGTCTTAGCGCTGCTGACGACCTCAGCCCCGGCCTGCACAGCGCGCGCGGCCGTGTCATCGCTTGATCCATCGTCGGCAACGAAGATCTTTGCGCCCGGAAATGCCGACTGCAAAGCAGTGACGGTGGCGGCGATCCGGTCGCCTTCGTTGTAGGCGGCGATCACGACCGCTAGCTGCGAAGTATCCATCTGGCGAACTATCGTGGCAGACTGCCCCTCTAGCAATCCCCCAAGGAGACAGATCGATGGCCGACGTCGAAGCTCACATCACAGGAACCGTTTGGAAGATCGAGTGCAAGCCGGGCGACGTAATCGCCGAAGGCGACACCGTTGCGATCCTCGAATCGATGAAGATGGAGATGCCTGTCGAGGCCGAAGATGCAGGCACGGTCAAAGAGATTCTTTGCGAAGAGGGCCAGGCAGTTAACGAAGGTGACGTGCTCGTCGTCCTCGAGTAGGCGCGCAGCAGCCCTAACGAGATGGCCGGAACAGTCACCAGCGACCAGCCCGCCGAAGGCGTGCTGCGCCTCAGCTTCGACAACGGCGAGAAGCGCGGAGCCTTAGACCACCCGATCCTCGACGCAATCTCCGAGGCGGTTGAGCAGGCAGACGCGCGCGCGATCATCATCACCGGCAGCGGCGACTTCTTCTCCTCCGGCTACGACATCGGCCACCTTCCGGCCGAGAGCTTCGCTGAGGATGCCGAAAAGCTCGTTGCGCACCCGTTCACGAACGCGCTTGAAGCGCTTGACGCGACAAACATTCCAACCGTCTGCGCCGTCAACGGGCCGGCGATCGGTGGCGGCCTTGAGCTTGCGCTCTCCTGCGACCTGCGCGTATGCGTTGACAGCGCGAAGTTTGGCATGCCTCCGGCGAAGCTCGGCCTCGTCTACTCGCACACCGGGATGCGCCGCTTCATTGATGCGATTGGAGTGCCGCGCACGCGTGAGCTGTTCCTCGTTGGTCGCAAGATCGATTCAGCGACAGCGCTGCAGTGGGGGCTTGTAAATGAACTGGCGCCGGCCGCAGAGCTTGAAGCCTGCGCTCTCTCGTGGGCGAGCGAACTGGCAGGTAACGCGCCGCTCAGCATCAGCGGCAACAAGCGCGTGATCCGCGAGCTGCTGGCGGCCCAGGGTGAACTTGCGCCAGAGATAGAAGCTGAGCTGATTGCCCTGCGCGAAGCATCCTTCGCCTCTGAGGACATGCGCGAAGGGATCGTCGCCTTCGGCGAAAAGCGCCCGCCTCGCTGGCAGGGCAAGTGAAGGTCGTCACCTGGAACGTAAACTCGCTCCGCGCACGGATGGAGCGAGTGCTCGAGTTCCTTGAAGTTCATTCGCCTGACGCGCTGCTGCTGCAGGAGACGAAGTGCTCGCCGGAGCAATTCCCCGTTGATGAACTGGCGGTGGCCGGCTACGAGGCCGTGCACCACAGCGGCGGCCGCTGGGCCGGCGTTGCCGTGTTGGCGCCCAAGGGCCACGGCCTGAAGGAAGCGAAGGTCGGCCTCGACGGCGAGGCCAGCCCCGATCAGGCCCGCTGGGTTGAAGCCGAGATCGAGTCGCTCGGCGTGCGAGTCGCCAGCGTCTACGTCGTCAACGGCCAGGAGGTCGGCAGCGAACCGTTCGCACAGAAGCTGCAGTTCCTCTCGGCGATGGCCGACCGCGCAGAAGAGCTGGCTGGGACGCCGCTCGTCGTTGGCGGCGACATGAACGTCGCGCCGCTCGACATTGACGTCTACGACCCTTCGAAGTTCGAGGGAGCAACGCACGTCACTGAGGAGGAGCGCGCCGGGCTGCAAGCCGTGGCCGAGCGCGGTGGCCTCGTCGATGCCTACCGCCAGCTTCATCCCGACGAGCAGGGCTTCACCTGGTGGGATTACCGCGGCGGCAGCTTCCACCGCGGCTTTGGCCTAAGGATTGATCTGCTGCTCGTAAGCGAATCGCTGTCAGCCGGAATCACGAGCTGCGGCATCGACCGCGACTTCCGGAAGGGAACGAAACCAAGCGACCACGTACCGCTGATCGTCGAGATCGACCGATGAGCCAAATGAAGTCGATCACCCCGCGCCACAAGCAGCGCAACGTCGGCATGGCGGCGCTAGCGCTCGGCGCGCTCGGAGTCGTCTTCGGCGACATCGGCACGAGCCCGCTCTACTCGCTTCAGACCCTCTTCTCGGCCGACGGATTCGCAGTGAAGGCAACCACCGAGGACGTTTTTGGCGTCATCTCGCTCGTCTTCTGGACGATCATGATCGTCGTCACGATCGAGTTTGTGATCTTCATTATGCGCGCCGACAACGACGGCGAGGGCGGCATCATGGCGCTCATCGCCCTCGTTCAAACGGCAGTGGTCAAGCGTCCGTGGGTAAAGCCGGCGCTAGTTGCTGCCGGGCTCTTCGGCGTCGCGCTCTTCTTCGGCGACGGGATGATCACGCCGGCGATCTCAGTGATGTCAGCGGTCAGCGGACTGACGGTCATAAGTCCATCGGCAGGGAACCTGGTTGTACCGATCACACTCGTTGTGCTGACTGGGCTGTTCGTCATCCAGCGGTTCGGTACGAACCTCGTCGGCAAGCTCTTTGGGCCTGTGATGGTGATCTGGTTCCTGATCATCGGCCTCGCCGGATTGCTCCAACTGACAGATGACGCTTCGATGCTGAAAGCGCTGCTGCCGACCTACGCAGTCAACTTCTTCATCAACCACTTCGCCATCTCATTCATCGCGCTCGGCTCGATCGTGCTGACGATCACCGGCACCGAAGCGCTCTACGCCGACATGGGCCACTTCGGCCGCCCGGCTATCAGCCGTGCTTGGTTTCTGCTCGTCTTTCCAACCCTGACGCTCAACTACATGGGCCAAGGTTCGCTGATCCTCGACACGCCGTCATCGATCAGCAACCCGTTCTTTCTGCTCTTCCCCGACTGGGCTCACATTCCGATGGTGATCCTCGCGACGGTTGCGACCGTGATCGCCTCGCAAGCTGTGATCTCCGGCGCCTTCTCGGTCGCCAAGCAGGCGACGCGGCTCGGTTTTATGCCGCGGCTGAAGATCAAGCAGACTTCAAATACTGAGATCGGCCAGGTTTACGCGCCGGCAATTAACTGGGGCCTCTATGTTGCGGTCGTCGCGCTGGTCGTCGCTTTCGGCTCGTCTGCCGCGTTGGCCTCGGCCTATGGGATCGCCGTCACCGGCACGCTGACAATCGACACGATCCTCTTCCTCGTCGTTGTGCGCAAGCTCTGGAAGAGGCCACTTTGGATCGTTTGGCTCGCAGGGATCGTCTTCCTAACTGTCAACACACTCTTCCTCGCCGCCAACATGACGAAGCTCTTCCACGGCGGCTGGTTCCCAGTCGCCATCGGTGTGATCCTGCTTACGCTGATGCTGACTTGGAATCGCGGACGCCAACACGTAACCGGGATTCGCGCAGAGCGGGAAGGGTCGCTGCGTGAGTTCCTGCACGAGATTCAGACGCTTGACCCGCCTGTGACGACGGTCCCAGGGACCGCCGTCTACCTAAATGCTCACCGCGAGACGGCGCCGATGGCGCTGCGCGGCGCTGTCAACTTCAACCACGCGATCCACGAGCAGATAGTGATCCTTTCGATCGAGACGACGAAGTCACCATTCGTGCCCGACGAAGAGCGCCTCACGGTCGACGAGCTTGGCTATACAGGCGACACCATCGTCCACCTGACCGCAAAACTCGGCTTCAAAGACACCCCCGACGTGCCGCACCTGCTCGAGCTGGCCGTGGCCGAAGGGCTTGACGAAGGGATCGACGTTGAGCACGCGACCTACTTCCTGTCGCACCTCGACGTCGTTCCCGGCGGACCGTTCGAGATGGCTGGTTGGCGCAAACGGATCTACTGCGCGCTCTCGCGCAACGCGTCGAGTCCGACCGACTACTTCTGCCTCCCGGCCGCGCGGACGATCACCGTTGGCTCGCAGCTCGCGCTTTAGAGCATCGGCTCAGAGCGAGTTTGCCCTGTCTCCCCTCCTTAGTACCTTCTACTTAAATTCCAACAGGCGGCGAATGGGTCGCCTCGAGAGGCAGTTATCTCCCCAATATTAAGATCGATCTGCGCGGCTGTGGCAGTAGGTGCAGTCGCTGGAGGCCTAGTTGCCTGCGGCTCAAGCGATTCGACCACGACCGAAGCGAGCACCACGACTACGACGGTGACGCCAGCAACCGTGGCCAATAGTGCCGCAGGAGCTTCACAGTCCTGGCAGGCGTACCAAGATGCGCTCGTCTCAGGCGATACCACAGCCGCGTGCCCCTTCATGGCCGGAGTGTGGACTGAGGCTGAGTGCAAGGCGGCAGTTGGAGGCGCCACGTCAGCCGAGGCCGAAGCGGTACTGCGGAAGCTGAGCGCCAAGGAAGCAGCATTCACGTTCACCGTCAACGGCGACACGGCAACGCCCGCAGCAGCCGAAGTCACTGCTGCCGGCATCCAGCCGTTCACGCTGACTTATACGGATGGCACGTGGGTGATGACGAAGGACAACTGATCCACGCGGCAGAGCGCTAAGCGAATTGCAGCGCTCTAGGAGAACGATTCAAGGCCCGGCGCTATGGCGCCGGGCTTGAATTCCGCGGCAAGCTCGTACTCGACGACTCCCGCCAGCAGGTAAGGGTCCTCACTAAAGAGTGCCAGCGCCTCCTCGCGGCTGCCAGCGCTCAGCACAAGCGCAGAGCCATCTCCTTCGGCGCGTCGGCCGCTAGCGACAAGGTTGCCGGAAGCTACGAGCCCGCCGATGAACTTGAGGTGCTCTTCGCGGTGCGAATCAACCTCTTCGATTGGTGCTGTGTAGTTGCCAAAGATCACGAACATCGTGCAATCAGAGCAGATCGATCGGCGCGCTGCTCAGCGCTGACCTTCAGCGGCTACTTTCAAAATTGAGCCGTCGATCAGCCACTCGACCGGCGCGAGGTCGTCGGTGTAGACGTCGCCGCCGGGTAGCGGCGCGCTGAGACGCTGGGCAGCCTCACGCGCGAGCGGCCGCAGCGGCGCTGGCATCGCCGCGGAGTTGGCGCTGGCGGCAAGCTGCTGCGCCGATGCCGCCCCGTTTGCGCCGAGCAGAATCGTGTTGACGCGCTCGCTCGGGTCGCGCAGCACGGTGCTGAACTGAGTCTTCATCGTCGCCGTCAGCGAAGCCTCGAGCGCGTCGCTGCCTTCGGGGTGGCCGACGTTGACCATCACGACTCCGCCCGGGTTTAGGTGCTCGGCGACGGACTCGAAGAACTCCGAGGTCGTCATGTAGAACGGTATGTAGGGCTGGCGATAGGCGTCAACAAGAATCGCGTCCCACTTGCGATCACTTCGCCGCAAGAAAGGGCGCGCGTCGGCTGTGTGAAGTTGGAGATTCGGGCTGCCGAGGTCAAAGTAGCGGCGGCCGGCATCGCTGATCTGGCCGTCTATCTCGACTCCGTCAATGCGTGCATCGGGATAAAAGTGGCTGTACGCGCGAGCGACCGTGCCGCCGGCGTTGCCGAGCACCGCGAGCGAGCGCGGCTTTTGGTCGCGCGCCGCCCAGGGCAGCACCAACGCCTCGTCCCAATAGTTGTTGGTCAGCCAAGCGCCAGGGCGGTAGACCGAATGGACGGCCTGACCTTCGTTCAGCTCCAACCAACGTTCACCGTCGCTGAACTGCACGACGCGCGCATATTGGTACTCGGTCTCGCTCTCCCAGATCACGGTCGAAGCGCCAGCGGTCTTGATCTCACCGACCGGAGCGAAGAGCGCGACGATCATCAGCAGCGGCAGCGCTATCCAGCGCCAACTGAGCGCCGGCATCGCAACCAACGCAAGCGAGAGAGCGAAGACTATGAAGGTGCGTCGCGTTCCCAGCAGCGGCACCAGCAGCAGAGCGCTGAGGAACACACCGGCGAGGCTTCCGATCGTCGATATTGCGTAGAGCCGACCGGCGACGTTGCCGGCCTCGTCGGCCGTCTTGACGCTGAGCCGCACGGCGTAAGGCGCAACCGCGCCGAGCACCATTACCGGGAAGGCGATCAGCACCATTACGGCAATAAGCGAACCGACGAACGCGCCGGCCTCTACCTGATCGAGCGCCTGCACGGAGACGCTGAGGAACGGCCCGGCGATGAACGGGACGAGTGCCAGCAACGCCGCGGCGATCATCACGAGGCGCGCCAAACCGGAAACCGTTGGGTCTCGGTCGGCGAGCCTGCCGCCGTACCAATAGCCGATGCTGAGCGCAACCAGAACGGTCGCGATCGTGTTGGCCCAAACGATCGTCGAGGCACCAAACCAGGGCGCTATGAGACGCGCCGCGGCGATCTCCGAACCAAGCGATGCGGCGCCGACTACGGCGACGATCGCAACCGTTAAGCGATGTATTCGACGAAGTCCTTCTTACGCGCGCCGCAGACCGGGCAGTACCAAGTATCGGGAATTTCTTCGAACTGAGTTCCCGGCGGGATTCCCCCGTCAGGGTCACCCTCGGCAGGATCGTAGATGTAACCGCAGGACTCGCAGATCCACTGTTTAACCGCTTCGCTATCAGTCATTATTCAAACGGTAGCGCAGCAGGGCGGCGGCGGGCGCGCCCGATAAGCTGAGCGGCGTGGAGTTCGACAAGCCAGCCCCCGGTGAAGAGCTAAATGCCTCGGGCGAAGCGACCGTTCCGCGGCAGGCCGCGTCGGTAATCCTGCTGCGAGGCGGCTCCGAAGCGCTGGAGCTGCTGCTCGTCCAACGCACACCGCAGGCCCGCTTCATGGGCGGCTTCTGGGTATTCCCGGGTGGAGCAGTTGACGCGCACGAGGGAGAGGGCGACGAGGCGCACCGCCTGGCGGCGGTGCGGGAACTCGAGGAGGAAGCATCAGTTAGCGGCATCACGCCAGAGGAACTCGTCAAATTCTCGCGCTGGATCACTCCAGCGGTGGTGCAGATCCGCTTCGATACGCACTTCTTCCTTGCGACCGCACCAGAGGGTGTGGAACCGGTTGTTGACGGAAGCGAGATCGTCGATCACATCTGGTACTCGCCGCGCGCCGCGCTCGATGCCTACGGCCGTGAACAGCTACCGCTCGTCTTCCCGACGATCAAACACTTGGAACAGGTCTCATCCTTCGATAGCGCTGACGCACTGATCGCCCACGCCGCCCAGCAGACAGTCGAGCCGGTTGAACCGCGAATCCTGATGGAAGGTGAAGTAGCGCGGGTATTACTCCCGGGCGAGCCCGGCTACGACTGAGGCGCCTCTTCGGCGGCAACTTCCTCTTCTGCCGCATCTTCCTCAACAGCAGCAACCTCCACCTCGACTTCAGCGACCTCTTCTTCCTCGGCCACTTCGCTCACCACGCCGCCCTCTTGCTGCGCGCGATAAAGGGGCGCGACAACATTGACGAGCGGCACCAACTTGAGGATTACGGCGACCGGACCTTGGGCCTTCATCTTCTCCTGTGCCAGCGCCGTGATGATGTTGACTTCGCCGAGCCAGAAACCCTGCGCGACATCGCCCGGCATCGCCAGGATTGCCGCGGGACGTAGCTTGCTCTCGCCAAACTCGACCTCAGCCGGCTGGTCGGCTTCAAGCTTCAATGTGATCTGCGCCTTCGGCGCGACAGTCTCAAGCCGCACGATCGTGCCGACGCGCTGAAAGTCCCGCGCGTTATCGGGATCGGTCGCCGCCGCCTTGAGGCAGGCGCCGAGCGAAGCGTAAATCTCGTCTGCGGATGAAAAATGGGGCACGAAACCCTCAGATTAGTCGCCGCGCCGCTACAGCGCCGCCCCGTCAGCAGAGAGAGCCGCGGCTTGGTAGGTTTGACGGGTACCCGCGAGTAGGAGAGAACGATGGCAACCAAGACAGTCCAGCTAGAAAACTTCATCGGTGGAAAGTCCACCCCGACTAACGGAGACAGCGTCCACAACGTGCGTAACGCTGCCACAGGCGAGCTGATTGCAGAGATGGGCATCTCCAGCGCCGATGATGTTCAGGCAGCCGTGGACGCCGCAACCGCAGCCTTCCCCGAGTGGCGCGACGCGACTCCTTCAGAGCGCAGCATGGCGCTGCTCAACATTGCCACTGAGCTTGAGGAGCGCGGCGAAGAGCTAGCGAAGATTGAATCACTCAATACCGGAAAGCCGCTGGCGCTAACGATCGGCGAGGAGATCCCGCCGGCCGCCGACCAGATCCGCTTCTTTGCAGCCGCGGCGCGGATGCTCGAAGGGCGCGCAACGGCCGAGTACCTCGCAGGCCACACCTCGTCGATCCGGCGCGAGCCGATCGGCGTCGTCGGCCAGATAACACCGTGGAACTACCCATTCATGATGGCTGTTTGGAAGTTTGCTCCGGCGCTTGCCGCGGGTAACACGATCGTCCTTAAGCCATCTGAGAACACGCCGATGTCGACTCTCTGGCTTGCCGAGATGATGCAGAAGCACCTTCCCACCGGCGCCTTCAACGTTGTCCTTGGAACCGGCGAGACCGGCGAGCAGATTGTTCGCAACGAAGGGATCAGCATGGTCTCGCTTACCGGCAGCGTGCGGGCCGGCAAGGCAGTCGCTGCAGCGGCCGCCGACACTCTCAAGCGCGTCCACCTCGAGCTCGGCGGCAAGGCGCCGGTGATCGTCTTCGACGACGCCGACATCGAAGCGGCCGCAGAGGGCATCGCTGGCGCTGGATACTTCAACGCAGGGCAGGACTGCACGGCGGCAACCCGCGTTATCGCAGGCCCGGGCCTCTACGGCGACCTAGTAGACGCAATCGCAGAGCAGGCCAAGGGCACCGTCTACGGTGATCCGCTCGACGAGAACACCTACATGGGGCCGGTTATCTCGCAGGAGCAGCTCGACCGCGTTAGCGGCTTCATCGAGCGCGTACCAGCACACGCCCGCGTAGCCGCTGGCGGCAGCGCACCAGAGAACGGTGGTGGCTACTGGTTTGAACCGACCGTTATCGCCGACCTCAAGCAGGACGACGAGATGATCCAGAACGAGATCTTCGGCCCCGTCGTCACGGTCCAGCAGGTCAGCGACGAAGCGGAAGCGCTGGCCTGGGCCAACGGCGTCAAGTACGGTCTCGCTTCAAGCGTCTGGACGCGCGACCACGGCCGCGCGATGCGGATGGCGAAGGCTCTTGACTTCGGCTGTGTGTGGATCAACACGCACATTCCAATCGTCGCTGAGATGCCGCACGGTGGCTTCAAAGAGTCCGGCTACGGCAAGGATCTCTCGATGTACGGATTCGACGACTACACGCGCGTCAAGCACGTTATGTCGAACATCGAAGCGTAAACCGACAGGGGCGATCCGGCAGCTTTAGAGGCCGCCGTAGTCACCGATCGCTGGGCGCTCAGCGCCCGGAGGGAAACGGCCTTCGGCGGCCAGCTTGTCAACGTGCGCTGCCAAGGTCGCTTCGGCGGCTGGCTTCAGGATTGGTGGCACATCGCCCCAGGCGAAAGCGAGTAGCTCGTCGCTGCTGCGAAGCCCGCTATCGAGCGCTTCGATGAGCAACCGCTCGCGGTCGAGGCGATGATCGCGGTACTCAACGAGCCTCGCGCGCACTTCGTCATCGGCGATCGCCGGTCCGTGCCCTGGGCAGAGAAGCCGCAGATCGAGAGCAATCAGCCGATCGAGCGCCTCGAGATAACCGCTCATCGCTCCTTCGTCCGGCGCGATGTAGACGCTGCCCTCGCCGAGGACCGCGTCGCCGGTGAAGACCACGTTGTCGCTCAGAAACGCAAGGTGGTCGGGCGCGTGGCCGGGGGTTGCAATAACGGTCAACGGACCAAAGTGGTCGCCATCAGCAAGCGTCGTATTGGCCTGTTCGCAGGCGGCCGCACCGATCGGCACTTCGCCAATAAGCTCGAGTAGCCCCTCGAGAGCTCCGCTGTGGTCGGCGTGATCATGGGTAATCGCAACTCCGCCAGCCCCACCGCGAACCTTCGCTTCGCCGGCCAAGCGCTCAATGTGGGCATCGATCGGCGGCCCCGGATCGATGATCCAGCAAGGGTCGCGGCCGATCAGCCAACTGTTCGATCCATCGAGCGTGAACGGGCCGGGATTCTCGGCGCGCACACATTCGACGTCAAACTCTTTGAGCAACTCCACGGGCCGAGACTACAGCTCGCCGACGCGGTAGTTCGAACCGTGCAAGGATGGCGCTGTGACGACCTTCGACCGCCTCAGCGCACTCGACGCAGCTTTCCTCGACATTGAGACCGAGCGCGCGCCGATGCAGGTCGGCTGGACGATGCGGTTTGCCGGTGAAGCTCCATCGGTTGAAGAGCTCCGCAGCCACGTCGAAGCTCGCTTGACGAGCGTTCCGCGGCTGCGCCGCTGCATCGTCGAGCCTGCGCTAGGGCTAGGCGACCCGCACTGGGTTGATGATCCACTCTTCGCGATCGACCGTCACGTAAACGTTATTCAGCTGGTCGCATCGCCTGTGCAGCCAGCGCTCACGAGCATCGCTGAGGAGCTTCTCTCGCAGCCGCTCGATCGTAGTCGCCCGCTCTGGCGCCTCCAGCTGGTGACCGGGCTAGCCGAAGGCGGCTTCGCAATCATCGGGCAGGCCCACCATGCCCTGATTGACGGACTAGCCGCGATTGAGATCGCAACGATTATCTTCGATGGAGTCGCGGCCCCCGATCAGCCGGCGACCGAGACTTGGCTGCCAGCGGACGCGCCATCGACCGGCGAAGTGCTGACTGCTGCCGCTCTCTCACGGATTGGAGCAGGTAGCGACGTTGCGGCAACGTTGGTCCGATCGCTCGCGAACGGGCCAGGCCCGATCGTCGAGGCTGTCACTGCTCTCTTGTCGCTCTTCAC
>CAMDLG010000039.1 GCA_945901565.1 Bifidobacterium breve | reverse complement strand
ATTTCCCTCCAGCCCTCGAAGCTGCGATTACACACATCATCCTTAGCCACCATGGTTCGCTTGAACATGGCAGCCCGGTCGTGCCAGCGACGCGTGAAGCGACGCTCGTCCACATGATGGACAACCTTGGTGGCCGGCTCGGCAGCTTCGACAGAATCGAAAAAGAACTGGCTCCCGGCGCCGACTGGTCGAACTTCGACCGGGCGATCGGCGGCGGCGCTTACTTCGGGCCGCGCAGCAGTGAAGAGCCTCGCCGCGCCGCGGCCTGAGCCGCGCGGGAAGCGCTTTATGCGGAAAATGGGCGCATTCCGTCGCAAAAGTCGCTCTCCCGCCGACGGCCGGTGCAAGCGGTCAATAGGGTGACGCGCTGATGGCCAAAGACACAGAAAAGCTGATTCGCCAGCTATCGCTGATCTCTTACCTGATGGCTGAGCGCCGGCCAGTAACGGCGCTGGAGATCCGCCGCGACGTCGAGGGATACAGCGGAATGAACGAGGACGCCTTCGCGCGGCGCTTCTACGCCGACCGCGCCGAACTGGACTCGCTCGGCATCCAACTAACCGTTGACCGCCCCGCCGACGGCGCCGCCGAGCAAGAGAACTACTCGCTGCGGCCAGAGAACTTTCACCTTCCGGCAATTGAATTCACCGACGACGAGTTGGCCGCTCTGCAGTTCGCGCTGAGTCTGCTCGACGGCGAGTTCGCCTATGCCGAGCCGCTGCGCTTGGCGCTCCAGCAGATCACCTGGGGTCGCCCCAGCCCGCTCGAGGCCCCCGACCAGCGCTCGCTGGCACTCGGCATCACGGCTTCGGCCGGAGGCCATGAGCTATCAGGGCGGCTCGCGAAGATCGAGACGGCGATCTTCCGCCACAAAACGATCACCTTCGAGTACTTCACGATCGCCCGCGACGAAGTTGGCTCGCGCAAGGTCGACCCTTACCACCTGCTCTTCCGCGGCGGCCAGTTCTATCTGCTGGGTTACTGCCACGACCGCGAAGCGATCCGCGTCTTCCGCTTAACACGCATCCAAGGCAAGGTCGCGTACGCAACGAAGGCCGAACACGACTTCAAGCGGCCCGACGACTTTGATCCACGCTCCTACGCGAAGCGCGCCGACTGGCAGTTTGGTGAAGAGCAGGGCGTCGCAGAGATCCTCGTCTCAGAGCGGCTTGCCTGGCAAGTTGAACGCCACTTTGGCCGCTTCGGTGAGATCCGCAAGGCCGACAGCGAGAACGAGATGCTGTTCACGACCCCCTACGCATCCTCACGAATGGTCATCTCGTTCGTACTCGGACTTGGTGAGCACGCCCGCGTCGCCGGACCACCGGAGCTGGTCACTGAGACCGAAGAGCGGATCGCGTTGATTGAGCAGCGCCACGATGGGGAGCCGGATATCGCAGCAGCCCTGCCACGCAGCAG
Organism: Bifidobacterium breve; assembly: GCA_945901565.1. Taxonomy (GTDB): domain Bacteria; phylum Actinomycetota; class Thermoleophilia; order Solirubrobacterales; family Solirubrobacteraceae; genus F1-60-MAGs163. Next base: position 9,976 of record CAMDLG010000039.1, on the reverse strand, counting down.
CAGCCAGGACGATGAGAGCGCCGAGGAGGAGGTCGATAACCGCCCCGACGTGGCGATCCGACCGGAGCGCTTTGCACGGCTCGTGACGCTGGCCTCGATCCTGATCAGCGCGGGGCGCGCCGGCTCGACGCTGCAAGCCACCGACGTCTGCGAGCAGGTTCAGATCACGCGTGAAGAGCTAGCCGAGGACATTGCCGTGCTGAACGTCGTGAACTTCGGCGGCGGCTCATATGTGCTTTACGCCGAGCTCGCTGATGACGGAACGATCGAAGTCGACCCTGAGCCCTACGCCGACAACTTCGATCGGCCTGCTCGCCTGCTGCCGGTCGAGGCGAAGGCGCTGATCGCCGCGATCGATCTGATCGGTGACCACATGCCGGAAGGGACGTTGACTAGCGCCCGCGAGAAGATCGTCGCCGCGCTCGGCGCCGATCCGCTCGAACAAGGCCTTCAGGTGGCCGATGGCGGAGCCGACGACTCGCAGGTTGCGCGCGTCGTCTCGAAAGCAATCTCAGCCGGGAAGATGCTGAAGCTTGATTACTACAAACCGAACGAGGACGAGTTCACGGAGCGCGTCGTTGAGCCTTACGCCCTAGTCAACGGGCGTGAAGGCTGGTACGTGGCATCGTTCGACCCGGAGCGCGACGACGTGCGTCACTTCCGCCTCGACCGCGTTCGCCACGCGTCGGTAAGCCGCAAACAGTTCAAGCGGCGCCCTGAAGTGAACCCATCGGCCGACGTTGAAGGCTGGCCAAAGACCGGCGAGCTGCCTGCGTCTAACACGGCAACGATCTGGATTTCTCCCGAGCGGGCCCGCTGGGCGCGTGAGGAGAGCACCGTCATCGAGGAGCTCGCCGACGGTTCCGTATTGATCGAGACGACGTACGCTGGCCGCGACTGGCTAGTTCGAGAGATCCTCAAAGAAGCTGGCGACGCAGCGGTGATTGAACCGCCGGCCGCGCGCAAGGCGGTACGCAGCGCTGTCCGCAAGCTCCGCACTGCAGCACGCGCTTAGGCCGACGCAATGCCAAGCCGCCGCGAACAGATCAAGATGACCGACGCCGAGGTGCTCTCGTTCCTCGGCGAAGAAAAGACCGTGATCTGCGCTACCAACGGCGTGAGCGGCTGGCCGCACCTGATGCCACTCTGGTTTGTAGTGCGCCCGACCGGTCCTGACGAGGCCAGTGAGCTTTGGGCGTGGACATTCGCGAAGTCGCAGAAGACGAAGAACCTCGAACGTGACGCGCGAGCCTCATTGCAGGTTGAGGCAGGGTTGGAATATCAGGAGCTGCGCGGCGTGATGCTTGAAGCCAACGTCGTAATACACCGCGAGATCGATGACGTGCTGGCACTCGGGATGGAGATCTTCGAGCGTTACACGCCGGGCCTGGGCGAAGGGCTCAGCGACGAAGCCAAAGAGATGATCCGCGGCCAAGCCGCCAAGCGGGTTGCGTTCCAGTTTGTTGAGCAAAAGCGTGTGAGCTGGGATCACCGCAAGCTCGGCGGCGTCTACTAGACGCCCTGCGGGCTAGCCTGCGGCTAATGGAAGAGCTAAAAGGCCTGATCCTTTCGGGCGGCAAAGGGACTCGGCTGCAGCCGATCACCTTCACGAGCGCGAAGCAGCTGGTGCCGGTCGCCAACCGCCCGGTGCTCTTCTACGGAATCGAAGCGATGGTCGCGGCCGGGATCACTGAGATCGGCATCATCATCGCTCCCCAGACAGGAGCTGAGATCCGCGAAGTGGTCGGTGACGGCTCACAGTTCGGTGCACAGGTGACCTTCATCGAGCAGGATGAGCCAGCCGGCCTCGCCCACGCCGTGCTAACCGCCGAGCCGTTCCTTGGCGACAACCCCTTCGTCATGTACTTGGGGGACAACCTGCTGCAAGGCGGCATCAACGACCTCGTTGAAGCCTTCCGAACAGGAAACCCGGACGCCCTAATCCTCCTTACCCAGGTCGCAGATCCGGAGAACTACGGCGTCGCCGAGCTCGACGGTGAGCGCGTCGTCAGTCTCCAAGAGAAGCCACCGGAACCGAAGACAGACCTAGCTCTCGTCGGCGTCTACATGTTCACCGCCGCGATCCACGAAGCGGCGCGAGCGATCGAACCGTCAGCGCGCGGCGAGCTCGAGATAACCGACGCGATTCAGTTCCTCGTAGATCAAAACCACCGTGTTGAACCTCATATCGTGAAGGGTTGGTGGAAGGACACCGGCCGCCTCGAGGACATGCTTGAAGCGAACCGCTTGGTACTAGATACGGCCGAGCGGAGGATCGACGGCGAAGTGATCGACTCAACATGCGAAGGGCGGGTGGTGATTGAGAGCGGCGCAGTGGTCGAGCGCTCAACGGTCCGCGGACCTGCCGTCATCGGAGCTGGCGCGCGCGTTATTGATGCGCATGTCGGCCCATACTCGGCGATTGGCGATCGCTGCGTAGTTGAACGGGCCGAGGTCGAAAACTCGATCCTGCTCGAGGGCAGTTCGCTGACAGATCTGAGGGTTCGGGTCGAAGCCTCATTGCTCGGACGCAACGCGAAGATCTCTCGCTCCGAAGGTCAGCCTTCCGCCTACCGCTTCTTGGTCGGCGATGAATCGGACATCGGGGTCATTTAGATGGCTCGCCTGGTGGTCACTGGATCGGCTGGAATGCTCGGTCAGGCGGTCGCGGCAGCGGCCAACGCGGCCGGGCACGATGTAGTCGCACTGAACCACGGCGCGCTTGAGATCACCGACGCCGCAGCCTGCGAAGCAGCGATCGTCGCCGCAAATCCGAGCGCCTTGATCAACTGCGCCGCTTGGACGGACGTTGATGGCGCCGAGGCCGAGGAGGCTGCTGCGACTGCAATCAACGGCGGCGGCGCGGCGAACCTCGCCGCTGCCTGCGCCGCCAACGGCGTGCGGATGATCCAGCTTTCAACCGATTACGTCTTCGACGGCAGCGCATCCGGCCCCTATTTGGAGTCGGCACCGGTCGCTCCGCAGAGCGCTTACGGGCGCAGCAAACTTGCCGGCGAAGAGGCGACCGTGACCGCGGGCGGCGACTACGCGATTGTCCGTACTGCCTGGCTATTCGGCGACGGCGGAACAAACTTTGTTGACACGATCTTGGCTCTAGCGCGCGAGCGCGCTTCGATCGACGTTGTAACCGACCAGATCGGCTCACCGACTTGGACCGGCCACCTGGCACCGGCGCTTGTCGCGCTAGCCGGAGCCAATTCACAGGGGATCTTCCACATCGTGGGCAGCGGCAGCTGCAGTTGGTTCGAGCTAGCAAGCGCCGCGCTAGAGGCTGCCGGCAGCGGGTGCGAAGTAACCGCTGTCACGAGCGAGGCATTCCCCCGCGCTGCAACGCGCCCGGCCAACAGCGTCCTCGCGAGCGAGCGCGGCGCTGAGGCGATAGTGCTGCCAGACTGGCGCGTAGGGCTCGCTGGCCACTTGCTGGCAACGGGCGTAATCGACTCGTCCGCCAGTGCGGCGGCAGGTGCGCAATGAAACTCTTAGTCTGCGGCGGCGCTGGATTTATTGGCTCCAACTTCGTCCGTGCACGCGTAAACGAGCACGGCGACGAAGTGACGGTGCTCGACAAGCTGACCTACGCTGGCCGCAAGGAGAACCTGCAGGACGTTGAACACCGCTTCGTACACGGCGCGATCGAGGATCCTGCCGCCGTCGCCGATGCCGTCGCTGGCGCCGAAGCGATCGTCAACTTCGCCGCCGAGACGCACGTTGACCGCTCGATCTCCGAACCCGATGCCTTTGTACGCGCGCACGCGCTGGGAACCTTCGTACTTCTCGAAGCGGCCCGAGAGCACTCGCTGCGCTACCTCCAAGTATCGACCGATGAGGTTTACGGATCGATCGAGTCCGGCTCGTTCACAGAGGAGAGTCCGCTCGAACCTTCCTCGCCTTACAGCGCAACGAAGGCCGGTGCCGATCTACTGGTTCAGTCATACAGCCGCACCTTTGACCTCGAAACGCTGATCTGTCGCGGGTCGAATAACTACGGGCCCTACCAGTACCCGGAGAAGCTGATCCCGCTGATGATCCTCAACGCAATCCACGGCGACCAGCTCCCCGTCTACGGCGATGGACAGCAGGTTCGTAACTGGCTCCACGTGAGCGACTTCTGCGCCGGCATCGGCCACGTGCTCGCCCACGGCGCCAGCGGCGAGGTTTACAACGTTGGTGGCCCAGACGAGTGCGTCAACCTAGAAGTCGTCGAGCGAATCATCGCGCTGACCGGCGCCGACAAGTCGCTGCTGACCTATGTAGATGATCGCCCCGGCCACGACCGCCGCTACTCACTTGGTTCGGAGAAGGTGAAGGCGCTTGGCTGGGAGGCGAAGGTTCGTTTTGAAGAGGGCCTCGCCGAAACTGTTGCTTGGTACCAGCAAAACGCTGCCTGGTGGGAGCCGATCCGCTCAGGCGAGTACCGCGCCTACTACGAACGCCAATACGGCAGCCCGCTCGGCTAGTGAACTGCGAGTTGCTGCGCGACCGACTGCAGCGGCCCCAGGTCAACGCCGATCCCACCTGCAAACGGGAATGCGAGCGCGATCACGACCGTGATTGAGAGCGCCGGGATTATGCACCAGACAAGCATCAGAACGGGATGGCGAGCCGTGACGGTCGAGACTCCCATGATTGCGGCGACGAGCAACCCTGTAACAAGCAGCAGGATCGCCAGCAAGTCCGGCAGGGTGCGGTGCGCGATGGCGGATACTTCTGCTGAGGTAGTGGTCAGTTTGGCGGCCGCGGTGACGAGGCTCGCCACCTCGGCTTTTGGCACCTTCGGCCCGAATGCGTATGTGTGAAGTGCGTCCTCGAAACGGTCGAGTGGGATCGCCGAGGGGAGCTGACTGGTGTCGCCGCGCGCGAGATCATCGATGTTCTTGTAAGCCGCCGTCGTCACGTACAGCAAGAGCTTCTCTCGCAGCAGAGCTCCCTCGGCCCTGTCGGGGATGTTGTTGATGCTCCAGTTCATATTCTGAACTGCGGCAGACTGCTGCTCTACAGCAGCCTGGCCGGCCGCCACGGCGCCCCATGTGACGGTGATCGCAAAGCCAACGAAGAACGCGAAGGTTGCTGCAAGGCCTGTGAGCAGACGGGTCGCTTCGTCGGCTAGCTCTTCGCGGCTTTCGGCGCTGCAGCGCCTAGTTACAACAGCGCGGGCCAGAACGGTGGCGAGCACGAAGAATGCAAAGAGCAGAGCCGCGATCAGCCAAAGCGGCACCGAGATGAAGAGATCCCTCACGCTGCGAAAGCTACCAGCAGCTAGTCACTAGCCGTGGCTGCCAGCGCGGCGAGCATCACGGCGATTACCAGCGCGTCCAACTTGGCGCGATCTTCGATACCAAGTAGTCGCCACTCATTTGCAGCGTCCTCAACAAATCCAAAGGCACCGAAAAGCGCGGCACGAACCTCAGGAGGTGGGCTCGTCGTGCCGAGATGGTTAGCGCCCATCCCTGCCAGCACGTCGCTGCGGGTCTTCATCGCACAGGCCTTCAGGTCTTCGTCGGCGCTGCGGAGTGAACGGACATAAAGCTTCCATCGATCTGTCGGCGCCAGCGCCTCGTCGAGGTACTTGGAGATGTTGCGCGGCATCTTCTCGCCAATCGGCACCGAGGCATCAGTATCTAGTAGCCCGGTAAGTTCGGCGCAGGCCAGCCTGACCGCCTCAAGATGAAGCTCGGTCTTGCCGCCCGGGAAGTAGTGATGAATCAGGTTCGGCGTGACGCCAACCTCGGCTGCGATCTGCTTTAGCTCAACCCCCGGGAAGCCGCTCTCTGCAAAGGCGTGGAGCGCAACATCGATCAACTGCTCGCGGCGCAGCTCAGGGTCTGCGCGGTTAGCGCGTGGCGCTTTCACAACTGCCATTGCTCAAAGGGTATCGAGCAACTGCGTTGTTGGTTCCTCGCTCAGAGAGCTACCGGCGCTTACCCATGACCTCCATCATCGGTAAGCCGGTTGTGAGAACTCGGCCGGCGAGACTCTTCCGCCAGTAGGGCTGCCTTGGCGCGGCACCGCGCTGCGCGCCAGCTAACCGAGAGCGTTTACAGCGCGGAGCAGGTACGGCCCAAGGCTGCGATTGAAGGTCGGCGTTACGTGGCTGCCGTCTGCATAGACCAGCGCCTGGCCAATGACTGGGAAGCAGAGCTTCGGATCACAGTAAAAATCACTTAGATCGACAACGTTGATCGCTGGATCGTTGAGCGCCCGCGCTGCGAGGACAGCGTTGTCAGGGCCTACAGCCTCTGAGCGGCTGTAGGAGCAAGCGCGCGCCGCATTGCGCTTAGCCTTGATTGCTCTGGTCAGGCAGCGCCCGTTATCCGGGCGCGAGTGCGGGTTGTCGCGGATCACGACGACCCGATTGACGCTGGCTGGCAGCTTGTGCCAAGCAGACTGGTAGGCAGCGATCTCAGCGGCCGAGTTCTGACGACTACCGGCGTAGCTGAAATTGCCAGTCACGAAAACCGTCTCAATTTCAGGATGCAGTTTGAGGAATGCCGCCACCCGAATGCGCCAGCGCCGGCAGGAAGCAAAGTTGCCGGTATAGCGCAGACGATCCGGAAGTGTGTAATCGCAGCTGTGCTCAACGAGCGAGACCACGCTCCACTTCTTGCGCTTAGCCAAGAGGTCGATACCGGGGCGCCACTGGGCCGCGTGACTGTCACCGATCATTGCTGCTGAACTCGTTGCCGTCGAGCGCGCTACTCCTAGGTAGCAGGCAACCAAGCGATCACGATTGCGCAGGCCGCCGCGGCAGAGGTACGCGTTTCGATCTACACCGCGGGCGACGAATTGCTTGGCTGCAAACTTCAGGCTGGGACTTACGCGAAGGCTCGATGCAAACGGAGCGCAGAAAGCGCGCTGCGGGTCACGTGACGCGGCGCCAAAGCAGCGCGACTTGAGCGACGAAGCATCAGCCGATGCTGAAGCCAAGCACAGAAGGAGCGCCGCAAGTGCTACTGAGCGCATCGATGTGACGTTCGGTTTCACAGCCCTCGATCGACGAAGTTAGAGGAGGCGCTGTTGAACGCCACTAGCTGAATTGAATCAAGCTGGGCAACCGGCGTGCGCCGCAAGAGATTGATGGCCTACTCGGCGGCCTGACGAAGGCTGTAATAGCGAGCACAGGCGACAACCGCCCAGATCGCCTCAACAACCCCGAATGGCCAGGTACCTGCCAGAAACCCGTAAGCGCTCGAGAGCAGGCAGCCGCAGGCGAATGCAAAGACGAAGCCGCGCCCGCGACTCTCGAGCGCGTACATCAGCATCATGAACGTAACGGCGCAGGCACCGTAGAGAGTCAGCATCCGCTGGAGCTCACTCAGCTGATTCGGGAGATCTGCCAGCGCTGGTCGACTCGCGTGAGGCTGAACTGGTAGCTCTTGCTGGTCTTCTCGCCGGTCTTCGCTGTGACGGTAGCCGTCGCTTTGTTGTCGTCCTTGGCATCAATCGTGACGGCGGTAACCGTCAGGTCGGCCTCGTCGGTCGCCTTCATCGCGGAAGTCACAGCCGTCGCGCAGTTGGCGCCTGAGTTCTCTGCCGTAATCTGCTTGGCCAGCTTGGCCGTGATCAGCGTGGCGCAGATCTTCGTTCCGTCGTGCGCCGTGGCGTTGGTTTGGAAGTCTTCGATCGTGTTGGCGACGAGCTTTTGGTCACCGCTGAATTTCGATGAGGAGCTAGTCGTCTTAGTTCCACCCTGGGCACAGCCGCTAAGGGCTATCAGGACGATTACAAACGCGGGGGCGAAGAGACAGCGCATTGCTTTGCAGCGTAGCGGGGCGGACCTTCTCAAGGCAGCTTCTTCCCCGGGTTCATCAGGTTCTTCGGGTCGAGTGCCTGCTTGATCGCTTCATGCACGCGTACCGCTGGCTCACTCCACTGCCTATTCAACCATCCGTTCTTTGCGAGGCCAATGCCATGCTCACCGCTGATCGTCCCGCCCAGTTCAATTGCCATAGCCAGCAGATCGTCGCCGGCTGCTTTGGCGCGGCGCACGGCTAACTCGTCGCTGGGGTCAAACATGAAGGTGGAATGCAAGTTGCCGTCGCCAGCGTGACCGAATGAGCAGGCCGCGATCCCGTGCCTGTCGCCGATCTCGATCGTGCCCTCGATTGCCGCGGCCAGCCGGTCGATCGGGACTGCAATGTCATCGGAGATCTTTGACCCTAGGTGCGAGCTGACAAGAGTTCCCAGCCCCTCGCGCCAGCGCCAAAGCACCTGCGGGTCGTCGAAGGCAAGCGGTTCATCGAGAGCTTCCTGCGCCATCGCTTGACGCAGCGCGTCGCGGTCTGCCTCTCCGCTGTCGCAGTCAACGATCAAGAGGAAGCCCGAACCGGCGGGTATCCCGCCGGGAAAACCGCCGCCCGCAATCGCCAGGGTGGCGGCGTCGAGGTACTCGATCGCTGCGGCGACGGGGCCTGCGGCCATTACGCGCTCGATCGCCTCGCAGCCGCTGACGGCGCTGGGGTAGAGCGCAGCCAACGGCAGTGACTGGCCGGGGGTGGGAATCAAGCGCAACGAGACCGAAGTGATGATGCCCAAGGTTCCCTCGCTTCCAGTCAGCAACGCGGCGAGGTCGTAGCCGGCCACATCTTTGCGCACTGATCCAACTACGCGGATTAACTCGCCAGGCGCTATCACGGCCTCAACACCGGTAACCCAGGCGCCGGTCACTCCGTATTTGAAGCAGTGTGGGCCACCCGCGTTGGTCGCTACATTCCCACCGATTAGCGACTGTTCAAGTGCGCCCGGGTCGGGCGGGAAATAGAGCCCGGTCTCGAGTGCCAGACGGTGAACAGTTGCGGTCGTCACGCCAGCTTCAACCTCGATGCGCCACTGCAGTGGCTCAAAGCTGCGGACCGAGGTCAACCGTTCCAAGCCGAGCACGACTCCTGACCCGAGCGGCACTGCGCCGCCGGCCCAGCCGCTGCCCCCACCGCGTGGGGTAATCGGGACCTCGTTTGAGTAGCACCACGCAACAACTTCAGCTACTTCATCGGCGCTGCCCGGAAGTACGACAAGATCGGCCAACCCGTCGGCCGCAAAAATTGTCTCGTCAGCTGTGTAGAACGAGTCATCGCCAGGACGAACATTGTCTTCGCCGACGATCTTTGCGAGTGCTTCTTTCATCGAGCCAAAGGTACCGCTCATGCGGCAGGCGCTGCCGCAGACGCGGCGAACCATTAAGCGTGTTCTATTCGATCTCCATCACGGCGCCGTCGCAGAGCGTGAGATGCCGCAGCTAAGTCGCGGGCGCGCTGGCGCCGAGGGTCGACCCAAGCGCATTGGGCACAAGGGGGCCGACGCGCTCGCTCACGGCAATACTGCGGAGAGCTTCGACGCTGCGCTGGAGCACGGAGTCGACATGATCGAGTTCGATGTGATCTCTGAGCGGCTCGACGGTAGCGGCGAGCTGCGACTTGCCCACGACTTCAAAGATGCACGCCAGCGCACTCCACTGACGCTTGAGGAAGGCCTCGCCTACCTCGCGCAGGAGAAGTTCGCCGACCTTCAACTCGACGTTGACATGAAGTTGCAGGGATACGAGCAGCGCACAGTCGACGCACTCCAGCGCCACGGCTTGGCTGAGCGCTGCTTGATTTCGTCGATGGAGCAGCCGAGCCTCACGCTGCTGCGAAAGATCGCGCCGCAAATCACGATCGGATGGTCGTTCCCACGGGCGCACCGCGACCTCACCAAACACCGCTTCTTCCGTTGGCCTGCCTACGCAGCAATCATCTACTACCGAATTCGCCTGCCCTGGATGGCGGCGAAGGCGATCCGCGACGGCCGCGTTGACGCGCTGATGTGCCACTGGGCCTTTGTAACACCCCGTCTGGCGCGCTCGATCCGCGCCGCCGGCGGCGAGCTTTACGTTTGGACCGTTGACGACGCAGAGCAGATAGAGAGCTTTGAACGGCTCGGAATCGCTGGCGTGATCAGCAACGATCCACGCCTCTTCCCT
>CAMDLG010000038.1 GCA_945901565.1 Bifidobacterium breve | reverse complement strand
GGCACGGAACCAGGTCAGCCTGATGCCTACATCGCGATGGGCCTGACGGCCGAGAACGTGGCCGACAAGTACGGCATTACTCGTGAGGAGCAGGACGAGTACGCCCAGCTGTCTCAGGAGCGCGCAGTTGCCGCTCAGGAGGCAGGCGTCTTCGCGCGCGAGATCGTTGCTGTGACGCTGCCTGACGGCACCGTCGTTGATACCGACGATGGCCCGCGCGCCGACTCAACAGTCGAGCGGCTCGCCAGCCTCAAGCCGGCCTTCCGCGAGGATGGGACGGTCACAGCAGGCAACGCCTGCCCGCTCAACGATGGCGCCGCAGCGGCGCTACTGATGAGCGCCGATAAGGCCGCTGAACTGGGCCTCAAGCCGCGCGCCCGGATCATCACGGCCGCGACGGCAGGCAACGAGCCGGAGTACATGGGTGTCGCGCCGATCGGCGCGATCAACAAGGCACTCGACCGCGCCGGCCTCACGATCGACGACATTGATGTCGTTGAACTGAACGAGGCTTTCGCAGCGCAGGTGCTGCCGATCGCCCGCGAGGTTGGCTTCAGCATCGACAAGCTCAACCCGCACGGGGGCGCAATCGCGCTAGGCCACCCATTCGGGATGACCGGCGTGCGGATCATGACGACGCTGCTCAACGACCTCGAGACGCTCGACGGCCGCTACGGCCTTGAGACTATGTGCGTCGCCCAAGGACAGGGCGAAGCGATGATCATCGAGCGGATCAGCTAAACGGTTAGGCTCGACAGCGAGAGAGCAAAGCGCTCCTCGCTGTCGGTCCATCTCCGCTGCAGTATTGGTTAGCTCTCGCCGAGCGCGGCTGCGTCTGCGATTAGCGTCATTCGGTCTGCTGGCAGCAGCGAGGCTGGAGCCTGCGGGCCGGGCTCGCCGAGCGTCAAGGTCAAGGCGTCTGCCTTGCCGGCGCCGGTGACGAGCAGCACAAGGTCTGTGATCTCGGAGAGGGTCGGCAGCGAAAGGCTGACGCGTTCCGGCGGCGGCTTCGGCGAATTGACGACAGGGATCGCGCGCGCTCCCGTCATCTCAAGTTCAGGGTGGCCCGGGAAGAGCGATGCCGTGTGGCCATCGGGGCCGAGCCCGAGCAGCACCACGTCGAGCTGTGTGTCGCCTAGCTGCTCGCAGTAGTCGGCTGCGGCTGCGTCGGGGCCAAGTTCACCTTTGACGCGGTGCAGAGTTGCCGCCGGCAGCTTTAGCGTCTGTTCGAGCAGCAGCGAGTTGGCCTGAGGATCCTCCGGACCAACGCAGCGCTCGTCGGCCAGCCAGAGATTCACGCCGTCGCCGTCGCCGAGCAGATCGCTGAGGATCTGATAGGTGCGATCCGGCGTATTGCCACCTGAGCAGGCGAAGTGAGCCTCGCCGCGGGCGCCGATCGCATCCGCGATCAGGCCGGCGATCGTTTTCGCCGTCAGCTGCGAGGCAGCTTCGGCGTCGTCGCAGCGCTGAACTTTGAACTGGCTCATCCACGCTCCTCTGCAGCCGGTTCAACCGCCGGATGCTCGCCTGTTATTTGGTCTAGAGGACGCTCGGCGTCTAGCTCTTCGTTGGCAGCATTGATTGCCTCTTCGGCGCTGATCAGCTTCATAACGGCGTTGATAAGCGCGAGGTGCGTGAAGGCCTGAGGGAAGTTGCCGAGGTGGCGACCGGTCTTGGCGTCTAGCTCCTCTGCGTATAGAGAGAGCGAACTTGAGAACGAGAGCAGCTTCTCGCAAAGCTCGCGGGCGCGGTCGAGCTCGCCGATCTCAACCAGCGCTGAAACCATCCAGAACGAGCAGATTGTGAACGTGCCCTCCTCGCCGCTGAGGCCGTCGTCGGTCTCGCCAACGCGGTAGCGGAGAACAAAGCCGTCCTCGCTGAGCTCGTCCGCGATACCGATAACGGTGTTGCGGATTCGAACGTCATCGGCCGGTAGGAAGCGGAAGAGCGCCACAAGCAGCAGCGCTGCGTCTAGCGCAGTAGAGCCGTAAGCCTGAACAAAGCGGTTCTTCTCGGGGTCGATTCCGTTTGCGAGGATGTCCTCGCGGATCTCATTTGCGGCGGCCTCCCAGCGCACAATCCGCTCTTGGTCGTTGCGTAGCTCGGCGAGGCGGACGCCGCGGTCGCAGGCCACCCAGCAGAAAACCTTTGAGGAGACGAAGTGCTGCGGCTCACCGCGAACCTCCCAGATCCCGCGATCGGGTTCCTTCCAGTTCTCGATCGCGCGTTCAACCTGGTTGACGATGATCGGCCAGGCCGAATCGCTCAGCTGATCACGGTTCTTGGTGTGGATGTAGATCGAATCGAGCAGCGCGCCCCAGACGTCGTGCTGCTTCTGGTTGTAAGCGCCGTTGCCAATCCGGACCGGCTTTGAATCCTCATAACCGTCGAGATAGTCGAGCGTGCTCTCTTCCAGCTCCCGCTCACCGCCGATTCCGTAGAGAACCTGCAGGTCGCGGTCACCGGCGACGAGGTCCTCGATGAAGTAGTAGTAGTCGCCTGCCTCCTGCGCAAAGCCGAGCGAGTAGAGGCCCCAGAGCATGAAGGTTGAGTCGCGGATCCAGGAGTAGCGGTAATCCCAGTTGCGCTCGCCGCCCGGCGTCTCCGGCAGCGAGGTTGTTGCTGCCGCGACCATTGCACCGGTCGGGGCGTAGGTCAGCCCCTTCAGCGTCAGCGCGCTGCGCTGCAGGTAGGTTCGCCATGGGTGGTCGGGGAATTCACCGTGTGCCAGCCAGTCATGCCAGAAGTCTGCAGTGAAGGTCAGCCGGCGGTAGGCCTCATCAAACGAGGCTGGTGCTTCGTGCTCGGTCCAGCTCAGCGCAACAAAAGCCGTGTCGCCTTCGTGCAGCGTTGTGCGCGCGCGGGCGCGGCCACCCTCAAAGCCGAGCCGCAGATCGGTCGTCAGCGTCAGCTTCAAGTCCTCGCCCTCGGCCGAGGCGACTCCTACGCCGTAGCCGTCGCTGGCGTACTCCCACTCGACTGGAATGCGGCCGTACTCGAGCTTTGGTTCGCACTCCATCTGCATCTCTACATGGCCGTTGATGCAGCGCATCGTCCGCAGCAGCACGTGGTCGGCGTCGGTGTCGGTTGGTGAGCGACGATGGGTTGTGGAGCGCTCCGAATCGTGGTGCCACGGCCCGACCAGCAGCACGTCCTGAACGACTACCCAGCCGGTGCGCGTTGCCCAAGTGGTCTCGAGGATCATCGTCCCAGGCAGGTAGCGGCGTCCCGTCGGTACGCGCTGATCGCCCGGCGAGATGCGGAAACCTCCTGCGTCACGGTCGAGCATCGCGCCGAAGACCGACGGCCCATCCATCCGTGGCAGGCACATCCACTCAACTCGGCCGCTCGGAGCGATCAGACAGATCGACTCACAATCGGACAGAAATGCGTAGTCGGCGATCGGTGGGTAGGCGCTGCCGTGCAGCGTTCCGTCATGAACAAGAGGTTCCATAGAGCGAAAGTTAGCGATTTTTGCCCCGGATAGTTGCGAGAACGCAACCTCCTCTCGGCGACGTGGAGCGCCAAGTGGCCGCAACGCTGCCGCAGCCGTAGCCGCGATAAGGTCAGTATTAGTATTTAGTTGTAACCACTTATGTCAGACCCGCATACCTCCCCCGGCCGGAACCTCGCCCTCGAACTGGTGCGTGTTACCGAAGCCGCGGCGCTTTCAGCCGCGCGGCTGATCGGGATGGGCGACAAGTTGGCCGCCGACCAGGCTGCCGTTGACGGAATGCGCCAGGTGCTCTCAACGGTCTCAATGGACGGCCTTGTCGTGATTGGTGAAGGCGAGAAGGACGAAGCGCCGATGCTTTACAACGGCGAGCAGGTAGGTAACGGATCGGAGCCGCAGGTCGACATCGCCGTCGATCCGCTCGAAGGGACGACGCTGACGGCGAAGGGAATGCCGAACGCGCTGGCTGTAATCGCAGTATCGCCCCGCGGCACGATGTTCGATCCCGGCCCGTGCGTTTACATGGAGAAGATGGCCGGTGCCAGTGACATCGCCGACCTACTCGACCTTGACCGTCCGGTAACTGAAACTTGCGCGCTGATCGCTGAGCGCCGCAATATTGAGATCGGCGACGTGACCGTCGTCGTGCTCGACCGTGAGCGCCACCAGGACCAGATCGAGACGATCCGTGGCGCCGGAGCGCGCGTACGGCTAATCAGCGATGGTGACGTCAGCGCCGCGCTGCTGGCCGTTAGTGACCGCTCACCAGTTGACCTGCTCTGGGGCGTTGGCGGCACGCCGGAAGGTGTGATCTCAGCGGCTGCTCTGAAGGCGATCGGCGGCGCACTGATCGGCCGGATGTGGCCCCGCGATGAAGGCGAACGCAAGGCCGCGCTTGACGCCGGCTATGACCTTGAAGGCCAGCTGACGCAGGACGATCTCGTCCGCGGCGACGATTGCTTCTTCTCAGCCACCGGCGTGACCGACGGCGACGTGCTCCAGGGCGTCCGTTATGAGGGCCGCGGCGTTGCCTCGACTGAGTCGATCGTTATGCGCTCGAGCTCCGGCACCGTGCGCCGCGTAGTGGCTCGCCACAATCGCGAAAAAATGCGTGCACTGGGTGGCTAATCGGTAGCGACCACGGCGACTCATTCGCTGCTGCGACCACCTTTGCTACAGCGGTCGCTGCAGTACTTGACCGATTCCCAGTCCCGCTTCCATTTCTTGCGCCACACGAACGGGCGCCCGCACGTTGCACAATCTTTGCTCGGCAAGTTTGACTTTTTTACGCCCTTCATTTCGCCTTGCCTCGTTTCGTCGAAGCTCGTTTGCTCGCTGGCTAGCCACTTGGAGCGCTGGCGCTGTCGCTGCCTATGACGGCGCGGTCGCGCGGGCGTGGGCCGCTCGGCGCTGGCAGCTGATCAACCGGGGCGAAGCGCGCTGCCTTCGATTCGGCGAGGTCGCCGCGGGCGATTGAGCGCAGGAAGGCGTAACAGACGAGCACGTGGATCTTCGATTGCGTTGCCGCGTAGACCCATTGAGCGATTGAGGCGGCGATCCGCGGGTAGTAATTGGCGATCTCGACATCAACGTGAAGCGTGCTCATCTCGGGCTTCGCGCCAGGCCTGCGAGCGACGTCGATCTCGAGGTAGCCGTCGCTGTTAACCCCGGGCGCCGCTACCAGCACGCCACGCTCGATCTTCCAGCGCACGATGCCACGAAGATCATCCATCTCGTATTCGGGTTTGCGGAAGGCGAGCAGCACGAACGGTCTGCGAATGAAGACGACGAAGCGCTCCTCGTCGGTGTACTGAATTCGGATTAGCCCGAGCGTGCATCGCGTCAGGAAGCGCCAGTAGGTGCGCGCGAGGCGCTCAAGATTCATCGGCGTCCAGATCGCCTCAAGCGTCTGCGAATTGATCTGCAAGTCGGCCGACTGAACCGACCGCACGGCGCCGCGCTGGTCGCTGTGTGTTGAGTCCTGAAGCGCGCCAATTTCGACCGCGCCGACCTTGCTTGGCCGACTGATCAGTTTTGTTCCGATCGCCACCAGTGCTAGCGCCAGCAACACACAAGCGGCGATCACGGCCAGCGTTTCGAGAATCACTATCACAGTGTTCATCTGGCGTCGGTGTTGCTCTCTTGCATCGCCTGCTCAACGGCCTGGTCAAAGTTCATCGGGTCGTCATTGATTCCCGCCGGCGGCGGCGTCCGTACGATCATCTCCTCCTTCAGGCCATCGATCAGTGGCCGCGCCAAGGCTGGCTCAACGCTCGTCACGAAACGCACCCAGTACGAAGAGAGTCGCGGAGAAAGCACCGGCACGGGAATGATCAGTGGCTCGCGGCGCCCTTCGATCCGCGCGAAGCGATCCATCATCTGGCGGTAGCTAACGATCTCGGCGCCGCCGAGTTCAACGTCCTCCGGTGGAGATTGGAACGAGGCCAGCGTCGCCAGCGAGCTGGTCACGTCGTCGCTTGCGATCGGCTGAGTGCGCGTCTCGATCCACTTAGGCCCAACCATCAGGGGGAGCCGATGGACTAGCTGGCTGAGCATCGTGAAGGAAGCGCTGTCAGCGCCGATCACCATCGCTGCGCGGGCGTGAACCGGCTCGGGGACTGCTGACGCGAGGATCTCTGCGACCTCGGCTCGGCTGCTCAGGTGAGCCGAGCCGCCGCCTGAGGGTGGGAGGCCACCGAGGTAAACGATCCGCCGAACGCCGGCGCGTTCGGCGGCCTGGGCAAAGTTCCGCGCGCCGATCCTGTCATTCAGTTCAAAGTCACCGGGTGACCGACCCATCGAGTGGATCAGGTAATAGGCGACGTCGGTTTCGGCTAGTGCCTCGTCGAGTCCAGAACCACTCAGCACATCGCCTTCGACGATCTCGATTCCGCCAGCGAGTTTTGCCTGCTCGGGGTTACGGACGAGCGCCTTCACGCTGTGGCCCTGATCTAGAAGCTTTGGCAGCAGCGCGCCGCCGACGGCGCCGGTCGCTCCGGTGAGCAAGATTGACTGTTGGTTATGGGTTTCCATGTCAGGGGTACGCGCAAGTTGTCACCCAACGATGACCGATCTGGCCTGCATCTGCGTATTAGATACCTGAGGGGGAGTAGCGAGGCCTAAACGCGCCCCATTTCTTGATGACTGAACTTGCGATCAAAGACGTTGCTTACCAGAGCGGAATTGCCGCGGGCACGCTGCGGATGTGGGAACAGCGCTATGGCTTTCCGGTCCCGGAGCGCAGTGCTAACGGCTACCGCAGCTATAGCGACGAGGATGTAGAGACGCTGCTGCGGGTTCAGGCCTACCGTCACCGTGGCCTCACGATCGCCGCGGCGATCGAGCGGGCGATCGAAGAGGGCGGGATTTCGGAACACCCCTCGATCTACGCTGCTGTCTCATCTACGGGTCGTGATCTGCACCCACAGATGCTCCGCAAATCGACCTTGGTCGCGCTAAGTCGAGCAATTGAGCACGAGGCTCTGGCCTGTGCTGCGAAGCCGGTACTGATCGGCGCCTTCCAGCACGAGGCTTTTTACCGGGCCGTCGAGCCGCGCTATCGCCAGCTCTCTAATCAGGCAGACGTTGCGGTCGTGTTTGCTGACTTTGCGGACGAGCGTTCTCCTCGCGGCGGTCCAATTGAAATACCGATTTCTGAGCAGGACGCTCTTGGCAATGAGTGGGCGGTTGTAGTCGACGCGCCTGGCTTCTGTGCCTCGCTGCTGGCCTGGGAACACATTGGCGATGGCGGTTCGACAGATGACCCCGATCGCCGCTTCGAAGCGATCTGGACGCTCGACCCGGTCGCTACGCGCCGTGCGGCGCGCGCTTCGGCCCGGCTTGTGGCTCGCTCCAATGCCAAGCTTGGCGCCGAGATGGAGCAGCTCTTGTTGGATCGGCCGTTGGCTTTTGAGGAACCCGCCCCGGCCTTGACTGCGCTGACGAACCGCGTCGTCGCCTATCTCGAATCGGCTTAGGGCTGAAGCGAGAGGAGCTCGATCGCGCTGCCGGCAGCGAGATCACCGTCGCCGCGTGGGACCACAGCGAGAGCGTCGGCTAGCGCCATTGAGCTGAGGATGTGGGATCCCTGCGGGCCGGTCGCGAACGCTTCACCTTCAACCAGACGCACGCGGACACACTCATCGCGGTCTGGATGACGCTTGATCGGTTCGCCGAGAGTGGCAGCCAAGCCCTGCTGCGGAGCACGCCGCTGCAGTGCTCGCAGCGCCGGTGCAACGAACAGCAGGAAGGTGACCATCACTGAGACGGGGTTGCCAGGGAGGCCAAAGACGAGTCGCTCTTCGCGGCTGCCAAACCAGGTTGGTCGCCCCGGTCGCAGCGCCACACGCCAGAAGTGCTGCTCCACTCCAAGTTCACTGAGGGCGCCCTTGACGTGATCGTGTGGCCCGACCGAGACGCCGCCTGAGCAGACAACGACATCGGCCAACTGGAGAGCCTCGTCAAAGCTTTCGCGCGTGAGCTGGGGGTCGTCGCCAACTTGCCGCGCCAGCACAACCTCTGCTCCGGCCGTACGCGCCATCGCTTGCAGCGTCGTCAGGTTCGAATCGTGCAGTTCTCCGGGTGCGAGTTCGGCGCCTGGCTCACGCAGCTCGTCGCCGGTCGCGATCACGGCGACCAGTGGCCGGCGAATGACGCTCAGTTCGGCGCGCCCAGCCGCTACTGCGATGCCAAGCTCCGCCGGGCCTAGCTCGCGGCCATCCTCGAGTACTTCGGAGCCAGCTTTGAGATCTTCACCTGCGCTGCGCACGTTCTGCCCGTCGACCAGCGCTTCAAGCAGAGTGACGCTGTCGCCGGCATCCTCAACGACCTCGATTGGCGCGACTGCGTTGGCACCTGCGGGCATCGCGGCGCCGGTCGAGATCCGCATCGCTTCGCCTGGTCCAACCCTTACGTCGCTGGGGTGCCCTGCGCGTGATTCGCCTATGACCTTTAGTTCGCGGCCGCTTTCGCCTGCCTCTGCGGCGAAGCCGTCCATCGCGCTGTTGGCCATGCTTGGCACGTCGGCGGCTGCAACTATTTGCTCCGCGAGCGTCAGCCCGAGTGCTTCATCAACCGGCACTTCTTCAGTTGGCAGCGCACGGCAATGTTCGAGCACTATCGCCTGGGCGCTGGCGATGTCGAGCTGCGGCGAGGTCATTGTCGTCTGGGCGCGGTTAGGATCTGGCGCCAGGGACTAGAGGCCCGTCGAGCACGCTGAACTTGTTGGTGTGACGAAGTGCACCAACTGTGCCGCGGCCGGTGTTAACAAAGCCGAGGCGCCGTGCAACTTCGATCGTGAAGTCGTAGCTAACGCTGCCGTTGTAGGGGCCACGGTCGATGACTGGAACGGTGATCGAGCGGCCGCGGAAGCTGAAGTCGATCAGCGTGCCGCAAGGAAGCGTCTTGTTGGCGACTCCCAGCGTCTTCTTGCGCAGTTTGACTCCGCAGGCCGAAGTTGTTCCCGACTGGTCGTACCAAGTTGCCTGCGAGCGCTTGTAAACCGTGATCACTGTCGAGGGGGCGGTCGTTGCGTCGCTCTTCTGCACCCCATGTTCTACGGCGCGAGCGAGGAAGCGGCCGCTCTTCTTGCTGCGCCAGGTCAGCTTGAAGCCGCCGCCGCTATCGGTTTTCCCGGTGCGCACGGTCTGCCAGGCGTTGTTCAAGCCGCGAAGTTGGATCGCCACTCGGTGTCCCGAGCCGGCTGTGTCTAGGTTCCCTTCGATAGTCACGCTGTTGCCGACCGTTGCGGTGCTGCTGGTCAGTACGGGGCCGCCAGCCAGCGTGCCGCCGCCATTGTCGGCCGAGGCGAACGGGGCAGCAACCGCTAGTGAGCATGCGGCTGCAGAGATTAGGAATAGGTGTCTACGGATAACGGAAATCTTGATCTGTCTCGTTACTGGGCCTACGAGGTGAGCTGACGGACTCGGGCCAAACGAGCGGCCCTACAGACGCTGATGCGTCCGATTCGCCCCAGCGAGCCAGAAGGCTCGCAGTGGTTCCCCCGTCCGCTGCACGCTGGGCGTGAAGCGGTTCGGCAATTACTCCTCAAAGGGTACAGCACTCGGGGTCGGAAGCGCTAGGTCCTTCCGCTGCGGCCTGTCAGCCGGGGAGAAATCGCAGCACGGCTCGAGTCAGCTCGGTGAGCAGCCCTGCAGGATCTGCATCCCCGTAGCTCTGCCCGGCATTTGGCGTGGCGTAGCCAGCACGGGGTACTTGGCTGTTCCGCCGTTCCGGTGCGGGGGCCGGCGCTGCTGCCGCCTGAGCGGCGCTGAGGTCGATCGGACTCGAGGGCTTGGCTTCTGACTTTGAGCTGCGCGCGGCTTCGCGGCGAGCGCTTGGGCGCTGCCGGCGGCTACGAGGCAGGTTCGTCAGAACGTCGTGCTCCTGCGCTGGATTCGGTGGCTCCGAGGAAGACATTGCGTCATTCTGCCATGGCTGTGCAAAAGATGCGGGATTTAGCGTGTAATTCTTTCCAGATGGCGGCTCGACGGCAGTACTCTATTCGTTCTGGGAAGTCGATTGGTCGGCGGCCGGGGGGAGTCTCAGCTCCGACCTTCTAATGTCATAAGTCAGGCGACGCTGCCAGCGCCGCTGCGATCCACGTACGAAACGGAAATCATGACCGTCAGCGAATTTCAGGAACTAGAAGAGATCAAGACCCTTGTCGCCCGCGGAGCGCAGACCGGAGTGCTCTCGCACGCCGATATCGCAAGCGCCACGGCTGAACTAGATCTCGACGATGCCGATCGCGACGAACTGAAGGCTTGGATTGAGGCTCAGGAAATTGAGCTGATCGAAGATGATCCGTCAGCCCCTACCGACCAAGTAGAGCGCGCCCCCGATAAGCGCACACGCCGCCGCGCCAAGGCCGCGATCGACCTGCGCCCGGACATGACAACCGATTCGCTGCAGCTCTTCCTCAAGGACATTGGCAAGGTTCGCCTGTTGACTGCCCAGGAAGAGGTTGATCTCGCGAAGAAGATTGAACGCGGCGACCTTGACGCCAAGCACAAGATGGTTGAGTCGAACCTGCGGCTCGTCG
The DNA here is from genome assembly GCA_945901565.1 of Bifidobacterium breve. GTDB lineage: Bacteria > Actinomycetota > Thermoleophilia > Solirubrobacterales > Solirubrobacteraceae > F1-60-MAGs163. The sequence continues at coordinate 1,009 of CAMDLG010000038.1, read as the reverse complement.
TTTCGATCGCGAAGAACTACCGCAACCAGGGTCTGCCGTTCCTAGATCTGATTCAGGAAGGGACGCTCGGCCTCGTTCGCGCCGCTGAAAAGTTCGACTACCGCAAGGGTTTCAAGTTTTCGACCTACGCAACTTGGTGGATTCGTCAGGCGATCGCCCGCGCGCTGGCCGACAAGGCGCGCACAATTCGAATCCCAGTCCACGTCGTTGAGAAGCTCAACAAGATCGGCCGCGCCGAGCGAAAGCTGGTAACCGAGCTGGGCCGCGAGCCGACGCCGGAAGAGATTGCTGAAGTAACCGGTATCGACGCCGAAGAGGTCGACTCGATTAAGCGCTCAGCACAGGCGCCAGTTTCGCTCGAGAAGCCTGTCGGCGACGAGGAAGAGTCCGAGTTCGGTCAGTTCATCGCCGACGAGCGGGCAGAGTCCCCTTACGAGCGCGCCGCAGAGGTCCTGACCAAGGAAGCGCTGCGCGAAGCGCTGGAGAATCTTTCCTACCGCGAGCGCCGCGTGCTTGAGCTCCGTTATGGACTCGGCGGCGAGCATCCTCGAACGCTTGACGAGGTTGGCCGCACTTTCAACGTCACGCGCGAGCGGATCCGCCAGATCGAAAACCAGTCGCTGAAGAAGCTGCAGTCGCTTGCCGAAGCACAGAAGCTCCGCGACGTAGCCTGAGCGCGCAAGGTGAACGGCACGGCGGCGTCACTTCACTTGGTAAAGTGGTTGGGTGGCTGTTGATCCCGAATGCCCCGTCTGTAAGACCGCTGACATCGTCTGTGCCAAGTGGACGCTGCTCGTCGTGCGTGAGCTCGATGAGGGTCGCTCGCGCTTCTGTGAGCTCGAGCGCTCACTGACGGGGATCAGCCCGCGCACGCTTTCGCTGCGTCTGCGTGAGCTTGAGGAGGAGGGCATCGTCGAGCGCCAGCAGCTCGCCGAGCTGCCGCCGCGAACCGAGTATGCGTTGACCGACAAGGGCCGCGCGCTGCTGCCGATGATCGAGGACATGCGCT
>CAMDLG010000037.1 GCA_945901565.1 Bifidobacterium breve | reverse complement strand
TAGCGCCATCAACATCAGCGCCGCGACAGACAAGCCAGATATCCAATAGCCGACGTTGGCATACTGCTGAGGAGCAAACTCAAAACGGGCCGAGCGACAAGTGCTCCCAGTAATCGGCCAGCCGTTTGCGTAACCATCTATCTGGACGGGCGGGCCAAGCTCATGTTCAACGCCGGCGTCACCGGAACACCAGGCCTTCCAGCCGCGCGAATAGCTTTGTCCAAGCACCAACCACCCTCCGCCGTTTAACTTCACCGAGCCGTTCGAGGCGAGAGTCGCGGCTGCCTCACCTCCTGTTACTGACGAAACCGGCGCGGCTGCTTTCAGCAGTAGCGAATCGAGTGTGAATATCGGGCCAGGCTTAGCGATTACTAGGTTCGAGCCGCGCTTTAGCCCTAACGTTCGTTTCGCCCCACAGCCGAGCACTCGGAGTGGGCTGCCGGTGTCCAAGTCTTTGAAGGTCCCATGAAGGGAGGCGCTGATTTGCTGACCGCCCGCGCTCACTCTAACGGCAGGGCAGCCAGACTCGAGACGTCCACTTCTTCGCGGACGAACGACCGGAACACCAGGGATCTGAATCGACGAGACCGCGATTGCCCTGACGTTGTGGGCCGACTGCCAAAACTTACGAAGTCTACGTGGGGTTATCCGCACCTTGTTCGTGACGACAGAGCGAGGAAGCACAACGACACCGCCCCTCTTCACAGGAAGGTCGAAACGTTCGCTCGATGTGTCTACGACTACTCGGGTAGGAGTGACGTAACGCCCGAGCGCGAAGCTTATTCGTATGCGGCTGAAGCGGACCGAACGATCTCCGACCCACTGGATCCAAGGTGCCCTCGACGTGTTGTACTCAGCTACCCAGGACGTTGCGGCGTCGCCATCGAACGCTGAGGACGCTCGATTCAGTGGCACTCCTTCAAAGCGCCCCGAGCTGTCGTAACGATTTGTTGACGGGACACCCGCAAGCTGGTCGATAGTAGAATCGGCAGTGGAAGGGGCGACAGCACCCCATCCGGAGGCACTAAACCGCCGCCCCTCGGGAAGCGTGGCAATCCGCCTGATCTCGCGCTCGGCGTCCGTCATGTCGGCCGGGTCGAGCGCAAAGGGAGGACCTGTCGGATTCCCCACCCTCCCCGGAAAGTCCGCTGTTCCGCGATCTACGGCTATCTCCATTGCTGCCTTCGAAAGGTCCTGACCGGCCGCAAGGGATGCCAACCGCGTAGGTAACCTGAGTGCCTCGTTAACGCGCAACCCAGGTATGCTGAGCTCGTCGATACCGGCGCGGTTCATGCCGAACATTCCGGAAACGCCGGGAACCCTGACTCGCAGACTTGTCACTCTCGGAGAGTTGATTGGCACATTGTTCCAACCGCGCCTCATATTGATCGTCTGCTCCGCGCTCCCGTCGACGCTCAGGTAGGCGCGCAGAGTCGAGCCAGACTGGTCCACATGCGGATGGATTCGTAACGACTTGATCGCCATTGGTTTCGCGAAGCGCAGTTGCATATAACGTCTGGCTAGATCGTCCTCGTCAGTTATCCACGATGTCGCAACGTCGCCATCGAGAGCTGCAAACGGCCGATGTTCTGGAAATAGTCCGTAACCGGGACCGTTGGGTGACTCCAGGGCCCGCAAGCCACTGTAAACCGCAACTGTGCGAGTTTCCGCCCCGGTCAACCCGAACGGCCGATAGTCCGGAAAGCGGCGGTCGAGCACCTCATTTTCCTGCAACGTATACCCGGTGTTTGCTGATAGTTCTGCGGGAAGCGTCCCACGTCGGCGGTTTGAATCTGTGAACGCAAGCGTCGGCGACGAAGTAAGCATCTTTCTCAGACCTGAACGATTGAGGTCAGCGGCATAAAAACTGGCACGCCTTGGGTTCAGGGCGCCCACGCCGGCGAGCGTGACAATTCCGTCCGCGTCACCGTCAACGATTTTGGGCGCCGTAATCGAATGAACTCGATTGATACCAGGGTAGGCTGGCTTGGGGGATGCATAGGCTCGAACCTGCGGCAATAGGATGCTCACTGCACCGCGATCGAACGGAGATTGGAATAGGGCTTTAGGACCGAACGTCGCGGCCGGTTTTTTGAACCCTGGCTGAGTTGCGAGCGAGATCGCAACACGCGCCGGGTCGATCGTGGCGCTATAGCTCGCGGAAGTGTCACTCCCGACCAACACTCGCCCCACTCCCATAAGCTGAAGCAACGGACGAAGTTGCCCAGGGGTGAGACGCCCCTCCTGAATCAGCGAATCGACGCTTTCAACCAACTGCGCCGCCTGAGGCGACGCAGCTCGAACGCTCTGACGGACCAGCACGGGCCTCTCACTCAAGCCCGGCGCAATAGAATCTTCGGTTCGCGCCCATGTGTAGCTCGTGGCCTGATCCCCGGGGATTAAGGCGATACGGGTATTGGCCGGGGTCACTTTCTGCGCTTGCTCGAGTGCTGAGGTCCAAGCCGATGGAACAGCCGAGAAGACCGACGTACTGTCCATAGCGTTACCGAACCAGAGCGGTCGGCCCCAAAGAGCGACGAGCCCTACGACGAAGACCACGCCGAGTCGAAAGGCCCGCTTCGGCGGCGGCAGCCACGGCCGTCCACCCTTGAGCTGACTCAGGCGCTCAAGCCCTGTGCCAACCGTGATCCCGGCCAAAACGGAGATCGATAACGCTGCTAGTGGCGCGGCTTTGTAGGTCGTCCGTAGGAACTGAAGTGCACCGGATCCATAGAGCAGATCAGTCATGAGACGGCCATACGCACTGTCTTGGGGGAACCCCAACGACATAGCGGCCACTGCGAACGCAAGCAAGAGTCCAAAATACGAGGCGTAGCGCCAAGTTCGCATGATTGCCAGCGCGACTACGGCGAGCGCTGGCACCAGAAAGGTTGCAGCGATTGTTGGTGCGCTGAAGAGATAACTTATGACGGAAGGAATTTTTGGTGCACTCGAGATGGTCCCGCCCCAGTAAGTCGGCCAGAAACCGAGTAGTCGAAGTGATTCGGAGGCACTCGGCGTGTTAAGAATCGTCTCGGGATGTTCCGTGAATGTGAGGTAGTCGGTGCCGTACTTAGCTTGAATTACAACCGGAACAATCCACCAAAGCGAAAGAAGACAACTCAGCAGCCCAGCTCGCCAAATGAACTGCAGCAGTGCCCGAACCCCTGCCCATGTTGCTGCTTCGAAGATCGCAAGGAGTGCGACTGCCAGTAACAGCCAGAAGAGCGGCGTTACTGCAGTCGCGCTCGCCGCGACGAGCAGCGCAAGCAATGCTGGGGCACGCCAAGACTTTGGGTTCACCAACGCCTTATGTGTGATCAGCAGCATCCACGGCAATAGCGCGTACGGAACCAACCAAATTGTCGCGTTGACGACACTCACCGTGACGAACGGGCTTGAGATGTACAGCAAACCGGCGATGATCAGGGCGGCGCGTCCGGTCGATGGGCGCAGCACCTCGATCAGCCTCACAACGCCCCATGCAGCAATGGCGAGCAAGAGGCCTATCCAAAGGCGCTGGACGACGAAGGGCGGTATGCCTAGGAGATCCCCGGCGACGTAAAACGGGGCCATCGGGAATAGGTAGCCGACGAACTGACTGGCTTGGATGTGGCCAAGGTCAATGGTCGAGGTCCAAACTTGTGACGCCCGGCTGAGGAGTAAGCCTGGATTTGTGACCATTTCGATCCGCGTATCGCTGTAGATACCCCACGGGCGCTGCCAGAATGCCAACAGCAATGCCACGAGTGACAGGCCTGCTGGGACGCCGAAGCGGCTAATCAGGTCCTCTCGGCGGCTTGGCGACAGTGAGGCCACAGGACTAGTTTGCGCGCCTGCGCACCCAAATGACGCAGTTCCATGCAAGCACCTCTCGCAGACCTGGTACCGCCATGATCGCCCTAAGCGATGGCCAGTAACGCGGCTCAACCCGAACAATCTCAACTCTTGGATCAACCTTCAGGAGATTTAGCGTCTTGCCGATGTGCACCGCCCAGAGCGCTTCGCCATACGCATTCTTGAACGGCGGGCCGCCGTTGCGCTTTTCGTAGAGCGCTGGCCCGAGCCTTGTGCCGAGGTAGTGGTACGGCGCGATCGCGTGACCGCCCCACGGCGAATACCAGTTGGTCCACGAAATGTAGGCCCAGCCGCCAGGTTTTACGACTCGTGCGATCTCGGAGATCACCGCCGGCGAGTTTGGTGTGTGCTCAAGCAGGTTGGAGCAATAAACACCATCAAAGTATCCGTCTTCAAAAGGCAGATCTCCAGCGTCGGCCAGAACAAACCCTGGCGGCGGTTCGCCCTGTAGCGATAGCTCGTCGAGCGAGTTGTCGATCGGAACGACGTCGGCGCCAGCGCCGCGCAACTTGCCTGCGTAGAAGCCAGGTCCACATCCAAGGTCTGCAAGCCGCTGACCGGCGAGTGGGCCAACCTCATCTTCGAGATCCTCAACTGCCTCGCGGGCCAAGAGCTCGTAAAACGGCGCTGGGTCTTCCACTTCGTTGCGCCACAGCGTCCATAGTTGCCTGCCGCGGGCGATCCCTTTCGGCCTCTCGATCCGTCGCTCAGAAGTGCTCAACTTGGCTCCTTGACGACGCGCAGGCGGAAACAGACCTCTTCTGGCGTTAACAGCGCCGCGAAGAACCGTTCGAAGATCACCGGCTCTAGGTTAATCAAGTGATCCAGCCAACTGAGCGCGGCGAAGTTAGAAAAGTGAAATCGCTTTGATTCGACCGTGAATCGCGCGGCGCTCTGATAATTGGTTCGGTTGACGAGCTTCCATTGCTCGTAGAACCGCAGCGGCCGATCGCCTAGGTGCTCGTAATTGTCGAAGCTTCTGATCCCAAACGGAATCCGATGATCGGGCTCGGAGTAGTACTTCGTGCTGAGGAAGAACGGAACGCGAACCTCAATCACGGCGCCATCCTTCGACACCCTCCAAAGTTCATTTACAACGTCATTGAAGTTGCCTAGGTGCTCGATGATGTGTGACGCCCATATCTCGTCGAAGCTGTCCTCCGCGAACGGCCACGGATAACTGTTCAGATCGATGATCTCGTTGCCGCCGTAGTCGGCGATATCAACGTTTAGCCAGCCCGGCCGTACGTCGGTGTTGCAGCCGAGGTTCAACCGAGTTAGTGCTGTGTGAACGTCAGTCATTCCGTTCCTCCAGCAGGATTTCAGCCGCAGCAGCGAGGCTCTCGACCTGAACAGGAGAGAGCCCGTCGCCCGGGGCGCTTGTGACATGAATCGCGGCAGCCCCGATCGCCATTGCGGCATCGAGGTCACTCTGCGAGTCGCCAATCACTACCGAATCCGCAAAGTCGATCTCTGGGTGAAGGCGCTGCGCCTCGACAAAGAGTCCGGTCTTCGGCTTCCGACAGTCGCAGCTGTCAGCGATGTGCGGGCAGGTCAGGATCTCAGCGATCTCTCCCCCTGCAGCGGCAACATCGTTTTCGAGGCTCTGGTGAATCAGTTCGAGCGTCGCTGCTGCAACGAGCTGTTTGGCGACACCCTGCTGGTTCGTCACGATCACTACTCGCATCCCAGACTTTGATAGCCGTGCCAGCGCTTCGATGCTGCCCGGCAGGAGCTCGAATTCATCTACTGCCTTAACGTAATCGTCCTCACGCGGCTTCCTATTGATAACGCCGTCACGGTCTACGAATACGGTCGACGGGCAGCTCATCGATCTAGCCCTAGCTTGGCCTCAACGAGCTCACAGATTATGTGTCCGATCACGCCATGCATCTCTTGGATAAGCGCAACAACATTGCTCTCGACGACGACCAGGTGTTCAGCGAGCCCGTCAAGTTTGTGCCCGGCGCCGGTGAGGGCGACGGTCGTCAGGCCGATCGTAGTTGCGCGTTCTAAGGCTGCGACGATGTTCGGTGAGGAGCCGCTAGTACTAATCGCCAAAGCAACATCGCCCGCATTGGCGACGGCCTCCAGCTCACGTGCCAATGCGTCCTCGAAGCTGTAGTCATTTGCCAGCGCCGAGGTAATCGCAGCGTTAGTGCCGAGCGCGACAGCGGCTAGCGGCCGGCGATCAGCTCGGAAGCGGCCCACGAACTCGGCTGAGATGTGGATCGCGTCGGCGGCGCTACCGCCATTGCCGAAGAAGATCACCTTGCCGCCGTCATCAAGCGCTCCCGCGATCGCAGCGGCAATCCGGTCGACTGCTTCGGCAGCGTCCCCTTCGCTGAGCATGACCAGTAGCTCATCGTGAACAAGACGCCGCTGCTGCAATGCATCGCTTGCCAGAGGGGCCCTTCTATCGGTTGTGCCTGGTTTATCAGCCATCTGTCCAAGACTCCATCCCCATCTCATCAAGCGAGATGTCGAGCACCTCAAACTTAGCCTTGCGGAGTTCCTGCGCGACCTCGAAGCGTCGCTCAAACGGTGCGTAGAAAAGCATGTATCCGCCGCCACCAGCGCCAGTGATCTTGCCGCCCAGCGCTCCCGCCGAGATCGCCGTCTCATAGGCGTGCGCTGCACCCTCTGTCGCGATCAGCGGCGAGAGTTCCTGCTTGACGCGCCAAACCTCATCGAGGAGAGCGCCAAAATCGTCTAGCTGACCGGCCAATAGAGCGCGCTTCATCTGGTGCGCGAGCTCCTTCTGCAGGGTGAGCGCGGCGCTCGTCGTGCCGGACTCGCTCTCATAACGCTCGCGTTGATCACTGATAATCGTAGCTGATTCGCGCGAAGTTCCGAGGTGGCAGAGGAGCAAGTTGTGCTCCAGCGTGGCGACCGTCGACATCGGCACCTTCAACTTATTGACGGTCACCGAATCGCCATTGAACTCAAGAAAGTTGACGCCACCGAACGCCGCCGCGTAATGGTCCTGCGTGCCTCCGGTCAGCCCAAGATCGCCGCGTTCGATCTCGACTGAAGCCTCAGCAATCGCATGACGTGGCGCCCGCCGGCCGTGCGCAGCGAGCAGAGCCCCAACCATCGCCACGACGATTGTGGACGAGGAACCTAGCCCCGACCCAGGCGGCGCCTGGGACTGAACTCGCAGATCGACGCCGCGACCGTCCGTGACCAGCCGCTTGACCGGTCCACTTAGCAGGTGGAGGCGTCGATCCAACTCGCTGATCTGGTCCATCTGCCCCTCTGCGGAGAGGCCTAAATCAAGACTTGTGAGGTTGAACTGATCATCTTCGCGGACACGGGCCGAGGCGAACGCGTAGCGCTTGATCGTGGCGCTCAAGACGGCCCCGCCTTCGCGTTCAGGGTATGGCGCAACGTCAGTCCCGCCGCCAGCGAAGCTGATCCGCATAGGGGCTCTCGCGTATGCGGTCTGCCCGCTAATTGAGTTGTCGAGCATCGTTGGCAGGCCCGCCATCTCGTTTACCTCCGGCGAGTCCATATCGGCACTTTATCTGATCGCAATCCGACGACCTAGCCCCGCGATAACTCATTCACAGCATCACGGAGGGGAGACGGTCAGTTAGCATGTCGATTCCCTCTCGCGTAGTTTTCCTCCGCGCTCACCGAATCCCCCCGCTTATGCACATACTCATCCTCACAGACCGCGACTGGGATCACCCGCAAGCGGGCGGCACCGGAGTGCATCTCACGGGACAACTAGACCACTGGCTGGCATGGGGCCACTCGGTGACCGTGATCGCCGGTGGATACAACGGCGCTCAGCGCCTTGAGCGGCGCGGCGCATTGACCGTTTATCGCGTTGGTACCCGCGTCAGCGTCTTCCCGAGAACGGTCATCAGAGGTCTCCTGCGGCGAATTCCAAAGGCCGACGTGACGCTCGAAGTGATCAACGGGATCTGCTGGATGACGCCGCTCTGGCACAAAGGGCCGCGCGTCACGCTAATCCACCATGTCCACAAAGCGATGTACGTCGACGAGATGGGGCCCAAGGGAATCCTCGCAGGCTACGCGCTAGAGACAGCCCCCTTGCGGACGCTTTATCGCCGCTCGCAGTTCCTAGTCGTCTCCGAGGCAACGCGGGACGAAGTTGCCACGGCACACCGTCTTGCTCATTCGAATATCGACGTCGTGTACCCCGGAGTCGATCACGAATTCTTTAGGCCGGCAGCAAAAACTGAGCAGCCGTCGATGATCTTCCTAGGCCGAGTCAAGGCTTATAAGAGGCTGGAGCGGCTGCTCGACGTCGTCGGCGCAATCGACGGATTGACGCTCGACGTCGTCGGCGAAGGTGACTACTCGCCGCAGATACAAGAGATCGCGAGATCGAGGGGCCTGACGAACCGGATCCAATTCCACGGCCACGTTAATGACGAGACTAAGCGCCGACTACTGGCTAGTTCCTGGCTTGCAGCGACCGCATCGTCGGCCGAAGGTTGGTCATCATCAACGCTAGAAGCGGCCGCTTCCGGCACGCCAACCGTGGCGCACCCCGTGGGCGGGCTGAAGGAGTCAATTGTCGACGGCCAGACTGGGCTCCATGCCGACACCGTGGCCGACTTCGTAACTGCAGTACAACGAATTATTGGCGACGAGGAGCTCCGCACGCGACTAAGCGTTCAAGCCCGCGCACGAGCGGAAACCCTTGGCTGGAATCGCTCTGCCGCGGGGACGCTTGAGGTGCTACGCGCCGCCGCAGGGGAATCGTTTACAGCGACGCAGGACGAAATTCTGCATGCCCCCCAGCGCGCGCGCTCTGGACAGCCGTGATCATCGCACTGCGCCTTAGCCAGTTATCTTGATTGCCATGCCTACTGCGCCACAAGCGAACGCTGCTGACGCGGCCGACCGGTACGTACCGAGCGGCAACGCTGAACGACTGTTCGGCTCAGTAAAAGAACGTGGCGTCGCCAGAACAGCCATCGATGTCGCAGCGTGGGGGTTGCGGCTAATCGGCGGGCCGCCCTTAGCGCGCTACGCGAGACGGAACGAAACGTTCAGCCTTAACGGAGCCGAATTTCCTTACTTCTATTCATGGGACAACTGGACTTGGCTCAACGAACGCACGGTCGAGGTCCCAATTGCCCTCGCTGCGCTAGCAGCGGTCAGGGCGGACCGGGTCTTAGAAGTTGGCGCCGTGATGCCTCACTACTCAGCCGTCAGCCACCGCGTCATCGACAAGTATGAGGACGGGCCGGGAATTGAACAGGCCGACATCCTCGACCTCCATGCAGATCAGCAATATGACCTCGTCCTTTCAATCTCGACAGTTGAACACGTTGGATGGGATGAAACTCCGCGCGACCCTGGCAAGGCGCTGCTCGCAATCGAGCGCCTCAAAGATTTCGTAGCGCCAGGTGGCGAACTAGTCGTAACTTTGCCTGTCGGTTACCACCCGCCGCTCGAGGCGGCGCTCCGAGCAGATGCTGAGACGTTCACTAGCGTCGAGGCACTTCGCTGCAGCCGCCGCTCTCGAGCTTGGTCGCAGGTTTCACCTAAATCGGTCGCTGGCGTGTCATACAACCCTCTGACCTACAGTGCCTCAGCCGTGCTGATCTGTCGCTGGACGCGGGCAATCTCTGATTCGGCTATCTGATCTCCGCGACCTCGATTGAATCGATACAACCGCCTGCGCCCAACCAGAACTGAACCGTTGTGCCAGTGCTTCCAGCAGGCAGGCGAGTTCGAAAGCCACTCGGGTAGTCATGCTGGCGAAGCACTGTGACCGGCCACGAGCTCTCGGATACCGTTACGAACACTCTACCTTGGCCAGTCGTTTTACTCATGCGGACGAGGAGAATCAACTCGCGTCCCGAGCTAGAAACTGTTTTAGGAATGTGCGCCGGGACTACGGCACCGCCAGGTTCTAGCCAGTCAGCAGAGCGCAGCGACGTGCCGCAGGATTTTTTTAACGGGCCAATCTTGCGGATCGGCCCAATGTCAACCGGAGCTATGACACCTAGCTGATCGACGGTTAGCATCGTGCCAGATAGGCTATTCAGGGAGGGAAACCCGACCCCCGGCGCAAGAACTCGAGACGCCTTCGAGACCGTGTTGTAATCCCCGGTGGTCGGGACCGGCGAGAGGACGTTCGTAGGGATCGTCTGGTCAAGGAATGTCCCAGTTTTGCCTCTGGCATCCCAACGTTCAAGCGAGGTCTTAAAGTTTCGAGCGTAACTGGCAGCCACCTTGGGAGCCTTTTGCTGGGCATCCAAACCACCAAGCAGGTTCAACGTCCATCCGATTGCGGCGATAACGGCCACGAAGCTCAGGGAGTAAAGGCCAGCAGGGGAACGCGGACGAGGCCGCCCAGCGGCTACCCAAGCCGTCGGGATAAATATCGCCAAAATCAAAACGGTTAGCTCCTGGTACCGGGCGATGGTGGCAAACAAAATCGGCCCCACAGCTCCGACCCTAAGCGCCGCGACTTGAATTCCGCTAAGCGTTATGAGGCCTACCGCGGATCCCCATATTGCAGCCGATCGTCGGTTGCGGATAGTCGATACGCCAATTGCTATGAGCACTAGGATCCCGCCCAGCTCAAGATAGTTGATCAATGTCCACGAAGGATCAAAGGATGGGAACTGGTTCCAGACTGCCGACGCGACTCCGATTGCCCACCAGTCGAAGACTGTGCTCCACCAGTCTCCCGCCGAAAGATGGCCCGCTGCGCTTAGGTTGCCCGCGTTCAGCCCAGGCAGAGTGAGCGTTACCGCGAGCTGAAACAACGCTACTGCGAAGAGCGATGCCACAAGAGTACGGGCCTCGAGAAATCTCGCTTTGATGCTGCCCCAAGTAATCTCCTCGCTCGCAGGCGTCGCGACAACCAGCAGGACTAGGACGATCACCGGAACGATCTGCGCACGGTCATAGAACGAGCATGCGGCCACTTGCGAAACGACGGCGAACGCGAATATCTGCTGCGATCGGCTAACCATCCATTTTAGCGACAGCAAGATCGTCGCCGCAGCGAAGACGAGCATCGGAAGCTGCGCTGCCGCGGCGCTCCACCAGAGGGCCGTTGTCTCGAAGACAATTGAGGTCGCCACAACAGCCCCTGCCAAGAGTGCCAATAGCGCGGGGCCTCCGAGCTGCCGCACGATTAGCACTACTAGCGTTGCGAGCGCAGCGACCAAGCCTGCCGTTACGGCCATCGCGAGCCACCAGTGAGGGCCGAAGACGCCCATCAGCCACGAAAGGAAACCGGCGCTCGGAACTAAGTGCTCAAAGTTTTCCGGCTTGCCTACAAGCGCAACCAGGCTAAGTCCATAGTCAGCACCGGTACCGAACGTGGCGAAGTCATCATCACGAAAGCCGCCAACACGCGTCGCGTTAATCATCGCTACCGCGCCTAGGAGCGCTACAGCAAGGGTCAGCAACCGAATGTGAGCCGCCGCAAAGGTCTCAGCTAGCCGAGCACGGCGCAGTATGGGCGTGTCAGGTTCCTTCGGTTCGCTCGCGCCCACGTTTCGCAATATACCGAAAGAGAAAGGCTAGCTGTGCGACCCCGCAACAGGAACCCGTTGCGAACCCATTAAACGAACGCTTGCTGGCAAGAAACTCTGAACCGTTAGCATCGCGTGCCAGATGAGCTCGGACTCTCCCTCAGTCTCAGTAGTAGTCCCAGTCTTCGACGAGGAGGACTGCAT
>CAMDLG010000036.1 GCA_945901565.1 Bifidobacterium breve | reverse complement strand
TCGGTCACGATCGCGGTCGCGATCGGCGTCGTGATCGTGGCGCTCAAGTCGCTGCTCCACTAAGCCGGTAGGCTGAAGCTATGTCAGGTGATGCCCGCACGATGATCGCCCAAGTGGCGCACGACATTCAGGATCAGGTGCCCGCCTTGGCGCCGCTGAAGCTCGTCGTTGACGTTCAGCTGCAAGGCCGCGGCGACCTGCAGATCTTCCGCTTGCAGCTACCGCAGTGCGAGGTCACGAAGGACGTTCCCGATGACGCGAAGGTGCGCGTCGAGATGCGCCGCGAGGATTTCAACCGGCTCGCCGAAGAGCAGAGCGTCAAGGCCTGGCGCAAGGCAGTTGAAGACGGGACAGTTCGCGTCTCGGGCGTTGATCAGTACATGAAGCTGGTCGCGCAGGTCGTAGAGAAGCAGATGAGCCGCGCGCAGCTGAAGCGCGCGCGCGATTAGCGCCAATGGCAATTTCCGTCACCCACTTCACCGACCCCGGCTGCCCGTGGGCCTACTCAGCGCGGCCCGCGCTGCGCACGTTGGAGTGGCGCTTTGGCGATCAGCTCGACTGGGAGCTAGTGATGATCGGCCTGACAGAGGATGCGAAGCAGTACGAGGATCGTGGCTACACGCCGGAGCGCATGGTCTCCAGCTGGCCGATGTATCACGAGCGCTTTGGCATGCCCTTCGGGTACCAAGTGAAGGCCGGAGTTTCAGCCACCAGCCGTGCTTGCCGGGCCGTGGTGCAGGCCAATGAGCAGAGCCACGAGCTCGGCGAAGCAGCCCTGAGCGCGCTGCAGTTTCTTCAGTTCACGACGGTAGAGATGTTGGAAGACCCTGCCGCGATTGCGGCTGCGCTGAACGAGGTCGATGGGCTGGACGGCGACGCAATAGCGGGGCGACTCGACGACGCCGACGTGTTGGAGCTATACCAGTCGCAGCGAACCCGCGCCCGCCAGGCCGCCGGCGGTGCCACCGAGGCGCAAGGCAAGAGCGCCGACAGCGACGGTCCCGTTCGCTACACCGCACCTTCACTGATCTTCACCACGCCTGACGGCTCGTCTTTGGAGGCCGGGGGGTTCCAAACGATCGAGGCTTACGACGTGATCCTCGCCAACCTCGACGCAACTTTGCAGCGTCGCCCAGCGCCCGAGCGGGCCGCCGATGCTCTAAGCGAGTTCAGTCGGTTGCTGACGACCGCCGAGATCGCAGCAATCATGGCTGAGCCGAACAAGCCTCCGAACCGCGAAGGCACGCTGGCCGAGCTGAATGACCTAGCACTCTCCGGCGAAGTGATCCGCCAGCCGCTTGGCGACGACGCGCTCTGGCGCGTCGCCTAACCAAGCACTCTGTCCGGTTACTGGTAGACCGCGTTACCGCTGATCGTGATCTGACCGTCGGTGCCCGCGAGGTTGTCGGTCTCGACAAATGTCAGGGTGCTGGCCTTGAGGCCACGGAAGTCGCCGGTTCCGCCGGTGATGCTCATTGTGCCTGTCAGCGTGATCTCGTCAGCAGCGGTATTGGCCACGAAGGTGATTTTCGCGACGCCCTTGATCAGTCCAGCGCCGCTGCTCAGCGTCACCTTGCCGGCTCCTGTCTTCTTGACGGGGTCCAGTACCCAGTTGATCAGGACGTTACCGCTGCCGGTTGGCATGCCAATGCAGGTTCCCTTGTCGGTGAACTTGAACTTCTTACTGTTCTTCGTCTGGGAGGTTGAAGCAGTCATGCTGATCGGCTGCTGCGTCCCTGCGATCGGCCCAAGGCGCGTCGCTTCAACGCGTGCAAGCTTCGCCTTGAGGCGCTTGTATTCACGCTGCTGGCGACTGGTGCGGCGGATGCCCGGTGCGGCAAGGTTCCTCGCTTCGCTTGGGTCACGCTGTAGGTCGTACATCTCGTATTCGGTCTTCGCTACTCCCAGCGGATCGTAGTAGCGGGCGATCTTCCAGCGCTGTTCGCGGATACTTGAAATGTGGTTGGAGCCGTACGGATGAAACTTGCTCGCCTGCCCGGACTGGTAGTCGTCGTAGGTGAACATCACGTAGTTCTGGACCGGCTTGGCCTTCGGGTTGACGAGCAGCTTCGAATAGTCAACGCCGTTCCAGTTGGCGCGCGCCGACGATGGGGCGCCGAAGAGCGAGGCCAGCGTTGGCACGAGGTCAACGTGCGAGACGAGCGCGTCGCTGGTCCGCGGCTTCGGGAAGAGCTGCGGGTTGGAGTAGATCAGCGGCACCTTCATCGACTCTTCATAGAAGTTGAAGTTCTTCTCGCCAACTCCGCCGTGGCACATCCCCATCTCGCCGTGGTCGGCGGTGCGGATGAAGACCGTGTCGTCGAGCAGCCCTTGGTCCTCCAGGGCATCGAGCGTCTGCATGAGATAGTCGTCGGCCTCCTTCATCAGGTTGCCGTAGAAGTTGATGTACTGACGCTGCTGATAGCGGGTCAAAATCGTGTTGCCGATCAGGAAGATCTTGCGGAAGGCTGCCTGGACTTTCGGCTTCGTCTTCAGGGTCTCATCGACCGTCCCCGGCAGCTTGATGTCGCCATCGAGGTCGCTGCTTGGGTACTCGCTGGCTGTGAACGATGCCGGGTAGAACAGCACGTCGTGCGGGTTGACGAGCGAGACCACGAGGAAGAACGGCGCCTGCGTCGCGGCGACCGAGTTGATGTAGGCGAGTACGCCCTCATCTCCGTCGCTCATGCTGCCGGTGTCGGTCATGAAGCGGGTGTCGTTGTCGCCGCCGGTGTACCCCGGGGCGGGGTCGGGGTTTGAGTAGGCGTTGCCGCCCCCTTCTGGGAGCGTCTGGTTGGCGCCAGCGTCCTTCGGGTTCCAGCGCTGTCCGCCGTAAGCGGCGACGTCGGCCGGTGTCCAGTCCTGGACTGTGCCGGCTGCCGTCTCACCTGCTGCTGGCAGCGGGTTCGGTGGCGTCACGGCCTGCTTCGTCATGTGGAACTTGCCCTTCCAAACGACGTTGTAGCCCGCGGCTGCCATCACCGTGCACATGTTCTTCATGTCGGTTGAGAGCGGAACGTTCGGGTACTCGTAGATCAGGTTGCCTTCGCTGTCAAAGGTGTCGTTCATGTCGCTCTCGAGTGTGTGGCGGACCTGGTGCTGGGCTGGCATAAAGCCGGTCATCATCGTCGTGCGAGCCGGCGAGCACATACAAGCGTTAGTGAAGTTGTTCGTGAAGGTCATGCCGTTCTTGGCAAGGCGCTTCTGGCCAGGGAGGTTCTTGTCAGCCCAACCCTTCGGGAAGTGCTGGATCGCACGTTCCTGATCGGTCATGAAGAGGACTACGTTCTTGCCGCCGAAGCCGGAGGCCGCAGCGGCCGCTTCAGCACCTCCACTGGCTAGTGCCTTGGCAGCGTTGCCGCCGAGCATTACGGCCGGAACCGAGGCTGCTGCGCCCTTTAGGAGTTGACCACGGGTGAGCTTCTGATCGGTAGGCATATGAAAACTTTACCAGCGCCTCAATCGGGGAGCGTCGGTTCAATTCAGGTGATCTTCGCTGGCTGCCCTTAGGCAGGCGCGAGCTGCTGCGCCCAAGCGTCAACGAGCGGCGCCGTCAGCGGGCCGCTGTGATCAGACGTCCAGCGTGAGAAGACCCACGCTCCGCCGATCTGCGTGGGGCGGATGCCGGCCTTCTCCCAGGCCTTCTTGATCTGAGGCTCCTGCGTGATCCACGCCGCTGAGTCACTCAGCTTCCACGAGCCGGTGCGCTTCAGCGGCATCGCCGGATCAAGCAGCTCGGCGTCGTTGGTGCTCAAGGTCGTCGGCGCGTTTGGGTTAAGCAGCGCGTAGTGGCTGGCGACGGTGTCGTCGTAGGTGCCGGTCTTAACCATCACGAGGAAGTTGGTCCGCTCGGCTGGGCTAAGGCTCATGTAGGCGCGCAGTAGCGGCGCAGTGTTGGTGTACATCCGCGGCCAGCCCTTCATCCCCGGTAGATAATCCTGCGAGATCGCAAGTTGCACGTTGCCGTCGGTCATCTCCGAGACGAGGTCGGGGTAGAGAGTCACCATCGAGAGCCCCGAGCGCGAGTAGTAAAGGGCATCCTGCGCGGCGCGGTTGAGCGTCGCTGGCGACCAGACCGGGCTGGCCTGCGGGTGCAGCAGCCGCATGACCATCGCCAAGCAGGTCAGCATGCAGCCTTCGTTGCCGATGTTGTTGCCGTCCTCGTAGCGGTACAGCAGCGAGTTGGCTTCGGAGCTAGTGAAGTGGTTGAACTCGCGCGCGACCTTGATCACCTGCTTGCGGTCCCACATCAGCTTCTTCGCCCAGCGCGGATCATCCTGACGGTAAGGCATCCGCGCCGCGGCGAGATCAAGCAGCGGCCCGCTGGCCGTCTTGGCCGTGGGGGCGGCGCCTGCGCCTGCCGCTCCGCCGACTAGCGAGCTGGCTGTGGCGCCCGCGCCGGCGGCTAGCGCCGAACGAATAAACGAGCGTCTAGTCGAAGAACCCATGCGCAGCAGAATACTCCAGCGGTGCCGGTCGCCGCGCCGTTTCGGACCGCTTTAGGACCGGATTAGCTTCCCAGCGTTAACCTGCGCCAATGAGCAATTTCAGACTTATCGAAGCCGGTGCCGTGCTCCCTTCGCCCGCGCGTGTAAACCAGTCGACTCGCGAGCCACTGCGCGTCGGCGCCGTCCAAACCCGTTTCCACGACGATCCAGAGGAGCACAAGGCTGTCCTGGCTGAAGGGATTGAGATGGCCGCCGCGGCCGGCGCGCGGCTCGTCTGCAACCAAGAGATAACGCTCTCGCCTTATGTCTGCTGGGAGCGGCGCAGCGAGGCCGCCGATCCAATTCAGCCGGAACCGCTCGAGAGCGGCCCGTCATTCCAGTTTGCGGCGCAGATGGCGCAGAAGACCGGCGCCAACATTCACATCTCGCTCTACGAGGAGGCGCCGGCCGATGACGGCCGTGGTTACAACACGGCGATTGTCGTCTCACCGGACGGCAAGCTGCTCTCTCGCACCCGTAAGACGCACATCCCGATCAGCGCCGGTTATTACGAGGACACTTGGTTCCGCCCGGGGCCTGCAGAGGGGATCGCCCGCGCTGAAGAGGTAGAAGGCGAGAAATTTGGTTTTCCCACGTGCTGGGACCAATGGTTTCCGGAGCTTTCCCGCCTCTACGCGTTAGACGGCGCAGAGGTAATCGTCTATCCCACGGCGATCGGCAGCGAACCTGATTTCCCGGGCTTCGACACCGAGCCGCTCTGGGAGAAGGTGATCGTTGCCAATGGCATCAGCAGCGGCACCTTCATGGTCGCCGCCAATCGCTACGGCGATGAGGGTCCGCTGAGCTTCTACGGCAGTTCCTTCATCAGCGACCCGTACGGCCGCGTGCTGGCCCAGGCCGGCCGTGACGAAGACGCGGTCCTAGTAGCCGACCTAGATCTCGACCAGTGCCGCGACTGGATCGACCTATTTCCTTTTTCCCAAACTCGCCGCGCAGATGCTTATGATCGGCTTTCCACCAACTGATCCAAGAGAGAGGCTCATCCGGATGCGTATCGTCGCCGCAGTCGCCCTAGTCGCAGTGTCGTTGAGCACTCTTGCCGCCTGCGGCACGGATACCACTCAAATTAACGAGAGTCAGGGGAACGAGCTACTGGCCAAGACGAAGGTGTGGGGCGCGAAGGTCTCGGCCGCAGGCAAAGCGATCAACGAGTGTTCAGACATTGACTCGCAGCCAGCGCTAGGCAACTGCCTTGGTACTGCGATGGATGATTTCGGTGAGGCAACTGGATCGCTGGCGCCATACCTGCGTCGCCTTTCGAGCGAGTTGACGGGGCCGTGCGCGACGCAGATCAAAGCCGCGGCCGGTCAGTTCGACGACTTCAAAGATCTGACGCAGTCAATCGGTGCGGACGTCAGATCCGGCGACGCGCAGGCCTTCTCGACCGGCGTGCAGAAGGAGTACAACCGCACAATCAACGACGCTCAGAAGAGTATGGACAAGGCGCTCGACACCTGTACGTCGGGCAGCTAAGGGATCCGCGGCTCGGGGAGCTGGCAATGAGTGAGTGGGCCGACGAGTTCTTCCGTAACTGGCAGATCGCCTGGAACACTGGGACAGAGGCTGTACTCGAGTACGTCACCGACGACATCGAGTACTGGGATGTAACGCTGGAAGAGCCGATCCGCGGCCGCGACGCTTATGCCAAGCACTGCGACGGTTTCTTCGCCGCTTTCAGTCACCTCGACTGGTCGATGCGTGAGCCGGTGGTTCACGAGGGAGACCGCGTCGCCGAGCCTTGGGCTTTCCGTGGACTCAACAGCGGGCCGCTTTGGATCGGCCTGCCCGCGAGCGGCAAGTGGCTGGAGACGAAGGGGACCGACATCTTTGAGTTTCGCGATGGGAAGGTCTGCCGTGAGCATTCCTTCTACGACGTAGTTAGTTCACTGCGTCAGCTAGGGCTCTGGCCCGCGATCGGTAGCCGCAGCGAAGCGCTCGCGATGGGCGTCGGCGGCGCTGCGATCCGCGGCGCCAAAGCGATCGGCCGCTGAGCGCGCGACCGGCGGCTACTGGTTGTCCCTAGAGCTTCAGTGTCTTGCGGTTTGCTGGGCCTTTGCCGCCGGCGCTGCTCGGTGTTACCGCGAAGGCCCATTTTCCGCGGCCTGGTGAGATCGTGCAAAGGAGCTTTGAGCCCTTGCGCTTGCAGCTGCCGGTCTTTGTCTTGCGGCCGAGTTTCGCGGTTAGTTTGTAGATAACCCCGCTGACCGGGTTGACGGTCGCTGTGACGAGCCGCTTCGTCTTGTTGACGGCCCATTTGACGACCGGTTTGGCTGGCGCAAGCACCGGAGCGGGGCTATAGAGATCATCGCTTGCCCAGCTTGTGTTGCCGCCTGCGACGAACACTTTGCCGTTGGCGAGCAGCGTTGCCGATGCACCGGCTCGCGGCGCTCCCAGCCCGCCGGTGCCGGTGAACTTGCCGCTCGCTGGGTCATAGAGCTCGGCGCTTGAGAGAACTCCGTAAGACCTAGGGGAGCCACCGCCGCTGAATAGCACCTTGCCGCTCTTTAGAAGCGTTGCCGTCGCACCCCAGCGGCCGCTCGTCAGGCTTCCAGTTAGTGCAAATTTACCGGTCGAAGGGTCGTAAAGCTCGGCGCTTGTGTCGCCTGTAGCGGAATCCTCGTCGTCTCCGCTGGCGATCAAAACCTTGCCGCTCGGCAGTAGCGTCGCGGTGTTCCCAACCCGAGCGGCGTGCATGTCACCGGTCTTCGTGAAGCGGCCAGTCGCGGGGTCGAATAGCTCTGCGCTCGCGGTCGGCGTAAAAGTAATCCCGTCGAAGCCGCCGGCGATCAGTACCTTGCCGTTTGGTAATAGCGTTGCGGTCGCATCGAAACGGCCTTTGATCATCGTCCTCGTCTCAGCGAAAGTGCCTTTCGAGGGGTCATATATTTCGGCTGGCACGATTCCCCCACCCCCGGGGCCACTCCCGGGGCCGGCGATCAGCACCTTGCCGTTCGGCAGTAGCGTCGCGGTATGGCTTTGCTGCCCAGTGTGCATGCTGCCGGTCAGCGTGAAGCTTCCGGTCGCCGGGTTGAAAATCTCTGCGCTCGCGAGGTTTACGCGCTCTTCGCCATACTTGATGCCGCCGGCGATCAATACCTTGCCGTTCGGCAGTAGCGTCGCCGTAGGGCCACTTCGTGGCACGCGCATGCAGCAAGCGCTCTGATACCAGTTTGCGGGGTCATACAGCTCAGCGCTATCGCTGCTCTCGAATCCGGTCGCAGTGGCGTGGGCGCCGCCGACGATCAGGACCTTGCCATTTTCCAGCAGGGCTGAAGCAGCGCCGAAGCCTGGCTGGCGCAGCGCGCCGACCGGGGCGAACGAATTAACCGGCGGTCCCGCGCGCGCCGCGGGCGTGTAAAGCTCGGCGCTGGTCGTCGGGCCAGTCTGGTCGCCGCCACCAACGAGCAATACCTTGCCGTTCACCAACCGAAGTCCAGCACCCCCAAGGCGGTAGTTCCCGAGTAGGCCGCCAAATTTGAAGGTGCCGCTCACGGGGTCATAAACGTCGAAGCGCTCTAATGTGCCTTCAGCATCAACGCCGCCCGCAACCAGCACCTGGCCGTTTGCCAGCAAAGTTGCTGACGCAGACATACGTTTGTCGGTCATGCTCCCGGTTGCCCTGAACGTGCCGCTGGCCGGGTCGTAGAGCTCAGCTCTAGCAAGAAATTCCTCGCATGGGCCGGTGCGGCAGCCGCCGGCAATTAGTACTTTGCCGCTTCCCAGCATTGTGGCCGTGGCACCGTCACGACTGTCGGTCATGCTCCCGGTGGGCCTGAAGCTTCGCGTACTTGGGTTGTACAGCTCTGCGCTATCGAGGGTGCCAGTCTCCCCGCCGCCAGCGATTAACACCTTCCCGTTCTCAAGCAAGGTTGCGGTTGGCGAACTGTAGCGTGCCGTCCCGAGGTCCCCGACGACCTGAAACTCGTCAGGAGCCGAGTTATTTTGGACTCGGTACAGCTCAGCGCTCTTCAACCTTTCGGTGCCAGTATCAGTATTGCGGCTCCCGCCGGCAATCAGCACTTGTCTGCCGTCGCTGAGCAACGTGGCCGTGGCACCCCATCGCGCGGCGTGCATGCTGGCGGTTGGTGTGAAGGTTCCGCTGGCTGGGTCGTACAGCTCCGCGCTATCGAGGGTGCCAGTCTGGCCGGCTCCGCCCGCGATCAACACCTTCCCGTTCCCAAGCAACGTCGCGGTCGCCTCCGCACGAGGTTCGTTCATCGCCCCGGTCGCCGTGAAGAGACCCGTTGAGGGGTCGTAAATCTCTGCGCTCGCCGTTGGCTCCATGCCCGGATAACCACCGGCGACCAAAACCTTGCCGTCACCAAGCAACGTCACGGTTGCGCCGGCGCGGCCTAGGTTGAGGCTGCCGGTCGGCGCGATCGTGCCGATCCGCGTCCCGCTCATAAAGGCAGTTGGCGAGCTCGCGGCCTGCGCGGCAGGCGCAAGCACCGCCGCGACCAGCACGGCAACAGTGGCGGTTAGTCCTCGAATCGAGCTGCTGCGCGGCACTAGAGCTCCTTGATTGAGCATCGGTAAGCGAACGAATATAACCGGCACCGGTGGAAATTTCGCCGGTTGCTCTACGAGCCTTCGGCGAGCAGCTCGCCGCTCTCTACGTCGAGCACCCAGCCGCTGATCTTGTCGCGGTGTTTTAGCTCGGGCGCTGCGCGCAGCAGCTCAAGCGTCAGTGCAAGCGTGGTGTAAGGGTCTGCGGTTGCTGGCACCGTCCAGTCGGGCACGGTGCCGGTCTCCTCGCCGACCTGCTTCGCAAACTCGGTCGGTGCGATCCGGTGGATGCCGCAGTCGGTGTGCTGGATCACGACAATCTCTTCGGTTTCAAGCAGCCTCTGCGAAGCGGCAAGCGAGCGGATTACGTCGGGCGTGGCGATAGCCCCGGCGTTGCGGATCACGTGCGCGTCGCCGAGCCCCAAGTGGAACAGATCCCACAGGTTGATCCGCGCGTCCATGCAGGTCAGGATCGCCAGCTTCAGCTTTGGCGGTGCGTCAAGATCGCTTGGCGCTGTGTCGCGCGGTTTGCCTGGTTCGGTCACTTCGGGAGAAGATAAAGAATCGCGCTGCTAACCGGTGACGCCGCTGCTGGTCTTCTTCAGTGTCACTGTGCGGGTGACGGTGCGGGCGCTGCCGCCGGTGGGGGTGAAGGTGGTGCGTAGCGTCAAGCGGATCGAGTGTTTGCGCCGCGCTGCGCGGGCTGCTGAGGTCAGCTTGCAGCTAAGGCGGTAGCGCCCGGCCTTGCTGATCTTCTTGCTGTCGCGGCAGGCGGTGACTGTTTTGGCGCTGCGTGCGCTTGACGAGGCGCTGAACGTTCCAGCCTGCGAGGCCTTGCCGGCGCCGGGGACGGTGATCAGCGAGCTGACGGCCGTCGTCGATGCACCGTCCAAGCGGACCGTGAAGAGGTTCGATGGGGCGGGCGAGCAGGTCCAGTTCTGCTGCGCTGCGTACCACTGCAGGAACGGGTAGCCGTCATTATGCGCCGCGCAGCTAACCCACTTCTTCGTGGTTGGCGAAGTGTCCGAGATGTTCCAGGGTGTGTTCGCGTAGAACGCGTAAGTTTTCATCTGCGCCTGGGTTGCCTCCACTCCGTATGAGTTCACGTTCGCGTTGTCAGCGTCTGTGGGGTTCCAGAAGGTGTCGGTCGTATTGAACATTCCGTCGGTCATCGCGCCAAGGATCGCGCCGGTTGCGTTGTCCGGGCCTCTGACTGCGCTGCGTGAGTAGGAGTCGAGGATCGTCGCCGTCGAGTCCCCCGAGCCGCCCATATTCCGGCCGATCAGGCCACCGGCTGCGACGCCGCCCGTGACGGTCCCGCTGGCGTAAGAGTTGGTGATTACATTCGGCGTCGTCGTGTCGTTCTCAGTTGTCACGCCGACTAGTCCTCCGGCGCATGCGCCGCAGAGGTTTGGATCGTTCGGGGTGCGCGGATCTGTCGCCGTCACATCGCCGGTCGCGAATGACTGATCAATCACGTTTCCATTACCAGTGGTGCCGACAAAGGCATATCCAACTAGTCCGCCGACGTAGCCCCCTTCGCCTCCGCCTTGATAGTTCGGCCGGCCGGTTACGTCCCCGGTCGCGTGGGAGTTGAAGACTTCAGAATTAGTTATCAGGAAACCAACGAGTCCGCCGACACCGAAGTCTCCGATAACGCTGCCGCTGGCAGACGAATCGGTGATCGAAACATCAAAGTCCGCGTAGCCGACAAGGCCACCGGCGGCGAAATCGTTTCCGGTGATCACAGCGGACGAGGACGATGACGAGATTTGCGACCCGCCTTGGAGCAGACCTGCGATTCCACCGGCGTGTTGCCCTTGAACGGTTCCCGATGAGTGGACATTGGTGATCTCTGTGTCCAGCGCATAGCCGACGAGAGCGCCTGCGCCCGCGTACGCCTCGACTTGAGGGATCGAGATGGCTGCGTTATCCAGAGTAAGGTTGGAAAGAGTTGCTCCGTTAGCGTCTCCGAAAAGACCTGAGTAGCTCCCGGCTCGCTCTACTCGTAGGCCGGTGATTTTCTTGCCGTTGCCGTCGTAGCTGCCGGTGAAGTTCGCTCCGTTAGTGCCGATCGTTGATGTCCATACAGGCAGGGCGCTTAGGTCGATGTCGGCGGTCTGCTTGAAGTGCTGGCTCTCCCAGTAGAAGCCTGGGTTATCGCGGAGGCACAGAAGATTCACCGAATTCTCAATCAGGAAGGGATGCGCGGCGGTCCCGTCAGCGGTTGAACTGTGCGTGATGCAGCCGTTCCCGGCCTGCGCTGCGGCCGGCGCTAGTGCCAACGCGGCGGCGATTACTGCGGCCAAGGTAGGCGCGCTAAGCCAGTGGCGGTGCTTGCTGATTGCGGCTGTGGTCACTTGAAACTCCGGTTGGTTGGGCGGTGAGCGATGCTTATCTGACGCTCGCTTGACCCTACCCACCGAGGCTGCTGGTGTCTAACCGGTGACGCCGCTGCTGGTCTTCTTCAGTGTCACGGTGCGTGTGACGGTGCGCGCAGCGCCGCCGGTGGGAGTGAAGGTGGTGCGCAGCGTCACGCGGATCGCGTGCCTCCGCCGCGCCGAGCGGGCCGCCGAGGTTAGCTTGCAGCTGACGCGGTAGCGCCCTGCTTTGCTGATCTTCTTGCTGCCGCGGCAGGCGGTGGCTGTTCTGGCGCTGTGTGCGCTTG
>CAMDLG010000035.1 GCA_945901565.1 Bifidobacterium breve | reverse complement strand
TCGTTCAACACTGTCCAGCCGACTGGTATCGAACCGTGACCTCGCAGAGCCTGATTTCAAAGGGGTTTTGATGGGCACGGCTGGTTTCGAACCAGCGACCTCTCGCGTGTGAAGCGAGCGCTCTCCCGCTGAGCTACGCGCCCGGGAATGGTGAAATCTTACCGTGGCTTAGGCACCTGCAGTGAGCTGATTCGCGCGGCGCGCGCGACGGCAGACCAGTCCGCCCGTCCGCGAGGCTGCGTATCTTCACGCCATGTCCACTCAGCCTCCTTCAGAAGACCCAACGCAGCAGTACAACCAGCCGCAAGGCCAACCGCCGGAGGGTGGCGGCAGTAACCCGTGGCCTTGGATACTCGGCGCAATCGCGATCATCGTGGCCGGCGTTCTCGCCGCGATCGTCATAACCGGCGGCAACGACTCCTCAAGTAACACCGACTCGTCTGCCTCGACTCCGATTACGACCGTAAAGACGAAGACGGCAACCTCAGTCCCTACTACTACCCAAACTCAGACGACGACGGCGCCGAGCAACATCAACAACACCTGCGACGTCAATCAGGTTCCAAACACCGACAGCGGGACGACAGTCGCGAAGGTCGCCGCGACGAATGTTCCGGCTTCGCAGAAGTACCTCGCTGACTGCGCCCAGGCCTCCGCACTTGTGCGTGATGTCGCTCGCCAGCAGGTCGAGATGCCGACAAACGTTCAAGGATTCGCCTGTACGCCGTCGGTCAAGGGAAGCTATGTCAGCTACAAGTGCACTTTGAACGGCGCCGACTCGCCAATGCAGATCAATACTAAGTTTTCACTGACCTACTCGAGCTAAAGGAATACGACAATGGCAACTCAGCCCCCTCAGAACCCAAACCAGCCTGGCAACGCACCTCAGCAGCAGGGTTACGGCCAGTACCCAGGCGGCCAACCACCGCAGAAGAGCAATCCTTGGCCGTGGGTCATGGGCGGCGTTGCGATCATCGTCGCCGGCGTTATCGCCGCGCTCGTGTTGACGGGCAATAGCGATAAGAACAAGAACGACTCGATCTCAACGACGACTCCTACGATCACAAACACGTTGACGACGACGACCACGACGCCGCCGACCACGATCACGACGACAACCACGCCGACGGTGACTACTCCGTAATCGAGTGTCAGCCGGACGCTGGTAGGCAGCGCTGGTAGACGCGCCAGGAACTGTTGCCGCCGACCTGCTTAAAACTGGTCGGTGGTTGAACGACGAGGCGGTTCTTGTCGCGCGGGTCAAGGATGTAGTCGCTGGCCACCTGTGCGCTAGCCGTCGCGATGAACTGGCCGCTGCGCTGCGGCCGATCGGCGGCGCTGAAGATTTGGTCTGCGGGAACGTTGAGCCACAGCGCCAGCAGCGGCACTGGCCTGTGGTTGGGGACAGAGATCGGAGTGCAAGAGCGATTGATTAACGCCGGTGGCTGCCTGACGAGCGCACGCAGGTCGCCTTGGATCTGTTCTTGGCGCTTCAGCGCATAACGAAGGTTGGAGATCCGGCTTACCTGCACCGGCGTGAAGACGACGAGCAGCAGGATCGTTAGAACGGCGAACCAGGCCCACGGTTGACGGCGCTTGTCGCCCGCCGCTAGCTCGCGCCAGCCGAATACGCCCGCACCGCAGAAGATCGCGCCGATCACGGCTGGCAGCAGCAGGTAGCGGCCGACTATTGGAAGGCCAGCGATCGCCAAAAGACAGAAGGCTGCCATCGCGACAGCTGCGATCAGTAGTGGCGGACGGACGCGGTCGCGTAGCGCCCACCAGCCGAAGGCCAGTCCGCCGAGCGCGCCGAAGAGGACCGGCTCGCGCAAGATCTCACCAAGCCGCCGCGGCGCAACGGTGACGATCCCGCTCAGCCCGGTGGCGCGGCCAAGTTCGCGGCCGTTCTGCTGAGTGCCGGAGAGCGAGGCGAGGAGGTCGCCAGTGATCAATAGGTCTCCGAGCAGCCAGATGACCGGCCCGATCGCCGCGACGGCAAGCCAGCCAGCGACCTGACGCGGCGTGTGCTCGCCGCTGAACCACAGATAGATGATGTACGCAGCAGAGAAGGCCCACGCTTCGGGGCGGATTAGCCCTGCGACTGCAAGCAAACCGAGCACCGGCGCGGCGGCGCGGCGGCGACGACTCTCAACCAGCGCCGCTGCCAGCACCAGGGCGACATAGGGGATGTCGATGAAGGCTCGTGCGCCAAAATCAAGCAGTGGCCTTCGCGTGATCATGATCAGCGCCGCCAGTACTCCGGCCCAAGGGCCAAACCAGAATGAGCCGAGCTTGTAGGTGAGCCAGATCAGCGCCCCAAGCGCAAGGAAGGCCAGCACCAGCAAGATGTCGGTCGCCGCAACGCCGTGGACCCCCGCGACAACCGTCTTGCTGAACGGCGCCAAGATCAGGCCGAGCAGAGTGCCGAGCGGGTGGAGGGTGGGGGCGAATGGCGTGGTCAGGATCAGCGATTGCCCCTGCGTGATCTGCCGGCCCCAGACGAGCGAGTAGAGCGTGTCGTAGTTGACGAGGCCGCGACCCACAATCAGCCATGAGATCGCTGCCAGCGCGACGACCGATGCTGCTGCTTGAGCTTTGCTTCGGGTGGCGCCCATCGGTCTATTCCTGCGGCAGCGCAGCCAGCGCCAGCAGGATCTCGCGCGCGCAGCGCTCGCTGAGGTCGAGGTGGTCGAGCACGAATGATTCGTTCGGTGCGTGGATTTCGTCGTCGGCGAGGCCGAAGCCACTGACGATCACGGGGATTCCAGCAGCGGCAAAATCGGCGACGACGGGGATCGAGCCACCGCTGCGGATCAAGGCAGTCTCCATGCCGCTGGCACGGCTGATCGCATCTCGGGCAATCGCGATCGCCGGTAGGTCGGCGGCAAAGAGCGACGGCGTTGCCAGATGCGAGTCGATCTCGATCTCGACCCCGTCTGGCACTCCGCGGCGGAGCATCCTGTGCACTTCAGCTTCGATCTGCTCAGCATCCTGACCCGGCGCAAGGCGCACCGTTACATAGGCGCGCGCCTGCGCGGGAACGACGGTTCGCGGCGCGCCGCCTTCGATCCAATTGACTTCAAAGGAAGGCTCGGCGCCGTTGCGGCGACGGAAATCCTCACCGGAGTTCTTCGTCAGCGGTGTCGCAGCTACTTCGGCCAGCATTTCCTGCCCGGGCCGCAGCTTCTCCCATGACTCAAGCTCCGCCGCTGACGGTGGCTCGGCGCCGGCACGGAGTTCGTCGCATAGGTTGCCCTCGCTGTCGGCGAGTAACGGGACAAGGATCTGCTGGAGAACGTGCAGTGCGTTCTGCACGCTGCCGCCGTAAAGACCGGAGTGAAGATCTCGCGGCTGGGCCTTGACGGTGATCATCGAGCTAACGCAGCCGCGCAGGCCGATCGTGATCGCCGGCGTCTGCTGGTCCTCCATCGCGCTGTCGAAGACGATTGCGCAGTCGGCGCCACGTTGATCGGCTGCAACCCAAGCCGCCACCGATTCACCGCCGGCCTCTTCCTCGCCTTCAATCACGACGCGCACATTCACCGGCAGCTCGCCGCTCTGGGCAAGCTCGCAGGCCGCAAGCAGCAGCGGGTAGAAGTTGCCCTTGTCATCGGCTGCGCCGCGCGCGTAGATGCGCCCTTCGCGAAGCTCGGGCTCAAACGGAGGGCTCTTCCAAGCGTCGAGCGGGCCAGGGTCTTGCACGTCGTAGTGGCCGTAGATGATCACCGTTGGCGCCGCTTCGCTGTTGGCGCGCAGCTCGCCGATTACGAGCGGGTTGCCACCGTTGATCGTGGCCAGCTCAGCCTCACCTCCGGCGCGGCGAATTATTCCGGCGGCAAACTCAGCGGCGCGCTGAAGATCTGCAGGGTCGCCGCCGCCGGTCGAGATCGACGGGATTCGCAGCCATTCGTAAAGCTCTTCGAGCCGGCCCGGTTGCATCGCTCCAGCCTACTCGTGAGGCGGGCGCAAACTGGGCCGATTACGTGCGTCAGTCGCCCCAGAACGGCCGCTGCTCCGTCTAGACTCATGCTCCGTGTCTGCCGCTCCTTCGCTCTACCGCCGCCATCGCCCACGCAACTTCGCTGACGTCGTCGGCCAAGAGCACGTCGTGCGCACATTGACCAACGCTGTTACGCAGGGGAGCGTCCATCACGCCTACCTCTTTGTTGGTTCGCGTGGCACCGGCAAGACCTCGATGGCGAAGATTCTCGCCGCCTGCCTCAACTGTGAGCAAGGCCCCACGGCCGAGCCTTGCGGCGTCTGCGACTCATGTCTTTCGATCCAGCAGGCAGGCTCGATGGACGTGATCGAGATGGACGGCGCCTCGCACAACTCCGTTGATGACATCCGCGAGCTGCGTGACAGCGTCGCTTACGCGCCGGTTAGCGGCCGCTCGAAGGTCTACATCATCGACGAGGCGCAGATGCTTACGCCGCAGGCTTGGAATGCCTTCCTTAAGACACTTGAAGAGCCGCCGCCAAACACGATCTTCGTGCTCGCCACAACGGAGCCACAGAAGATTCTCGACACCGTCGTTGATCGCTGCCACCGCTTTGACTTCGGCCGCCCGAGCGTCGAGCAGCTGACCGTTGTGCTGCAGCGCGTAGCGGGCGAAGAGCAGATCGAGATCAGCGCCGACGCGCTTGCTTTGATTGCGCGCCACGCAACCGGCTCATTCCGGGATGCACTCGGCACGCTCGAGCAGCTCGTCACCTATACCGGCAGCTCGATCGCGGTAGAAGACGTGCTGGCGGTGCTCGGAGTTGCCGATGACGACCTGCTCTTTGGAGCGCTCGACGCAGTCAGCGCCCACGATGCGCGGGCTGCGCTGGAGATCGCTGCTCGCCTAGCGCAGACAGGGCGTGACCTTCAGATTGCCGCCCGCGACCTTGAGGTACACACGCGTGAGCTGCTGGTTGTCCGCACGCTCGGCGCAGTGCCTGCTGAGCTCCGCGTCACGCCGGATCGCGACGCGCGCCTAGCGGAGCAGGCTGAGCGAGTAGAGGAAGCCGACGTGGTGAGGCTACTCGACCTGCTTGGCATCTCGATGCGCGCGATCCGCGACGGCGCCGACCCGCGCACACAGCTCGAGTTGGCGCTAGTGAAGGCCGCTACGCCAGAGGTCGACGCTTCAACGAAGGCGCTGCTGGCACGGATCGGCCGCTTGGAGCAGGCGCTGGGAGGTGCGCCTCAGGCCGCGCCAGCATCCCCGGCAGCAGCAGTCGTGGTCGCAGCAGAGCCACCCACGGTCCCCGAGGTCGTCGAGACGCCGCCCGATCCACCAGCGCCGGTCGCGCAGGTTGCGGCAGCGGCGGCAGAAGTCGTAGCCGAGCCCGTCGCCGAGCCTGTCGCAGAACCAGCGGCTCCAATCGCAGATGTGACGATTGAACAGATCACCGAGATTTGGCCAGCCGTGCTGGAGACGATTAACCCTGAACAGCCGATGGTCTGCGCAGCGCTGCATCGCGCCCAGCCGGTTGAGGTTCGGGGCGGCGTATTGATCGTTGCCTTCGCCGAGGATGATTCCTTCAACCGCCGCATGGTGGCCGATAACGGCGAGGCCCGCGAAGCGGTTGCCGGTGCACTGGAGGCCCTAGTTGGAGGCCGCGTGCGGATCGAATACGAACTGCGCGACATCGGCCCAACACCGGAGGTGCAGGAGCTCGGCGGCGACGAACTGGTAGATCGACTTCGCGAGACCTTTGATGCTGAGGAGATCCTGCCCGAGCCTACTGAGCCGCTTGCAGCCGAAGAGGTCGCTGGCGAAGATGATGGCGACCCCGGCCCCGAGGCGCCGTAGCAACCGAGCCGATGTTTGCCCCTCCAGTACAGCGACTAATCACGGAGCTTTCGAAACTGCCCGGGATTGGGTCGCGCACCGCGCAGCGGCTGGCATTCCACATCCTGCGCTTAGAGAAAGAAGACGCTCTCGCTCTGGCCGACGCGATACGCGAGGTAAAAGAGAAGATCGGTTTCTGCGAGGTCTGCTGCAACCTCTCCGAAGGGCCGCGCTGTGTGATCTGCCAGGACACACGCCGTGAGCAGGGACTGATCTGCGTCGTTGAGGAGCCGGGTGACGTGATTCCGGTTGAACGGACGAACGAATTCCGTGGCACCTATCACGTCCTCGGAGGCGCGCTGTCACCGATCGACGGGATCGATGCTGAGGATTTGAAGATTGCAGAGCTTTACGCTCGAATCGAAGGGGCCGACCCAAAGATCACTGAGGTTGTTCTCGCTACTAACCCGACCACGACCGGCGAGGCGACGGCGTTAGCGATCGCGCGCGGCGTCCACGAGCGCGCTCCGGACGTTGCAGTGACGCGCCTGGCATCGGGATTGCCGGTCGGCGCCGACCTCGAATATGCAGATGAAGTGACGCTCGGCCGCGCGATGATGGGCCGCCGCGCCGTCTAAACGCCAGCCGCTGCCCGCGTAAGGCCGCGCCCGCTCGTATCCTTGGCCACTATGGCCGACGCAACAATCGTTATGAAGTTTGGCGGCAGCTCAGTCGCAGATGCTGAGCGGCTGCGCCGCGCCGCCGAGCGGATCGTCCGTCGGCGCGAAGAAGGTCACCGCGTGGTTGCGGTTCTCAGCGCGCGCGGCAAAGAGACCGACCGCTTGATTGAGGCTGCCTATGAGGTATCCGACACCCCCGACCCGCGCGAGATGGACATGCTGCTGTCAACCGGTGAACGGGTCTCCTGCGCGCTCTGCGCGATGGCGATCAACGACCTTGGCCACCAGGCGATCTCGCTGACTGGCTCGCAGGCTGGGATCGTGACCGACACGACGCACACCAAGGCGAGGATCCTTGACGTGCGCGCCGATCGGATCAGCGAAGCGCTCGACAACGACAACATTGTGCTCGTCGCAGGCTTCCAAGGAGTTTCAACGACAAAAGATGTGACGACGCTTGGTCGCGGCGGCTCTGACACGACCGCTGTTGCGCTGGCCGCTGCGCTTGGCGCCGAAGAGTGTGAGATCTACACCGATGTTGCCGGCGTCTTCAGCGCCGACCCACGGATCGTGCCGGAGGCTCGTAAGCTGCCGGTTGTCTCATCCGAGGAGATGCTTGAAATGTCATCGTCAGGAGCTGGCGTGCTGCAACTTCGCAGCGTTGAATATGCCCGCAACCATGGCGTCCGTATCCACTGCAGGTCGAGCTTTGAGGACGGTCCCGGTACCGTGGTCCTCGAGGAGAATCAGACAATGGAACATCCACTGATAACAGCAGTAACCCATTCGATCGACGAAGCTCGCGTGACGGTGATCGGCGTGCCTGATACACCCGGCGCCGCTGGGCAGATCGCAACGGCGCTGGCTGAGGCCAACGTCAACGTCGACATGATCATCCAGAACGAGCCAGTCTCGAAAGATACGCGCGCAGACATGTCATTTACGGTGCCGCGTGACGACCTGCGCGCCGCGCACGAAGCACTCGATCGGCTGAAGTCTGAGATGGGAATCGGCGACATCGCAACCGACGAAGCGATGGGCAAAGTCTCCGTGATCGGCGCTGGAATGAAGTCGCATCCCGGCGTTGCAGCCAAGGTCTTCAGCGTGCTCGGCGACGAGGCGATCAACATCGAGATGATTTCGACTTCGCCGATCAAGATCTCCTGCGTGATCGCCGGCGACCGTGTTGAGGATGCTGTCCGCGCGCTTCACAGCGCCTTCGACCTCAGCGGCGAGGGCACGCTGCGCGCCGAAGAGCCCTTCGGGCTGCCGCCGTCATGAGGATCGCGGTTGTCGGAGCAACCGGCGCGGTCGGTCGCCTGCTGCTGGCAATGCTCACTGAGCGGGGAGTTGAGGCCGCCGAGGTTGTTCCGTTCGCCAGTGAGCGCTCGGCCGGGAGTGTGCTTGACGGCTACGGCGAAGTTCAGCCGCTGAAAGCCGAAACAGTTAAAGGCTTCGACCTGGCGCTGCTCTCAGCTGGCGGCTCGACCTCCCGCGAGTGGGCGCCGCAGTTCGCCGCCGGAGGGGCGCTGGTAGTTGACAATTCATCTGCTTGGCGGATGGACGACGAAGTACCGCTTGTCGTCAGCGAAGTGAATCCAGATCAGATCGCGGCCGCCAAGAAGGGGATCGTCGCCAACCCAAACTGCACAACGATGGTCGCGATGCTGCCGCTCAAGGCATTGCACGACCAGTTTGGTCTGCAGGCAATAGTTGCGACGAGCTACCAGGCGGCAGGCGGCGCTGGCCGCAGCGGCATCGACGAGCTCGCTGCCCAGGTGCCGGTGCTGCACGAAGACGTTGACCTACTGATTAGCGACGGCGAAAAGGCGGCGCGGAAGGTCACGGCGGAAGTCCACGCCAACACGCTCGCTTACAACGTCGTTCCGATGCTCGGTGCGCTAGAAGCGAACGGTTATACCGATGAAGAGATGAAGCTTCAGAACGAGAGCCGCAAGATCCTCGAGCTGCCGGGGTTGCAAGTCAGCCCGACCTGCGTACGCGTGCCGGTAATGGTTGGTCACGCAATTGAGATCCGCGCCAGCTTCGAGCGTGAAGTGGAGCTGGAAGCCGCGCTTGCGGCGCTGGCCGCGTTCCCCAACCTTGTCGTCGAAGCCGCGCCAACGCCGCTCGAGTGGGCGGGGCGTGACGAAGTGGCCGTCGGCCGCGTGCGACGCGACCTCGATGACGCAAAGAGCATCAACTTCTTCGTCGTTGGTGACAACCTGCGCAAGGGCGCAGCGCTGAACACGGTTCAGATCGCCGAACTGGCGATTGCTCGCGGCCTGGTCGGTTAGCGGCGGCTACCAGCCGCCAACGCCGCCAACGACTGCCTGCGACCAGTCGATCACTGAAGTCGGCTTGACGATGTGATGCTGCAGGCCAAGGTCTTCGGGTGAGATGCCGAGCGCAAGGCCAACAAGCTGCGGCAAGTGAAGGACTGGCATGTTCAGCTCGCGGCCAACCTGCTTTGCGGCCATTGGCTGCTGAAGGTCAAGGTTGAGGTGGCAGAGGGGGCAGGGGGTTACGAGGCAGTCGGCCTCGGCGTCAACGGCATCGCCGAGGTGGCGGCCGGCCTGCTCTAGCGAAGCTGCCTTGTTCATCGTGATGATCGGGAAGCCGCAGCACTTGTGCGAGCCGGCGTAATCGATCACGGTGCCGCCGAGCGTCTCGATCACTTGACCGAGGTACTCGTCGCGCGGCTGAGCGCGATTGATGTCGAGCCGGTCGGTCGGGCGCACGATGTAGCAGCCGTAGAAGGGGCCGACGCGCAGGTCGGTCAGCGGCTGCCTTACCAGCGTCTTCAGCTTGTCGAGGCCGATGTCCTCAACGAGCACCCAGAGGAAGTTCTTGTTGATGATCCCGTCCTGGTACTCAAGACCCTCATCGGCGAGCGTCTCATTTACCTGCGCGCGGTAATCGGCGCTGGCGTCGAGCCGCTGCTGGCATTCGCTCTGTGCGCCCTGGCAGGTCGAGCAGATGTTCATCATCAGGTCGGCGCCCTGCGTGATCTCCTGCTGAGCGAGCGCAAAGGTGCGGGCGTTGAGCGTGTCGGCTAGCTCTTGGCTGTGCTCGGCGATTACGCCTGCGCCGCAGCAGTTGGCACGGTCAAGCTCAACTAGCTCGATGTCCAGCATCGGGGCTACGGCAGCCATCGAGCCGTGCAATTCAGAGGTGAAACCTCGACTTACGCAGCCGGGCCAGTAAGCAACTTTCATAGCTTCCTTTCGTTCCGCTTAAGCGCTCGAGCCTGCGCTGCCGTCGGGTGCGACGCCAGCGGGCTCGGCTGCTTCGATCGCTTCGGCGACCTCAGCCGTTCCTTCGTTGTCGGCATCGGTGCCGCTGATATAGAGGTTGAATTCGTTGCGCTGATCGCGCCCCTCGACGACTTCGTAAATCTTCTTCACGCCGTCGGGTGCTCTGTGCGGGTGGAGCAGTGCCTTGGCTGGAGTCATCTTGCGTCGCAGCAGCGCGGTCATCACGATCGGCAGGCTGGAGATCAGCTCCGGTACTGCGCGCGGGTGGAACTTGCCGCCGTACGAATCAGGCAGCAGGTCGGCCTCGTGGAGGATCCCGTTCTTCTCAATATTTTTAACAAAAGCTGCCTCGTGGCGCTCACCGTTGTTGCGATCCTTGATGTGGAAGTCATTGCCAGCGATGCGGCGCAGGCGCATGATCTGGTTCATCGGCGCAACACCCTTCGGGCAGGCCTCGATGCACTTGAAGCAGTGCGTGCAGTCGTAAATGCCGTGCTTGTCATCGCCGAGATCCTTCAGCCGCTGCTCATGCGCGGCGTCGCGCGGGTCACCGACGAAGCGATAAGTCTTCGCTAGCGCGGCGGGACCGACGAAGAGCGGGTCAACTTCCATTGAGAGACAGTCGGAGACGCAGGCGCCGCATTGGATGCAGGCCATCGACTGCGTTACGTCGATCATCGATTCACGCGAGACGATGTATTCGCGCTCCGGGACAGGCTCCTTGCCAATCAGCCACGGCGTGACGCGCTGGATCTTCTTCCAGTGGACAGCGTCCATGTCGACGATCAAGTCCTTGATGATCGGCATATTGCCCATCGGCTCAACTTCGATCACGCCGTCTTCGCCTGCGCTGGCGAGGGCATCGTCGAGGTGGGTGTGGCAGGCGAGGCCGGGCTTACCATTGACGCGCACACCGCAGGATCCACAGATTGCTGATCGGCATGAGCAGCGAACGCCGATTGAGCCGTCCTTCTCGTTGCGGGCTTGGAGGATTCCTTCGAGCACGGAGCGGTGTGGTTCGAGGTCAACTGTGTGCTCGTCCCAGTACGGCGCAGTGCCCGACTCAGGGTCAAAGCGGCGGATCTTGAGTTTGAATTCGGCCATTGTTCTTTCCTCTGCGGGGTCTTAGTAGGTTCGGGCTTCAGGCTGCCAGGCGGTGATCGTTACCTCTGAGTAGGAGATCGTCGGCAGGTCACCACCGTTGCGTGAAACATCGATGTGCTTAAGCCACTCAGCATCATTGCGCTCAGGGAAGTCGGTACGGAACTGAGCGCCGCGTGATTCCTTGCGTTCCAGCGCCGCCATCACGATTGTCTCCGAGCAGTCGAGCATGTAATCAAGCTCGACAGCGCCGAGCACGTCTTGGTTGAAGACCGTTCCCTTGTCGTCGACGTAGGCTGTTTTCGCTTCTTCTTTTAGCCGCCGGACGATCTCGTGCGCGCTCTGCAGGCCGGCCTCATCGCGGTAGACAGCTGCGTAGCGGTTCATCGTCTCGCCAAGCTCTTGCTTGATCTCTGAGACGCGCCGTCCGGTCTTCGGCCGAGCGAGGATCTCAGCGATCATCTCGCGGTCTTTGCCCAGCTGCTCATCGGAGACCGTAGGCATCTTCATGCTCAGTGCGCGCTCGGCGGCGTGCTCGCCGGAGCGGCGGCCGAAGATCAGCGTGTCGAGCAGTGAGTTGGCGCCAAGGCGGTTGCCGCCGTGGACCGATACGCAGGCCACTTCGCCGGCCGCGTAGAGGCCCGGCAGCGGCGTGGCGCCGTTGATGTCGGTCTTCACGCCGCCCATGATGTAGTGCATGCCCGGCTGGATGATGATTGGCTCACGCGTGATATCGACGCCGGCGAAGTCCTTGCCGATGTTGACGATCTCGCGCAGCGCCTCAAGCGTCCGCTTGCGCGGAACGACGGTGATGTCGAGGTAGATCCCCTGCTTGTCGGGGCCGACGCCGCGCCCTTCGAGGATCTCCGTCTGCTCGGCGCG
>CAMDLG010000034.1 GCA_945901565.1 Bifidobacterium breve | reverse complement strand
ACGTGGTAATCGGTGCCGTCGACGACAAAGGCGCTGTTGCGCAGGTAGCACCACAGCACGGTGAACATTCCTAGCCGGTGAGCCTCCTCGAAGGCGGCAGCGACATCAACTATCTGGTGGTGAGACTCGGGCGAGCCGAAGTAGATCGTCGCTCCAACTCCTGCTGCCCCGATGTCAAAAGCGCGCTGCACCGATGAGAACATGATCTGGTCATAGGTATTCGGGTAGGTCAGGAACTCGTTGTGGTTGAGCTTGACGATGAAAGGGATCCGGTGCGCGTACTTGCGCGAAACGGAGCCGAGCACGCCGACCGTTGAAGCGACGGCGTTGCAGCCCCCTTCGACCGCCAACTCGACGATCTTGCCGGGATCGAAGTACTCGGGGTTGGGGGCGAAGCTGGCGCCAGCCGAATGCTCGATCCCCTGGTCGACGGGGAGGATCGAGAGGTAGCCGGTGCCACCGAGTCGTCCGTGGTCCCACATCTGCTGGAGGTTGCGCATAACCTGAGCGCTGCGGTCGCTTTCGGCGACGATCCGCTCGTTGAAGTCGGGCCCCGGTAGATGCAGCATCGAGGCATCGATCGTCGTGCACTTGTGGTCGAGCAGCGTCTTGGCGTTGTCGCCAAGCAGTTCTTCGAGCTGGGAAGAGGACATAGATTCAGTGGCCACGTCAGTTATCTCCGTATCGGGTAGCGGGAAAGCAGCTCAATTAAGCGTACCTGCGATTGCCCGCGGCTGCCGTTAGCGCACTGCGGCTAACATCGCAGAGTCGATGCCTGAAGCCGCTGATCTGTTCGTCGTCTGCCACTCGTGCGGCGCTGAAGTGTCGAAGTACGTAACCGAATGCCCGTACTGCGGCGAGCGCGTACAGAAGCGTGCGCCCAAGATCGCCCGCGGCCAGATAGCTGCCGGTGGCCCAAAGCCAAAGCGTAAGCGCCGCGTTCGGCGCAGTCGCGATAGCAGCCGATCCGCGACGCAGCGGCCGGTCGTCGCTGTAGTTCTCGCCGCTGCCTGCGCTCTGGGGGCGGTTCTGATCGTGCCGGGTGTTCTTTCAGTCACCGACGTCGGCGTCGTAGGCCAGCTCAACGGCCAGTGGTGGAGGCTGCTCACAGCCTCGTTCTTCGCAGCGAATCTCTGGTACGCCGCGGCGGTCGTCGTCGCCGTCGTACTCTTCGGCGGCCTTACAGAGCGCCGTCACGGCCCTCTCGTCGCTGGCGCCGCGTTCATAATCTGCGCGGTCGGTGGCAACGCCGCTGCTGCTGGACTGGAGAGCGTCCCGCTGGCACTCGGTGGCAACGCCGCGGCGCTTGGGTTGATCGGCGTCTGGGTGGTCGCCCCGGTTCTCGAAACTCGTCGCGGCGAACAGCCTGATGCTGATCTGATCGGCGCTGCGGTCTGCGCCGCTGTCCTGCTGCTGATGCCGCTGGCCGTCGTCGAGGCAAGCCCAACGGCTGGCGCCGCGGGCCTTATTCTCGGGCTGCTGATTGGCGCAGCAGTGGCGCGCCGGTAGGCTTCATAAAGATGGCTGAGCACCGCTACAGCGCTGAACAGGTAGACGCCGCGGTCGCCGCGATCGCTGATGGCGACCGTTTTGCCGATGCGCAGGAATTAGTCACGCACGCTGCGCCTGGGCTGCAGCAGATCCTCGGCGCCTCACTCGACGCTGGTGGCTTCTTTGATTCGGCCCATCAGGGTGAGATCACTCGCGTCGCTGAGATTGCCGACGATGAATCGCGCCGTGCTGCGTTAGCGCAGCTCGTCGCCGAAGAGTCGCGCCTCGCGATGTTGATTGGCGTTGCTGTTGGGCTGGCGCTGGCTGACGAGCTGGCGGGGGCAGATGAGCAGCAAGGGAGTGATCAATGAGTAGCGTTGCGGTTCGGTATCTAGGGCACTCGGCTTTCTCAATCGAACACGAAGCGACAAAACTTCTGATCGATCCGTTTTTGACCGGCAACCCGAAGGCGGCGGTCAGCGCCGCTGATGTCGAAGCCGACGTGATTCTCGTCACGCACGGTCACGCCGATCATTTTGGCGATGCAGCCGAGATCGCGTCCCGAACCGGCGCTCCAATCGCGGCGGTTGTCGAGATCGCTGGAGAGCTGACCGATCACCTAGGCCCTGAGCATCCGATCTTCGATCCAAACCTTGGCGGCACGGTCAACTTTGACTGGGGCTGGGCGCAGTGGGTGCCGGCTTGGCACACCTCGACAACTCCGAGCGGGGTTGTCAATACGCCAGCCGGGATAGTCCTAAACATTGCTGGCAAGACGATTTATCATCTCGGTGACACGGCGCTATTCAGCGATCTGGCGTTGCCTGGGCAGCGCCATTCGATCGACCTGGCGATGATCCCAATCGGAGGCCACTACACGATGGATCGCCACGATGCTGTCCGCGCGGCAGCGCTGATTGGTGCGCCGCAGGTCGTCCCTATTCACTACAACACCTTTCCTGCGATTGAGACCGACGCGGCGGCATTCGCTGAAGCGGTCGCTGCCGAGACAAGTGCGATTGCCACCATTCTGGATCCTGGGGAAAGTTTGACGCTCTGATGATCACAGCCTTCGTCTTATTGGAATCTGAACGCACAGCGCTGGCCAAGCTCGGGCAGCGGCTGCAGTCGATCGAAGGGGTGGCCGAGGTTTACTCTGTGACAGGGGCGTGGGACTTCATCGCTGTGATCCGCGTTGCCCGCCATGAACAGCTAGCGGCAGTTCTCGCCGAGCAGGTCGCAGAGCTTGAGGGAGTAACAAGGTCGCAGACGATGGTTGCCTTTGATGCCTTCTCCGACCTTGATCTCGATCAGCTTCTTGCTGACGGATCCTGACCGGCAGATACGCTCACTAGCGATGTCATCAAACGTTCGGCCTGAGTTTGGACCCACGCTGCCAGAGATCCTGGGGCCGAAGTGGCGTCCCCTGGCGCGCGTTTGGAAGGCGCTGATCATAATTGCGGTCGGACTTCTGGTGGCGTTGGTTGCTGTTCTGCTTTTCAAGCCGGGCGCCTCTTTGCGGACGCTCCAAGTATCGGAGCCGATAGCGCTGAACCTGACCTACGATAGCCAAGCGCTAACGCAGCGGGTTGCGAGCGGGTCTGAGGTAGTGCGTCTTGAAACTCCGGCCGGCGCTGCGAACACGGCGACGTTCGCGGTCTCACCGATCACGGTGGCCCCTTACAAGGGATCAATCCAAGGGCAGCTTCCGCTCACGGCGTTCACCCTGACTGAGCAGATGGCACGCGAGGATCGGAGCTTCAGGCTGCGCGCTGAAGGTCCGGTGCGTATTCACGAGAGCCTTGGCTACCAGATTCTGTACCAGTTCGCTCGCGACGGTAAGACCAGCTACGGGCGCCGCCTCTTGCTGTTCCCAGGGACCCCTGGCGCTCGGAGCGGATACGACATCCAGATGACTCAGGCACGTAGCTCGAGGACACCGTCGTCAGAGACTGTCTCTGATACGGCGCCGCTGCGTGAGCCATACAGGGCTGTCGTCAACAGCCTTCCTTGATGTCGCCGAGTTACGTGCGGCTACGGAGCTGAGTAAGCGGCCGCGTCGTCCTCTGACTGAGGCCTCAGCGGCGGCTCGGGATCGACGGGCGGAGTTGGCTCGACCGGCTCGGTTGTCTGCTCCAGCACCACTTCACCGTGGTGCTCTTCGACGATCACTGGAGGAGCAGCCGGTGTCGTAACGGTAGGCGTCTCGGCGACCGGTGGAGTAACGGGCGAAACCACTACGACGGCGGGCGACGTGGGCTCGATAGTTGGTTGCACGATCGGTGCAGGCTTAACGGCAGAAGCCTTCTTTCTCGCTGCGGCCTTTGCCCCGGCGAGCGACTCGGTGCGCGGAGCAACTGCGGCGCTGGCGACGACCGCGGGCGAAACAACGGCGCTTGCCGACTGGCGCAGCGGGCTGGCAGTGGTGGCCTGCTTCACTTCGACAGCCCCGGCTGTTACCAGAGCAGCCGCTGCGACTGTTGCTGCCGTCTTCACTGCGACCGATCCGATCGCGCCGGACAGCATCCCGCTTGAAGCCGTTGATGCTGCTGCGCCGCCGGCGCCAACGCTGGTGCCGATGTGAGCAATGATCAGCTTCTTAATCAAGAGGATCGGCCCGATCGGCAGTAGCAGAGCCAAAGCCTTGTTGTTCTGCTTCAGCGCCGCGCGGTAGCCCGTGCAACGCTCACAGTCACGCGTGTGGCGCCTCACTGGCGCGGATACCTTTGTTAGTCCTTCGGCGGCCTCAGTCATCTCTTGGCGGGCTTCTTCGCAGGAGATCAGTCGTGCCTCAGCCGCTTCGGCGAGGCCACCGCGGGCGCGGACCAGTAGCGATTTGACGCTCGGCACTGTCGTCTCCATCGCTTCTGCGATCTGTTCATAGGAGAGAGCATCAATCTCGCGCAGCAGCAGAGCTGTCCGTTGAGACTCAGGTAGCTCACGAACATCGCTCATCAGCTGCCGCAGATCCTCGCGCTGGTGCGCTTCATCCTCTGTGGTGCGGCCGTGGTGGGCGACGTGATGGTCGAAGTCGTCAACACCAACCGCACTCTGGCGACGTAGGTGGTTGAGCGAGCGGTTCCGAGCGATCCGGTAAAGCCAAGGCTTGACGTTGATCTCCCGCTGATCCGCCATCATCGCGCTGTACGCAGCCGAGAATGCTTCCTGCGTTACGTCCTCGGCATCCTCCTTCGATGCCAGCATGTGCTTCGTGAATCCGAGGATCCTCGCGTGGTAGCGGCCGACCAACGCTTCGTAGGCAGCTTGGTTGCCACGACGCGTCAGAGTGACGAGTTTTTCGTCTGACTGAAGGCGTAAAAAAGCGCTCGGCGCGCGTAGGCCAACGAGGTCGGAGTGGCTAAGTGTGGAGGCTTCCATTGGGTCTTCATCACTAACAACACCGCGGGAGCGCGAAGGTTTCGCTTTTTTTCGCGCTTTGGAGCGACGTTCGGCCACCTGCACAGGCTAGTCTCTAGCGCCCGCCCGGGTGGCGGAACCGGTAGACGCGGCTGGCTTAAAACCGGCTGTCCCGCAAGGGACGTGGGGGTTCGAGCCCCTCCCCGGGCACTCATAGCTCGTTATTTGCTCAGCTGAGCTTGTCGAGACGCTTCATCAGCGGTAGCGAATCGTAGGGTCGCCCGCCCTTGTACCAACCCGGGGCGGTCCACAGTTCGATGTGCAGGTGGCAGCCCTGCGCGTCACCGCTGTCGCTTAAGTGACCGAGCCGCTGCCCGGCAAAGACCTTTGTCCCAACCTTCGCCGGCGAACGCTCTCGCATGTGCATGTAGGCGTACGACTCGCCGTTCGAGCGGCGAACAACGACGTAGTTGCCCGCCGCGCCTTGGTAAGCGTTGTATTGAACAACGCCACTAGTCCACGCCGCTAGCGGTGTTCCGCAGCGGGCGAAGTGATCGGTGCCCTGGTGGCCGCGGCCACCGCCAAAAAGTTGCGCGGCGCTGCGAGCGAGCGTATGTTTGCCGCGGATCGGGAAGAACCCCTCAAGCATCTCGAAGCGTGTGTCGCTGCCCTTGCGAACCTTGGCCGAGCTGGCGGCGACGGAGTTGAAGCGCAGCAGGTAAGTACCGCTCTTGGTAGGGCGCTTGCCGACAAATCCGTTCCAAACCACTTCGCCGCGTCCTGACTTCACTATTGGCCAGCTGCGCACGACTTTTCCGTCGGTGCCACGGATCGCTTCAACGCGCCCTTCAGCCGCAGCATCGGTAGCGTCGTAGCTGAAGCGAGCCCTGCGCTTGCCTCCAGCGATCAGCTTCTTTGAGTTACTCGCCTCATCGGTGGCCGGGAGGTTGTTGACGACTCGCATCGCTTCGCTGGTCGTAGCGCTCTCTCCGGTCGATCCTTCGATCCGCACGCGCCCGCTGCGAGCGCGCTTTGGAACCGTCACCCTGATCTGCGTTGGGTTTGAAGCCCGCGCCGAGAGCTTCACAACGACGTTGTCTTTGCTACTTGCGTCGCCGAGGAAGGTCAGCGATGCCGCGGCTTCGAGGTTTTCGCCGCGCAGCGTCATCAGTTGGCCGCGCGCACATGTCCACGCCGGTTGCAGTGCGCAGGAGGCAACGCCGACGGTCGGTGCGGGGGGCACACCGGTGCCGCCATCGGCTGCGAGGGCGGCCGGAACAGCGCAAAGCAGCAGCGCGGCTGAGGCGACGCTGAGCCTGCGGAGGGCCATCGTGATTAGTCGTTTTATCTCTTGCACTTGAAACTGGACCGCTCTTATCGTTTGCCTACGAGGTGAGCTGACGGGCTCGCGCTTAAGAGTCTGCGCGGCGCTTCGAACTGAAAGCGCTTAGCCCCAACAGATTGGTTCCCCCGCTCTTGATCGCACTGGGCTATCAAGACTCGGCTGGTCTTATACGAAGTCCCAGACTAGCGTCCCGCTCGATCAGAGGCGCCGGTGCAGACCTCTGCCGAGCGTTGACGCCCGGTAGGGTTGAGCGATGGAATCTGAGATCAGCGCAGCGACGGCATACCACGGTGGGCGCTTGGTGGCGCGACGCCTCAAGGAGTACGGCGTTTCAAAGCTATTCACGCTCTCCGGCGGCCATCTCTTCTCGATTTACGACGGCTGCCGCGACGAGGGGATCGAGATAATCGACACGCGCCACGAGCAGGCGGCGACATTTGCAGCGGAGGGCTGGGCGAAGGTCACGCGCCAACCTGGCGTTGCCGCGCTGACGGCTGGCCCAGGCGTAACCAACGGGCTCAGCGCGGTCGGCTCAGCGCTTCAAAACCAGTCGCCGATCGTCGTCCTTGGCGGCCGCGCCCCGGCGATGCGCTGGGGGATGGGGTCGCTCCAAGAGATCGACCACATTCCATTCGTCGCTCCGTTGACAAAATTTGCCGCTACGGCCGAGAGCGCTGAGGCGATCCCCGGCCTGATCGACGAAGCACTGACGACGGCGCTGGCGCCGCACTCGGGCCCAACCTTCATCGACTTCCCACTCGACATCGTTTTCTCCGAGGGGGAGGAGTCGTCACCAGCGCCGCCGCTAGCGGACCCTGTCGCTGAGCCGGCTGCAGCAAGTGGAATCGAGGAAGCGATTGCTCTACTGGCCGCTGCTGAGCGCCCAGTAATTATGGCCGGGACAAATCTCTGGTGGGGGCACGGCGAAGATGCGCTGCTGGCCCTAGTCAACGAGCGGCGAATCCCTGTCTTCCTAAATGGTCTCGCGCGCGGCTGCGTCCCCGCTGATCACGAGCTCTTCTTTGCTCGGGCCCGCAGCCAGGCGCTGCAAGAGGCCGACGTCGCCCTTGTGATCGGTGCAGCGATGGACTTCCGCCTTGGCTTCGGTGGCTCGTTCGGTGATCAAACCAAGTTAATCGCCGTCGACCGCGCTGAGCCGCTGCGGCCCAACCCGCGGGAGATCGCTGCGGAGTGCTACGGCGGCGTCGCTGCGACGCTTGATGCGCTGCGCGAAGGAACAGGCGGGCTTGAGGAAGCGACCGGCGCGTGGGCCGTAAAGCTGCGTCAGATCGAAGACGAGAAGCGCGCCGCCGAGCTGCCCGAGCTAGAGGACGATCGCGCGCCACTACACCCGATGCGGATCTATCACGAGCTCAACCAGTTCCTTGACCGCGATGCAATTGTGATTGGCGACGGCGGCGACTTTGTCTCGTTTGCCGGCAAGATGATCAACTCTTACGAGCCCGGCTGCTGGCTCGATCCCGGTCCCTTCGGCTGTCTTGGGTCGGGTACCGGCTATGCGCTCGCAGCCAAGCTGGCCTTCCCTGACCGCCAGGTCGTCCTAATCGTCGGCGACGGCGCCTTTGGCTTCGGCGGCATGGAATTCGACACGCTCGCCCGCCACGGCGTGAACGTCGTCGCGGTGATGGGCAACAACGGCATCTGGGCGCTCGA
The DNA here is from genome assembly GCA_945901565.1 of Bifidobacterium breve. Classification (GTDB taxonomy): domain Bacteria; phylum Actinomycetota; class Thermoleophilia; order Solirubrobacterales; family Solirubrobacteraceae; genus F1-60-MAGs163. The sequence continues at coordinate 3,890 of CAMDLG010000034.1, read as the reverse complement.
GAAGCACCCAATGGAGTTCCTCTACGGCTACTCAGTTGCCGCTGAGCTGCGACCCGGTACTCGCTACGACGAGATAGTCACAACGCTTGGCGGCTACGGCGAACTTGTCGAGAAGCCTGCTGACCTGCGGCCCGCATTGGAGCGCGCCTTTGAGTCCGGGTTGCCGTCGCTAGTCAACGTGCTGCAAGACCCGGACGTGGTCTACCCACGCAAGTCGAACCTCGCCTGATCTAGTCGTTCAGTGCGGCGTCGAGCGCGACGCCATAAAGGATGTCGTGCTCGGAAACTTCGACCTCGTCGAGGCCGAAGGCTTCGATCACGCGGACGAGGATCTGAGTGCCGGCGAGGATCGTCGGCGCGCGGTCGGGGTGCAGCCCGGCAACCTTGCGCCGTTCGGCTTCGGGCATCGAGGCCATCCGTGACGCTATTTCGCGGCAGCGCTCCAGCGAGACGCTATGGCCATGGACTACCGAGGGGTCATAGGGCTCAAGTTCGAGATCAATTGCAGCCATCGAGGTCGCCGTGCCAGCAACCGCGATGATCGTCTTCACGTGCTCGCGCTCTGCTGCAGGCACCGCGGCAGCGAGAACATCGTTGACTTCGATGCCGAGCTGCTCGATCTCGTCCGCGGTCGGCGGGTCATGGCCGATGTGGCGTTCGCTCTGACGCACGACGCCAAGCTGTGTTGAAACGTGGAAGCCAACCGTGCGGCCGTGGCCGATGATCAATTCCGTCGATCCGCCGCCGATGTCAACGACGACGATCTGTTCGCCGTCGCCGGGGTCGCGCCCACTGGTCGCGCCGAGGAACGAGAGCTGCGCTTCCTGCTCACCGGGGATCGCTCGCGCGTCGAGTTGGTAGCGCGCGGCTACCTGCTCGGTGAACTGGGCGCCGTTAGCCGCGTCGCGCGTGGCGCTCGTTAGGACGGCTCGACGTTTCTCGGCTCCGCCGAGCTCGTCGATCATCGCTGAGTAGTCATCGAGTGTCGCGAAGACTCTTTCCATTGCTTCCTCAGAGAGAACGCCGCTCGAGTCAACGCCTACTCCGAGCCGCGTCACTTCGCTACGGCGCGCAAGCTCGGTGATCGTTCCGTCCTGCGCAACGTCGGCCAGCAACAGCCGTGTCGAGTTTGTTCCGATGTCAACGACGGCGATCCGCACCGCAACGAGATTACGCTGATGGCGGCGCGGGCGCTGGCGTCGGCATAGGGTCGCCGGCGAGCGCCGCTAGCAAATTGTCGGCCGCGCAGTTGGCCATCGCAGCTCGTGTTGTTGCTGTTGCCGAGCCGATGTGAGGGACGATCAGGCAGTTCGGCGCATCGTAGATTGGGTCGTCGGCGGGCGGTGGTTCAGGGTCTGTGACGTCCAGCGCGGCGCTGCCGATCGTGCCAGCGTGGAGCGCCTCAATCAGTGCAGCCTGATCAACAACGCCGCCGCGCGTCGTGTTGATCAGCAGCGCTGTTGGCTTCATTGCCGCCAAGGCTGCGGCGTCGATCAGGTGGTGCGTCTGCTCGTTGAGTGGGCAGTGGATGCTGACGATGTCGGCCTCAGCCAGCGCAGAGTGGAGGTCATCGTCGCGGCCGACGAAGCTGATCTGCATTCCAAACGGCTCGGCGCGGTCGGCGACCGCCTGGCCAATGCGCCCGCGGCCGATGATCAGCAGCTTGGCGCCGCGTAGCTCGCGCCCAAGCCAACCTTCCGGCTCCCAAGTTTTCCAGCGGCCTTCGCGCGCGTCACGTTCGCCCTCAGGCAGGTTGCGCGCCGAGGCCAGCAGCAGCGCCATCGTCAGGTCGGCCGTTGCGTCGGTAAGCACATGGGCGGCGACGCCAACAGGGATCTCGCGCTCGGCAGCCGCAGCAAGATCGATGTTGTCGCAGCCAACCGCGAAGTTGGCAACTGCTTGCAGCTGCGGCGCGCTGTCGAGCAGCTCAGCGTCAACACGGTCGGTCAGTAGCGACAGCAGGCCATCAGCGTTGGCCACGCCAGCCAGCATCTCTTCGCGCGTCGGTGGTATCGCGCCGGGATGAACCGTCACCTCGTGACCGGCCTCGCGGAGGCGGTCGATGGCGTTACCGGGCAGGCTGCGGGCTACAAAGATCTTTGGCATGGCGGCTGACGATACCGGCCGCTGATCGGTGGTCAAGTGACGCACCGTCCGCTGATCAGTAGTACGGTTATGGCATGGGAATAAAGAGAGTTACTTTCGTAGGTTTGGTAATGGCGGTCAGTCTGGCGCTCGCGGCGCCGGCCGGAGCCGACGACTTCAGTGACGGCAAGGCGCTCGGCAAAGCTGCCTATGAGTACGGCTTCCCGCTGCTTGAGAACCTCCGCACTCGCGCGCAAGACCTCAAGTCGATGGCGCCAGTGAATCGAATGGCTAATGCCCGCAACCTCGCCACGGCGGACGATCGATCGGTCGTAGCTCCCAACGCCGACACCAACTATTCGTTGGCCCAAATCGATCTCAACGATGGTCCGGTAATCCTGCGTGTGCCGAAGATGGATAAGCGCTACTGGGTCTTTGAGTTCCTTGAGCCTTACACGAACGTTGAGGGTTACATCGGTCGCCGGCTCAATGGTTCCGCAGGTGGGACCTGGGCAATTCGCTGGACAGGTGGTCCTAGCGGCGGCAAGCTTCCGGCCGGAGTGAAGACCTTCAATTCGTCGTCACGGCGCCTTTGGTGCATCGGCCGCACGCTGGTCAATGGCAAAAAAGACCTCCCCAAGGTGCGGTCCCTGATGGGTCAGTACCGGCTAGGGACCTTGGCAGAGCTAAAGGCGAACAAGCTGCCCAAGCCGCTTAGTCTGACCCCCGGCCGGCCTTTCGGTACTCAGCCGACGGGCCTCGCTCTGCTTCGTAAGCTCCGTACCGCAATCGCGGAGAACCCGCCGCCGCAGCGTGACGCCGCGATTATCGCGCAGCTCCAGGCCGCGGGAATTGCCCCTGGTGGCGCCGTCGCCTCGGTCGATGACATTGCCTCTCAGCAGTTCAAGGACGGCCTTGCTGATGGCGTCGACGAGGCCGCGGCAGCGCTGAAGACTGAGACGCGAAGCTCGATTCTCAAAGGGGCGATAACCAACGGCGGTTGGTTTGACGCCGCATCGACGATTGGCGACTTCGGCGTCGATTACGGCTTCCGGGCGCGGGTTGCTCTGGTTGGGCTTGGCGCCAACACGCCGATTGAATCTGTCTACCCAGTTAATCTCACAGATAGTGACGGGCACCTCCTTCAAGGCCCTAACAAGTACCGGATGGTCTTCCCTAAGGGCCAGCTACCGCCAGTAAAATCAACCGGCTTTTGGTCGATCACGCTTTACGACTCGGCTGGCTTCCTGATCCCTAATAAGGACAACATTTATTCGGTTGGGCCGTGGCATCCGCCGCTGCGCAAGAAGGCCGACGGGTCGGTCGTGATCGTCATGCAGCCGACCAAGCCGACCGAGAAGGACGTCAACTGGCTGGCGTCGCCAAAGAAGGGCACCTTCAGGTTGATCGGGCGCTTCTACACGCCGCAGCCGTCGATCCTCGACGGCAGTTGGCAGAAGCCGTCTTCCGTAAAAGTCGGCTGACCTCTCAGCACCGCGGTGGCAGGCTCTAATAGCCTCGCCATCTGATGACTAAAACGTCGACGATTCCCCTAGACAACGTTGGCCAGTATTGGCCAACGCCATGGAGCAGCGAGGATGGCGGCTCGCAGCGCTGGTGCTGCGCCGGCGGCCAAGCAGGCCTTGCGATTCAGCCGGGCGAGCGGCTGGAGGTCGCCGCCGTGAAGGATGCCTTTGCAAGCGACATGGTGATCCGCCGCAACGAAGGAGAGCTCTACGCGCTGCGCCACGAGATGCCCTGGACGGGCGGAGCACAATCGGCGCCGGTGCGCGGTTGGACCGAGA
>CAMDLG010000033.1 GCA_945901565.1 Bifidobacterium breve | reverse complement strand
TCAAGGTTCGGGCGCTGCTCGACCGCGCCGATCGGCTCAAGTTCACGCGTTAGGCGAGCGAGGATTGCGCGACCTAGCTCGGGGTGCGTCACTTCGCGCCCGCGGAACATGATCGTCACTTTGACCTTGTCCTTGTGCATCAGGAAGCGTGTTACGTGGCCCTTCTTGGTCGCGTAGTCGTGCTCGGCGATCTTCGGGCGGAACTTGATTTCACGGATCGTGATCTGCTTCTGGCCCTTCTTCGCGGCTTTGGCTTTCTGCGCGAGCTCGTACTTGTACTTCGAGTAGTCGAGGATGCGGCAGACCGGCGGGCTCGCTTCAGGCGCGACCTCGACGAGGTCGAGGCCCTTCTCCACCGCAAGTTTCAGCGCGTCGTCGATTTTGAGGATGCCGACCTGGCCACCTTCGTCATCGATAACTCGAACTTCGGCAACACGAATTTTCTCGTTGATTCGAGTCGTGTCACGATCCGGCATACGCCGGTCGAAGCGCCGGGGAACCGGCACTAGCTTCTCAGGCAGCGCGTCAAGGGCGCGGCGTCTGGACGAACATTCGGGTCAACGCGCAGCAGTATAGCCAGATTCAAGGAGGGTCCGCCCCTCTCCGGCCGTTACCTCAATCACAGCGCGTGCCTGCCTGCAGCCGCGAATACGCCGCGGCGGCACGTCGTAGTCGGTTCGGATCACCTGGCCGGCATGGTCGAGCCAGAGTAGGTCGAGCGAAAAGCGCATCGCGAAGGTGTGGATCGAACGGCAGCGATTGATCTGTAATGCGTACCCGGCTGGGATGCTGCTGAGAAAAGAGAGGCCGCGCGTTCGCTCGATCAAGCCGCTTGCGACGTTTGGTTTCACGCCTTGAGCGGCGCGTCGCGGCGCGTTTCGGTCTCGGCGACGAGGTGGTCTGCAAAGACCTCGATAGGGAACGAGCCAATATCGCCGTCGCCGTGCCTGCGGACGGCGACGCTTTGCTCTTCCGCTTCTTTGTCGCCGACGACGAGCATGTATGGAATCTTCGCGAGCTCGTTGTCGCGGATCAACTTCGAGACCGACTCTGAGCGAAGGTCCACATCAACACGCAGTCCACGCTCGCGAAGTTGGGCGGCAATTGTCTCTGCGGCCTCGCTATGACGGTCGGATACCGGCAGCACGACGGCCTGCACCGGCGCCAGCCAGACTGGGAACTCGCCGGCATAGTGCTCGATCAAAATCCCCACGAACCTCTCATACGAGCCCATCAGTGCGCGGTGGATCATCACCGGCCGATGGACGGCATCGTCGGCCCCTGTGTACTGGAGGTCAAAGCGTTCCGGCATTGAGTAATCGAGTTGCACCGTGCCGAGCTGCCACGAACGGTCGAGAGAGTCGGTCATGTGGAGGTCGATCTTCGGCCCGTAGAAGGCGCCATCGCCAGGGTTCAGTTCGTAATCGAGTCCGCGAGCTTCTAGCGCCCCAACCAGAGCAGCCTCCGCGCGGTCCCACATCTCGTCGCTGCCTATCCGTTGCTCAGGCCGCGTTGAAAGCTCAAGGTGGACGTCGAAGCCAAAAAGCTCGTAGGTAGAGAAGGCGAACTCGAGGCAGGCGGCGACCTCCTCAGCGACCTGCTCCTCAGTGCAGAAGATGTGCGCATCGTCCTGAGCGAAGTGGCGCACGCGGAGCAGCCCGTGGAGCGTTCCGCTCAGCTCGTTGCGATGCAGGAGGCCGGGCTCCGCATAGCGCACCGGAAGTTCGCGGTAACTCCAACGGCGGCCTCCGAAAAGGTGCGCGTGGCCGGGGCAATTCATCGGCTTAAGGCCAAACTCGCGATCTTCGGTGCTTGTGACGAACATGTTCTCGCGGTACTTCTCCCAGTGACCCGAAGTCTTCCAAAGCTCAGCGTCGTAGAGCTGCGGGGTTTTGACCTCTTGATAGCCACGGGCCGAGCCCATCTGACGCGAGAGCGCGACGAGCTCGTTGAATACGGTCGTTCCTCGCGGAAGCCAGAAGGCCGAGCCTGGCGACACTTCAGAGAACTCGAAGAGCTCGAGTTCCTTGCCAAGCCGGCGGTGGTCACGGGCGCGGGCTGCTTCGAGGCGCTCCATCTCTTCCTCGAGCCCCTTCTTGTCGAAGAAGGCGGTTCCGTATATCCGCGTGAGCATTGTGCGATCAGAGTCACCCCGCCAGTAGGCGCCGGCGACCGATTGCAGTTTGATCGCGCCAATTGCTTTCGTCGACTGGCCGTGAGGACCTCGGCAGAGATCTGTGAACGGGCCGTTCGTGTAGAGCGAGACGGTGTCGATCGCCTCGTCGCGGACGAGATCCTCGATCAATTCGACCTTGTAGTCCTGCTGTTCGCCGCGGAAGCGGTCCAGGGCATCAGCGACGCTGATCTCTTCTCGCTCGAAGCCCTCTCCTGCCTTGATGTGCTTCTTCATCTGAGCTTCGATTGCTTCGAAGTCGTCCTCACTGATTACTACGCCGTCGGGGAATTCAAAGTCGTAGTAGAAGCCGCGCTCGATCGCGGGTCCGATCGACACCTTTACGCCGGGATAGAGCTCTGTCACGGCTGCGGCAAGCACGTGCGCGGCGTCATGGCGGATCAGCGCCAGCCCGTCATCGCCTGATGACTTGGTGATGATCTCTATCGGCTCGTCGGCGGTTAGCGGCGTCGCCAGATCACGCAGCTCGCCCTGCTGGCGGTATGCAAGTGCGGCGCGCGCTAGCCCTGGGCCGATCGCCTCGGCTGCGTCTAGCCCGCTCGCGCCGTCCGCGAGCTCTAGGGCGGTGCCGTCTGGAAGTGTCACTTGCACGGAGCTGATGCTACGCGAGCCGCAGGGCGAGCACCTCCAGCCGCTTCGAGCGCGGGCTAGGAATGGTCCATAACGTGGCAATTTGGCTCCCGCTCTTCGCTACCTTTGCTTTGTGGCCGATACATCCTCACAGCGCGCCTACCGTCGCGGCCCTCTGCGCAACATCTGGCCGTCCTCAGCGCGCCCGCTGTCGCACCGAGCGGCGCGTAAGGCAGACGACACATATGGCGTATCCGACTCACCCGACTGGCGCGACGTTGACTGGCCGGCTCACACGAAGCAGGTCCAGCTCAATGGACGTTCGGTCAACTATGTGGACATCGGCGAGGGCACGCAGACGGTCGTCTTCATCCACGGACTCGGCGGCTCATGGCAAAACTGGCTGGAGAACCTTCCGCGGACTGCAGAATCGTGCCGCGCGATTGCGGTCGATCTTCCTGGCTTCGGGCGGTCCGAGATGCCGTCTGACCCAATCTCGATCACCGGCTTCGCGGCGACCGTTGACGCCTTCTGTGACGCCCTCGGGCTTGGACCTGTCGTACTCGTCGGTAATTCGATGGGTGGGTTCACCGCGGCCGAGGTTGCGATTAGGCACCCCGAGCGAGTCGAGCTGCTGGTCCTAGTTGACGCCGCGGGAATCAGTTCAGCCAACGTGACTGGCTCACGTTCCGGCGAGCGGCTCGCTCGGCAGCTGATGATGCGCGGACAGGGTGATCCTGGCGCTGCGAAGAAGATGATGACCCGGCCCGGGTTCATAGCGCTTGGGATGGGCCTTGTCGCTCGGTACCCGACCCGGATCTCGAAGGAACTCCTCTCAGAGCAGCTCTTAACATTTGGCGATCAGGGTTTCGGGGACGCGTTCGAAGCGATCCTCGCTTACGACTTCCGGCATCGCCTTGGCGAGATCGGTTGCCCAGTACTAGTGATTCAAGGCGAGGACGACATCCTCGTTCCGCTTGGGGATGCAATCGAGTTCTGCGAGCTGATTGCGGACGCCACTCTGCTGACGATGGCCGACACGGGCCATGTTCCAATGTTCGAACGACCGGTCCAGTTCAACGACGCGGTGCTCGGCTTCGTCTCAGCGCCATCGACCACAACCAGTTAGCGTTTAGTCGATGGATTCAGCAGCCGCAGCACTCAAAGCCCAAGGAGCCGTCGTCCGTGGCCTGATGCGGCTTGGTCCCGCGGCGCAGCTTCGACTGGCCGGCGGCACAGCAACGATGCTCGACGGTCAAACGCTCGACCCCGGCCTTCAGTTGCTATTGAAGCTGATGGCGATGGCGCCGCAGCCGGAGATGGAACGCTTGAGCCCTGTGCAGGCACGCGCCGCAGTGACCGCAAGCCGCTCGATGCTTGCGGCTCCAGAGCTTCCGATGGCGAGCGTTGTTGAAACAACAGTCGCGGGCGCTGACGGGCCGTTGCCCGCCCGCCTTTACGTGCCAGAGGAGTGCAAAGACAGCGTCAGCCCGCTGCTCGTCTTCTACCACGGCGGTGGCTTCGTAATTTGTGATCTCGAGACGCATGACGCGCCCTGCCGCCTCCTCGCGCAGCACTCCGGTTGCCGCGTCCTGTCGGTCGACTACCGACTAGCGCCAGAGCACAAGTACCCGGCCGCCGCGGATGACGCGCTGGCCGCTTTCCGGGACGTAGTGGCGCGCGCAGCGGAGTTTGGCGCTGACCCTTCTCGCATTGCCGTCGGTGGCGACAGCGCGGGCGGTCAGCTGGCGACGGTGACGGCGCAGCAGTCGCTCGCCGACGGTGGTTCAGCACCGGCGTTCCAGCTGCTGATCTACCCGGTCTGTGATTTCGCTGATAAGTACCCCTCCTACCACCTCTTCAGTGAAGGTTTTTTCCTGACTGAAAGTCAGATGGATTGGTTCGGCCAGCACTATCTAAGCGCCGCGGACGACCTCAATGACCCAAAGGCGTCGCCGCTGAAGGCAGGACCGCTCGGGGGCTTAGCGCCTGCGCACATAATCACTGCCGGCTTCGACCCTCTGCGCGACGAGGGTGAGGCATACGCGGCGAAGCTGAAGGCGGACGGCGTTGAAGTAACGCTGCGTCGTCACTCCTCGCTGATCCACGGCTTCCTCAACTTCTCTGTCGCCAACCGAACTTCACATGACGCCGTCTGTGAGATGGCCGGCGTGCTGCGCGCTGCGCTCGCGGCTTAGGACGCCTCGGTACGCTCTCCCGGTGTTTAGAAAGTTGGCTCCTTCTTTGGCCGTGGGCACGGCGCTTGTCATCGCCCTCGGCGGCTGCGGCAGCACCACGCTGGACCAAGCAGTTGTCGTTGGCGGATCCCCGTCCTCGCAGCCATTCGTCTCACTGGCAGTTGATCGCTTTGCGCCGGAGAACACGCTGGCGCGATTCGACATCTCGATGGACGGCAGCGGACAAGGGCTTGGCAAGCTCTGTGATGGACTCGTTGATCTCGCTGTGACGGCACGTGAGATGTCGCCAACCGAAAACGAGGCGTGCAATGGGTCGGGAGTCTCCCTGGCGAAAATCCCAGTCGCTCGCGATGCAATCGTCCTATTCACGAACAAGAACAACCCTGCAGATGTGCGCTGCCTTTCGCTGCCGCAGATTTACTCGCTAGTGGGGCCCGAGTCGGCGGGCATCAAGACTTGGAATGGAGCGGCAGCGGCCTCTCGCGCGCTCGGAGAAAAGGATGCATTACCGAATCAACCGTTGACGTTGATTGGGCCGCCACCAACCTCAAGCACCGTTGATCTTCTTATCGACCAAACAGTGGCTCCGTTTTCGGCGGTCCGTAAGAGCGCTTCCGAGATCCGTCCCGACTACCGCACGTTGGCCAGCGACGCGATGATTCCCAGCGAGGTCGCCCGCCGACGAACCAGCATTGGGTTCGCAGACTTCGAGAAAGCTCAGCGTTGGCGCGATCAGGTTCGATTTCTAAAGGTCAATTCCGGTCGCAGCTGTGTGCCCGCCACGGCGAGCACGATCCGCAGCGGCGAGTATGCGCTTTCGCGCTCGCAGTTGCTTTACGTAAACACCAAAGCAGCCGCAAACAACGCAACGCTGGCGGCCTTTGTCGCATTCGCGCTCGAACCGGCTCAGCTCGCGGCCGAAGGCAATGCTGCCGGTGTTGCGCTTCCCGCCAGAGAGATCGAGAACGCGAACAAAGAGTGGGCACAGGCTGCCGACGCTGCAGGAGTCTCGCGATGAACTTCTCGGTTAGTTCACTGCCGGGGCTAGTGATCTTAGTCATCTGCCTATTGGGCGCGTTCGGTTTCGCCTGGCTTGTCGCCGTGCTCCTGCGGCGTTATCTACCCGAGTCATCGCGTTCGGACGCGACTTACATCGCGGGCAAATACATGACAGCCTTTGGCAGTCTTTTCGCCTTCCTCACAGGCTTCTTGATCAACTCCGAGTACGCGACGCTCAAGTCGGCTCAGTCCTATGTTGGCCAGGAGGTAGCGGCGGCGACACAGTTGGCATCGGCGAGCGCGACGCTGCCGCCACCGGACGCCGACCGCATCCAAGATCAGATGGTCGTTTATCTGACCTCGCTACCTGGAGCAGAGTGGAGTTCGCTCTCGAACAAGAAACCCGAGGATTCGCCATCGGGTCAGTACCTCAGTGACCTTCAGCAACAGGTTTACACGCTGTCAGAGCGCAAGTACCCCTCAACCGCAGCGCTCTCGTCGATGGCCGGAGGAATTGAAGAGATGACGCAGGCGCGCCGTCAGCGCCTCGTGATCGGCTCCAGCTCGCTGCCACCACCTCTTCTGTTGCTCTGCTTGGTTGCCGGTGCGGCGCTGATCGTCAACGCGCTCGTGACTGTCGTCAAGGCGGGCACGAAATACTCGCTTATGGCCACCGGTCTGATCCTCCTTGTGGCGCTCGACACGGGAGCGATCCTGGCCATTACAGACCCATTTCAAGGTCCTTTTAGGGCCAAGTCGGCGCCGATCGAGAAGCTCGTGCAAGAGATTCAAGACGGTCGCTATAAGCCTTGGGTCAACGGCCGATGACGAAGAAGACGAAGCTGATCATTGGAGCTGCCTCAGCCTGCGCCGTCGTTGCGCTGCTCGCTGTTGCGCTCTGGCCGTCGGCGGAGCAGGCTGACGACTGCTCTGGTTCACGTTGCACAACGGTCGCGGCAGGCGAGCCAATTTTCCTTGGCAGCCTCCTCTCCGACGCCGACACGCAAGGAATTGATGCCCTGACCGCTACCGAGCTGGCAATCGATTATCTGGACGGCCGCTTTGATGGGATCGGCGGACGCCTACTCGATCACCCGATATCGCTTATCAGCGAAAACGATGACTGCAGCCCCGAAGGCGGACGACTTGGAGCGGAGCGCCTGCTCGAGGAGGCGAAGCTGCTCGGCGTGATCGGAACTACCTGCTCTTCGTCCTCGCTCGACGCAGCCGACACGCTGATGTCCGCGCGCAAGACGCCGATTATCAGTCCTTCGAATAGTGCCCCTTCACTGACCGACGCCGAGCGCCACCAGCGGTATTACTTCCGCACTGCTCTCAACGACCTTCTCCAAGGCGAAGTCGTCGCGGAATTTGCTTATAACAAGATTGCTCGGCGCAGAGCCGCCGTATTGTTTAGCCCGACTGCTTACTCGAGTCAGCTCGGTGAAGCGTTCGGTGATCGCTTCAAATTACGTGGCGGTGTCGTTGCGTCTAGTTCGAACATTGAAGCTGGAGGCGGACTTTCAGCGGCCGTGAGAGCGGCCGAGCGGGAACAGGCTGATGTGATCTTTGTCCCTGTACAGATGTCGTCAAAGCCATCCTGCGCTGACACTGTCGAGGCAATTCGTGCTTCGAGCGTCCTGCGGTCGGCCCGAATCATCGTCTCCGAAGCCTGCCAAGATCGAACCTTCTTGACCGCCGTTGGCAAGAGCGCCGATGGTGTCTACGCCTCCGGTCCAGATGCCGGTGATACAGCCGACGACCTCTTTTATCAAAGCGAGTACTTGCCGGCCTTCAAACGCAGCGCGGGCGCAGCGCCTGCCGGTGTGTTCGATACAAACGCCTTCGATGCGGCAAACCTAATCTTCGGTGCGATCCGGCAAGCCGCTGAACGTAAGCCAGGGGGCGGTCTGGTGATCAACCGAGAGGCGCTGCGCTCTGCGCTGCTAGACATCAAGGGGTATTCGGGCCTGTCGGGGACGCTGGACTGCAGCACAACCGGGGACTGTGCGCAGGGAGGCCGCATCGCGATCTACGAAGCTCCGAACTGGCCCGTGAGCAAACCGCGCGCCGAGCCGGTCTTTAGCCAGTCGAAATCAATCGCAGAGCTTCTCACCGGCCCATAGCGCCCGCTAGGCCTTCTTCACGACGCTGGACTTCAGCTGCATCGGTCCGAAGCCGTCAACCTTGCAGTCGATGTCGTGATCGCCAACACCGTCGACGAGGCGGATATTGCGGACCTTCGTACCGACCTTGATCGCCGTTGAACTGCCTTTGACCTTGAGGTCTTTGACCACCGTGACGGTGTCCCCGTCAGAGAGGACGTTGCCAACCGAGTCGCGAATCTCGGCTTCGGCTTCAGTCTCGTCGTCTACTGAGCCAGCGACCCACTCGTGGCCGCACATCGAACAGACGAGGACGTCCTCGCGCTCGTAGTGGTGCTCGCTGGAGCAGTCAGGGCAGAGCGGCGGCGAGTCGGGCATGACGGGGAGTCTGGCAGAGCCTCACCGACCGGGCGGTACTGAGTGGGCGATACTGGGCTCGAACCAGTGACCTCCGCCTTGTCGAGGCGGCGCTCTCCCAGCTGAGCTAATCGCCCTGGGAAGAAGCGCAAGAGTATCAGCGCGGCGCGGGCAGGCAAAATCCGCGCCGCCGATCGTGGGCGCTACGCTTCGAACCGATTGGCGACGTGGCGGAGTGGCTACGCAGCGGCCTGCAAAGCCGCGTACACCGGTTCGATTCCGGTCGTCGCCTCTAAGCTGCGCGGCGCTCGCTCAGGCGAACGAAACCTTAAGCCACTCGTTCCTGATCGCCGCGGCCTTGAAGGGTGGCCCTGCCTCGGTGACCGAGTACTCAGGGGCGGCAGCAAGCAGCTCTTCAAGGAGCACACGGGCTATCAGCCGCGCGAGCAAGCGACCGAGGCATTCATGGATGCCGTGCCCGAAGCTGAGCTGCTGAAACGGAGCGCGGTGAACATCAAACTGCTCGGGATTCTCGATTACCCGCTCGTCACGGTTTGCCGCTCCGAACAAGAGATGAACTAGTCCCCCCGCGGGCATCGTGACCCCGTGAAGCGTTACGTCGCGCGTCAGCACGCGAATCTGAACGGGTGCGAAAACCGGCCCATCCAATCGCAGGACCTCCTCATATGCCTGCGGAATCAGCGACGGATCGGCGACTAGGTCGGCCTGCTGATCGGGGTGTGCTCCGATCAACGCGACGCTGTTTGCGACTCCAGCTGGAGCGAGGCCACCGAGCGGGGCGTTGAGCGTGTTCAAGAAACCAAAGATCAACGGATCCGAAAGTGCCTCACTTCCGTCGCTTCCTCCAGTTACGAGGGCGCTGATGAGATCGTCCGCCGGCGACTTCTTGCGCGCCGCCATCAGCGGTAGAAAGACGGCTGCAAGGCGTTCCTGCACGGCAGGCGCTTGCTCAGGGGCGTGTCCGAGAATGTCGACGCATTCGAAGCATTCGGCTACTTGGTCGTCGGTCAGAGCGAAGAGGCGCCCCTCTAGGCGTCCAACGCAGTGGAATATGTAGTCGACTATTAGTTCGCACTCGCCCTGCGCTACGAGAACTTCGAGGACCGCGCGCGCGTCGGCGCGAAGGTCGTCTTCCATCGAGAGCATGCGCTCGTGACTGAGGGCCGCCTTGGCCTTGACAAGAAGGGCTTCGTGTTCCGGCGGATCGAGTGCCCCAAGCTGGGAATTCTCGTTGGTCCACGGCCCAACACACGAATACGTCTGCCAATCGGCTACGGCGGACGCGACGTCTTCGTAACGAGAGAGAGTGAAGGTGCCTGTCTCTTCGTCAAAACTCACTGGCTCCTCATCGCGCAGCTTCGAATAGATGGCAGCTCGGTTCTCGTAAAACCCTGGTTCAAATCCGGCGTAGTTGATCATGCGACGAAGGATAGAACATAATTCTGTTCTTGGTTGTTACGAGAACGAGACCGCGTGTACGTGTCCTGGCGATGGACCAAACCTCCTACACTTGCTGCGCATGGGCTACAGAAAGACGCTGCCGATTCTTCTGGCCTCCGCGGTAGTACTCGTCATTGGCTTCCTGCTCCTGAAGCCAAAAGACGAGACCTCGTCGGCGACGACCACCAGCGCCTCTAATGCGACCACCACCACCACTGCGACCGCGACGGTCCCCCAGTACAAGAATCCCGAGACGATCGTGATCAAAAACGGCGAGCCGGTCGGCGGCATGGCAAAGCTGACTTACAAGCAAGGTTCAACCGTCAAGCTGACCGTTACGACCGATGGCGCTGAGACCGACGTCCACATCCACGGCTACGACATTGAGGAGGCGACCGCTCCCGGAGCGCCGGCCAAGTTCAGCTTCGTCGCGAAGGACACAGGCCGCTTCGAAGTAGAGCTTCACCCGAGCACACAGATCGCCCAGCTCGACGTCGTTCCCTAGCGCGCCCGCGGCGCTCTATACTCCGCCGTCACTGCGGCTGTAGCTCAGTTGGCTAGAGCGTCTGCTTGCCATGCAGAAGGTCGAGGGTTCGAGTCCCTTCAGCCGCTTATGTTCAAGGGATAGTGGTAAACGTGCGCTGCCGTCGCCACGCGAACGAGTCTCCGATCGAAACCCGTGAGCCGGCACCGGGGCTAAGCGCACCGCTTAACAGCACATAGCTGAAGGACTAGAAAGCCCGAATAGGTCTCACATGGAAACTCTGGTACTTGTCGTCACCCTGCTGCCCGGGATAGCCAATCCACTGGTAGAAAGCATTGTTCGCCTCGAAACCAGGGGTACTGGACTGCGATGACGTCCAGTATTCATGATGGTAAGTCAGCCCACCAACGTCGGACGCATCAAGCGCCATAGCTTCATCCTTTGAAGGCAGGAACCAGCCGGTAATGCTGACGCCGCCAACTGTCGGGACGTAATTCCACGCAGCGCGCGCGGCTGGCGCTGAACCATTACCACTGGGATCAGGGCAGGCAGTGATGATCGCAGCAGTATTCGCACGCCCAGAACCAATCGCGGTGCCCGAAGCATCCGAAATACTCCAATTGCTGCACGAACCCACCACCGTGCCATTCCCTCCACCCCACTGATAAGTCGGATCACTACTACCACCTGAGCTCCAGCCCGGAGCCGGAGCGACCTCAAGGTAATGACAGCTTTCAAAGCATGCCGTCCCTGCTTCCGTGAACGCGGCGCCCGGAGCGTAGAAGACCGTGCCTCCGCCTCGGCCGATGTCGCCCACCACGCACACCCCGCCAGCGGCGCAGCTGGCCGGAGTAACCGCTCCCGACGCAGCGGAGGCCACCGAGTTGCCGATAGCGCTAGTTGCCACGACAGTGAATACATAGGCAGTGCCATTAGCGAGCCCTGCCACCGTGCACACGAGAGCTCCGTTCGTTGCGCAGGCCTGAGAACCATCGCCGGAGGCTCTGACCGTGTAGCCGGTGATCGCGGAGCCACCGTTGCTGACCGGTGCCTTCCACGACACCGTTGCCCGGCCTTGGCCAACACTACTGGCGAGAACCGATGTCGGAGCCCCAGGCGTAACGGCTTTCGGGCTAGCTACCGACGTCGAGCGAGCCACCCAGCGCGACTTCTTAGTCTTCGCCTTCGACTCCAACCTGAGCTGATACTGAGCACCGTTCGCCAGCCCAGTGACCTTGTATGAAAGCACGGAAGAGTTGAGCGCCTTCAAACCCAGCCACTTCTTAGACCAAGCCGCAGTTGGCTTACCACCCTTCAAAACGCGGCCACGCCAACTAACTCGATACGCAGCCGCACCCTTCACAGCACCCCAAGAAAGAGTCAACGCGCGAGCGCCA
>CAMDLG010000032.1 GCA_945901565.1 Bifidobacterium breve | reverse complement strand
CCTTGGTAGCCACCTTCCGGCGGTTCTTCGCCGCGCGCCCTGGCCTGCACCGACGTGCCGAGCGCGCTGATCTGTGAGCCGGCGTCGTTGACGTAATACTCGCGCTGGACTCTGTGACCGACGAAGCTAAGTAGCCGCGCCAGCGAATCACCATAGACAGCGTTGCGGGTGCCGCCAACGTGGACCGGGCCGGTTGGGTTGGCGCTGACGAACTCAACGTTGATCTGGAGCGGCGGGTCGGCGACCGCCGATCCCCAACTGTCGCCGGCTGCGATCACAGCGTCGACGGCGTCGCTGTACCAACCATCTGCGAGCACGATGTTCACGAAGCCCGGCCCTGCGACCTCAGCGCTAACCAAAGCCGGGCCCAGCTGACGGCCCAGCTCTTCTGTCAGCTGCTCGGCGAAATCGCGTGGCTGCGCGCCTATCCCTTTGGCTACGACAAGCGCAGCGTTAGTCGCGAAGTCGCCGTGCTCAGCCTGCTTGGGGCGCTCCATCTGAAGCTGCGCCGTGACCGGCGCGTCGCCCGTGAGCGCTTCAACGGAGCGCATCAGGCCAGCGTTTAGATCGTCGAGTGGGCTACTCACGTCATCGATGATCGCAGCGTCGCCAGCGCCGCGCTACCTGAGGCGCACTCATTCGTGGTGGTAGGGAGCACCAGCGAGGATCGAATGACCACGGTAGATCTGCTCTAGGAGCACAACGCGCGCCAGTTGATGGGGCAAAGTCATAGGACCCAGCGATAGCCTCGTATCGGCCCGCTCAAGCTCGATCCCGTAAGCGCCGCCAACTACAAAACAGAGGTCCAGCCCGCTAGCGCGCCGCTGCTCAAGGAAACCGCTGAAGGCGACACTGTCGTACTGCTT
Organism: Bifidobacterium breve; assembly: GCA_945901565.1. Lineage (GTDB taxonomy): Bacteria > Actinomycetota > Thermoleophilia > Solirubrobacterales > Solirubrobacteraceae > F1-60-MAGs163. The sequence continues at coordinate 11,019 of CAMDLG010000032.1, read as the reverse complement.
GCCTGCGTCATCGAGCAGCACCAGATGGGCCTTCTCGGGCACGCGCTTTGCCAGCTTCTCCGGCTCGCGCAGCTCAATCAATTCGATCGGCGCGTAATGACCGATCAGCTTCTCGTAATGAGCGATGTCGTCGGCGTACGGCGCGCGGAGGCGCCCGACGGAGAGGACCGTGATCTTCACCTGTCGCCCCCGCTCGGCCGCTCGCCGCGCTGCCAAGCCAGTCCAATTCCGATCCGCTGATCGGTCGTTGGATGGGTGCCAAAGAGCCAGTGCAGCATCGCTGGCGGCTGCGGGTCACTGAGGTTTTGGATCGCGAGTCGACGCTGCTGCGCGATGAAGGTCGGTGCGTCGCCGGTCAGCGTCAGCGCGTATGCATCGGCGCGGGCTTCGACCGAGCGTGAGAGCTGGTTTGAGATCAATGTGATTGCGAAGACGATAAGGATCACAGCCGCCGTCAGCGCGGGAACGCTCGAAGGCCCAGCAGGCAGCCCATCGTGCGGCCCCCAGCTGCGCAGGCATCGCGCCGCCGCCCAGCTTCCAAACGGGGCGATGATTAGGAGGAAGATCAGGCCGTGGAAGATGTCGCGGTAGTGAACGTGGGCAAGCTCGTGGGCGACGACGAGCCGCGTCTGTGCCGGCGGGAACTTCGTCAGCAGCGTGTCGTAAAGCACTACGCGCTTCGACGAGCCGATCCCGTTGACGTAGGCGTTGGCGGCCGATGTGCGTCGGCTCGCGTCGACGACATAGACCGAGCCGACCTTGACACCGGCGCGGCCCGCTAGCTCAACGACGGCGCTGCGCGCGGGCCCGGCCGCGAGCGGAGTGAAGCGGTTGAAGATCGGATCGATAACTAGCGGCCCAGCGAAAGTGATCAGCACTCCACCAAGCACGATCAACGCCGAGGCGGGGACCCACCAGCGATTTGGCAGCCTGCGGATCAGCGCGATTGCAATGATCGTCGCGACGGCAGCGATCAAGGCGGCGATCGCGGCGCCACGGACGATGTCCCAACCCCACTGCCCCCAGCTACTGGTGTCGAGTCCATAATTGACGGCGCGGGCGCGCATCAAAGCGCTGAGCGGCAACAGGGCAGCGACTACGAGCAGGGAGATTGCAGCGCCGACGAGCCCCGAGACGAGCAGCGGATGGCGGTACGGGCCGCGGAGCTTGGCCGGCGCTCTCAGCACCAGCCCAGCCAGCACGAGAGCCTTCAGGATCAGCGCCGCGATCGCCAACCAACGCTGGAGCGTGCTGAAATTATCTGCGCGTTGAAGCTGCTGCGGAGTGAACCAATCGGCGGGGTTCACCTCTACCGGCGAGATCAACCCGGAGCGCGCGGTCATCACGATCACCAGCAGCTCTGCGACGAGCAGCGCAACGATTATCGCGAATAGGGTGCTGCGGCGGGCTCGTTTCACAGCCATCACGCTACCGTCGAGGCGAACATTTGATGCCATGCGCGTAGCCGTTATCTCTGATATCCATGCCAACCGACAAGCGCTTGAGGCGGTTCTCGCCAGCGTCGACGCCAGCGGAGTAGACGAGCTTTGGTGCCTTGGCGACATGGTTGGGTACGGCGCCGACCCGAATGACTGCGTAAACCTGGTCCGACAGCACGCCTCGATATGCCTCGCGGGAAACCACGACTTGGCCGTCACCGGCGAACTACGACTAGACGATTTCTCGCGCGGGGCAGCGCTGGCGGCGCGCTGGACGCTCGACGTGATCGGTGACGAAGAGCTGCAGTGGCTCTCATCGCTCTCATCGGAGGCGACAGCCGAGCAGGTCGGCCTCTTCCACGGCAGCCCGCGCGACCCGGTCTGGGAATATGTGATCAGCACGCTGCTGGCAGATCTCTGCTTCGACACGATGCGCACACGAGTTGGACTGATCGGCCATAGCCACGTCGCGCTGGCGTTCCACCGCACCGACGCTGAGCTGGCAACCGGCGACGCGCGGCGCGCTGGTGACAATGTCGACACAAGCAACGCTCACTGGCTGCTCAACCCTGGCAGCGTTGGCCAACCGCGAGACGGAGACCCGCGCGCCGCCTGGCTGATCCTCGACACCGAGAGCGGCATTGCCCACTGGCAACGGACCGAATACGACATCGCCGGAGCGGCTGCGGCGATCCGTGCTGCACGGTTACCTGACTCACTTGCGGAGCGGCTCCAGTACGGTCAATAGTGATGATTCGCGTCAAAACCACAATGATCGGCCTCACTGCGCTATGCGCGATCGTTATTTCTGGCTGCGGCGGCGCCGGATTGATCCCGGCCGGCGACTCATCGGCGCTCGACCAATCGCTCGGGCAGGTCGCTCAGGCAACCGCCGCCGGCGACTGCGAGGCAGCAGGATCTGCGCTGGCAAATGCACAGAACCAGTTCAGATCACTGCCTTCGAGCGTAAATAGTGAGCTTCGATCGACGCTTGAATCAGGCTTGCAGCGGTTGGCTACGACTGTGCCAAAGCAGTGCCAAGGCACAGTTCCTAAGCCGATTACGACGCCGACAACGACTACTTCGGCCCCGACTACGACGACTACGCCGACGACAACTACAACTACGCCAACGACAACGACAACTACGACAACGCCGACGACAACAACAACAACAACGCCAACAACCGGTGGCGGAGGCATTTCACCACAATGAGCGAGCGGGTCTTAGCCGAGCGCTATGAGCTGGGCGAGCGACTTGGCAGCGGAGGCATGTCAACGGTGCTGCTGGCAACCGACCGCCGCTTGGAACGCAAGGTGGCGATCAAACTGCTCGCCGAGCACCTCGCCGACGACGCGCAGTTCGTAACACGCTTCCGCCGCGAAGCGCTCTCCGCGGCGCGACTGGTGCACCCCAACATCGTTCAGGTCTATGACTTTGGCGAGGACAATGACAGTGGCCGCCAATACATCGTGATGGAGTACGTCGAAGGCAGCTCCGGCGCTGAGATTCTGAGCAGCGAAGGAACGCTCGCCGTTTCAGAGGCGGTAGGGATCCTCGCGCAGGCCTGCCGCGGACTCGACTACGCCCACCGCAGCGGTGTGATCCACCGCGACGTCAAGCCGGGGAACCTGCTGCGCTCGCGTGACGGCGTCGTCAAGCTCGCCGACTTCGGCATAGCCAAGGCGCTGAGCGAAGAGTCATCGATCACTCAGGTCGGCTCAGTCTTAGGCACGGCCGCCTACCTGTCTCCCGAGCAGGCCAGCGGGCAGGGGTCAAACCCGCGCTCTGACATCTACGCGCTTGGCGTCGTCTGTTACCAGTTCCTCTCCGGCCGCCTGCCCTACGAGGCGCAGTCGATCACCGAGCTGGCGCTGAAGCAGCAGCGTGAAGCGCCGCCGCTGCTGAATGAACTCAACCCTGACGTCAGCCCCGAACTCGCTGCCGCCGTCGACCGCGCGCTGGAACTTGAACCCGAAGCGCGATACGAAACCGCTGAAGAACTTCGTGTGGCGCTGGCCGACGGAGCGCGCGGCGTTGCCCCGGCGACCGCCGCCACCTCCGTCAGCACTCCGCGCACTGCGGCAACGACGATTTCACAGGCGACCGGCGACCAACCGGCGACGACCGTCCAGCGCCGCGAGCCGCGGCCAGCGCCGCAGCGGGCGGTCCCCGACGCTGTTCAGGCGCCGCGCCGCAAGCGCGGCTGGGTCGCACCGACGATCGTGCTGCTGATCGCTCTGGCACTCGGCGCCGCGGCGTTGGTCTACGTGACAGGCAGCAGCTCGAACGGCGACGTGCGCCTACGCCGCGTTGTCTACCAGCAGGTAGACCAAACTGCCACGCAGATGCAGCAGCTGATCCGCCAGAACACTAAGTAGCCGCTAGGGCGCCTGGCCGCCGCGCAGGTCGGCGGCAACCGACGCGAAATTGCCTGCCAGAATCGCCTCGCGCAGCCGTTCCATGACGCGCGACACGAAGGCCAAGTTGTGGACCGTCAGCAGACGCATCGCGGTCAGCTCGCGCGCCTTCGTCATGTACCGCAGATAGCCGCGGCTATACCCCACAGCGCAGGCCGGGCAAGGACAGCCCTCCATCAAAGGCTCGTCGCTGTCAGACCACTTCGCTGTCGTCAGATCAACCCGCCAGCGATGGTCAGGATCGGGCACCAGCGCCACGCCATGACGGCCGAGTCGCGTTGGCATCACGCAGTCGAAGGTGTCGATCCCCATCTCAACGCCGCGCACTAGGTCGTCGATCTCGCCGATTCCCAGTAGGTGACGAGGGCGCAGGTCAGCGGCCTTCTGAAGTGAATCGGTCGCCCAACCGACCACTTCGTACATCTGCTCCTTGTTCTCACCGAGCGATCCACCGATCGCGATTCCGTCACACTGGCGAGCAGCAATCTGCTCAGTTGAATCGCGGCGTAGATCCTCGTAGACGCCGCCTTGCACGATGCCGTAGACGAGCTGACCGGCTGGGCCGTTCTCAGCGTGCCAGCTGAGGCAACGGTCGAGCCAGCGGTGCGAGCGCTCGGTTGAACGAGCGGTGTACTCACGCTCGACGTTGAATGGTGTGCACTCATCGAAAACCAGTGCGATGTCGGAGCCAAGGTTGGCTTGAATTTGCATCGAGTCCTCAGGACCCATGAAGCGCGTTGACCCATCGACGTAGGAGCGATAGCTAACGCCATCCTCTTCGATTCCCAGCACCTTGCCGGCACGCTCCGGGCCACTCGGGGCGCGACCCTTGATCTCATCGGCGACAGTGCCGTGACCCATCGAAAAGACCTGGAAGCCACCTGAGTCGGTGATGATCGGCCCATCCCAGCGCATGAATTCATGAAGTCCGCCGAGCGCCGCGATCCGCTCATCACCAGGGTTTAGGTGGAGGTGAAAGGTGTTGCCAAGCACAATGTCGTAACCGAGGTCAGAGACTTCGGCTGGCAGCAACCCGCGGACGCTGGCCTTCGTCGCAAGCGGAACAAAGGCTGGAGTGCGAACGTCGCCGTGCGCGGTGTGCAGCAAACCAGCGCGCGCATGCGAGCTTGGGTCAGATACGAGAATCTCGAGCGCGGAGGCCATCTACGACAAGCGATCCTATGGGGCTGGAGCTATTGGCGGTTACCGAGGAAGACGGTCGCGAAGTAGATCAGCTGAGAAAGAGCAGCGAGCGCGCCGGCAACGTAGGTCATCGCAGCGGCCCTCAGTACGCGGCCCACCCCCTCGCTCTCGTCAGCGTTCGCGATCCCCAGATCCTTCAGTTGCACGGCGGCCCGACGCGATGCGTCGAACTCAACAGGGAGCGTCACGAACTGGAAAACGACGACCGCTGCGTAGAGCGCGACGGCGATGTAGATGAGGCCGAGAAAGCCGAGGATCGCTCCGCCAAAAAGCAGAAATATCCAAGTGCTAGAGGCAAATGATGTCACCGGCCAGAGCGCCGACCGGAAGGTCATTGGCGCATAAGCCTCAGCGTGCTGGATCGCGTGACCGACCTCGTGCGCGGCAACCGCCGTTGAACTAATTGAGGTACCTCCAAAGACCGGCTCTGAGAGGTGGACGCTGCGCGTTCGCGGATCGTAGTGATCGGTGAACCAACCGGGCACAGAGCGCACCGGAACATCGGTCAGGCCATTGGCTATCAATATCCGCTCAGCGATCTGCGCGCCGCTCATCCCGCTGTCCTCCGGTAGCTCGGCGTAGCGGCGGAAGGTGCTCTTGACCTTGTGCTGCGCCCACATGCCAAATGCCAACGGCACGAGCAAGCAGAGGATGTAAAGACCGAAGTTGCTCACGCTGCCGATCTTGGGCTAGCGCAGCCGCAGTCGGCGTCGTCGTCAGGCAAGATCTTGGCCCAGCAATCGGCTAGGGATTGCTGTTCGGCGGTGCTCAGGTGGCCAAGGAATACGCGGCGGACGCCCTCGATGTGGGTTGGGCGAGCTTCGCTGAGCCGCTCACTACCGGACGCAGTTAGCCGCGCAAAAGCGCCGCGAGCATCGCTCGGGCAGGATTCGCGGACGAGGAGCTCTTCGCCAGCTAGGCGGTCGATCAGGCGGGTTAGTCCGCTGCGACTGAGGACAGCTAGGTCGGCAAGCTCGGACATTCGAAGCTGGCCACCATCGGCCGCCTCGAGATGGAGCAGAACCTCATAAGAGCTCAAGGAGATGCCATGTGCGCTGAGCATCTCAGCGTCGAGCTGCTTGGTGACCGCGGCGTGCGCCCGGAGCATCCCCCGCCAAGCCGACAATTCCGGACCGGAGAAGACTCGATTGAGCGATGCGGGTGTGTTTGAGATAGCCACAGTCAGTCGCCAACCATTCGAGCTTTACGGTAGCAGCGCAGCGCGCTGACATCGCCATCAGAACTCCTCGCGTAAGCGGCGCCGCTAGGCTGGATGAATGGCGCTGGAAGGGATTCACCACATCACTGCCGTGACCGGCGACGCACAAGCCAATGTTGACTTCTACGCAGGCGTTATGGGGCTGAGAATGGTCAAGCAGACGGTCAACTTCGATGACCCGTCGGCCTACCACCTTTACTTCGCCGACGAGGCCGGGAGCCCCGGCGCGGCGTTGACATTCTTCGAGTACCCAGGCGCGCCTCCCGGCCTTCCTGGCGCAGGAATGGTGCACACAATCGTGTGGCGCGTCGCCAGCGCCGAAGCACTCGATTTCTGGAAGGCGCGCCTGCGTGACGCCGAGATGTCGGTACTTCACGAGGGCGACGTGCTGAGCTTCTGTGACCCCGAAGGGTTGGCCTACCAGCTGGTCGTCGATGCCAGCGGAGAGGCCCCACTGATCGCTGAATCATCTGAGGTTCCGTCCGAGTTTGCGCTGCGCGGCTTCGCTGGAGTGCGCGCCTACGCGCAGCAGCCAGCCGCCAGCGGCGAGCTACTGACGGCGTTGGGGTTCGCGGCCGGCGACGACGATCGCAGTTGGCTGCTGGCCGGCAGCGAGCGCAGCGCCACACTCAGCTACGACGATCCGCCGCTTGACAACGCTCGGCCCGGCGCTGGCACAGTTCACCACGTCGCTTGGTCGGCCGCCGACGACGCGGAACTCGATGCCTGCATCGCAGAGGCCAACGGAGCCGGAGCGCAGCCGACGGGGATCATCGACCGTCAGTACTTTCACTCGATCTACTTCCGTGAGCCGAGCGGAGTGCTCTTCGAAGTTGCAACACGCGACATCGGCTTCACCGCCGACGAGCCGCTCGACCAACTCGGCTTCTCGCTTCAACTACCCGAGCAGTACGAACAGCACCGCGCTCAGATTGAACTTAACCTGACGCCGCTGATCAACCCGCGCGCCGGCTCCTAAGCTTCGATCAGCGAGCTGCCGGTCATCTCGGCGGGCTGCGCTATGCCGAGAAGCTCGAGCAGCGTCGGTGCGACATCGGCGAGGATTCCGCCAGAGCGAAGCTGCAGTCCCTCACGGGTGACAATCACGGGCACGGGGCTGAGCGAGTGCGCGGTGTTCGCTGAGCCGTCCTCGTTGAGCATCTGCTCAGCGTTGCCATGGTCGGCGGTGATCAGTAATTCGCCGCCGCTGGCCTTAACCACCGCGACGATTTCGCCCAGACAACGGTCGACGGTTTCGATTGCCGTCACCGCGGCGGGAATCACTCCGGTGTGGCCGACCATGTCAGGGTTGGCGAAGTTGATGATCGCGAACTCGGGCTGCTCTTCCTGCCAAGCGGCGACAAATTTCTCAGAGGCAGCTTGCGCGCTCATCTGTGGACTCTCGTCGTAAGTCGCGACCTCACGGTTGGATGCCACCAGCTCGCGCCGCTCACCGTCCTGCGGATGTTCGTCACCGCCGGCAAAGAAGTAGGTGACATGGGGATATTTTTCTGTCTCCGCGACGTGCAGCTGACGCCCGCCGTTGTTGGCAATCACTTGCGGCAGCGTAATCAGCGGCCGCTCAGGTTCGAAGGCAACGGCGTAAGGCCAACCTTCCTCGTACTCAGTCAGGCAGCTGTAATTGCTGATTGGCTTAGCACCGGCGCGATCAACTTCAGCGAAGCCCGGGTCGCATAGCGCGCTGGTGATCTCACGCATTCGGTCGGGCCTGAAGTTAAAGGCGATCACGCTATCGCCGGGCTCAACTGCGGTTGGCTCACCGATCACCGTCGCGGCGATGAACTCGTCGGTTTCGCCGCGTTGGTAGGCGGCGCGGGCGGCGTTCACGGCGCTCGGCTCGCTGTGCTCGCCGCGGCCGTGCGCCAGCAGGTCGTAGGCCGACTGCACGCGATCCCAGCGTTGGTCACGGTCCATCGCGTAGAAGCGGCCGATCACGCTGGCGATCCGCGCGTTGCCGGCCGCCTCGCACCAGCCGCTGACAGCGGCGAGGTAACCCTCGGCGCCGTGTGGATCGCTGTCGCGCCCGTCGGTGAAGGCGTGGATGAAGACCTCGCCAACGCCAAGGTCGCCGGCCATCCGAATCAAAGCCTGGAGGTGCTCGATGCTGGAGTGAACGCCGCCGTCACTGACCAGTCCGATCAGGTGAAGGCGACCACTTGAGCGCATCGCGTTGATCAGCGCGGGGTTCTCATCGAACTGACCATCCGCGAGGGCGTCGTCGATCCGCGTCAGATCCTGCCGGATCACCGACCCCGCGCCAAGGTTGAGGTGACCAACTTCGCTGTTGCCCATCTGTCCCTCGGGTAGGCCGACGGCGCGGCCGCAGGCAGTCAGCTCAGTGTGCGGGTACTGCTGCCAGAGCGAGTCGAAAACTGGCGTCTTAGCCTGCTCGACAGCGTTGCCTGGCCCGGCAGGCGCGAGGCCCCACCCGTCGAGGATTACGAGGCAGGCCGCAGGAGCCGCTCCGCTCAACTGACTACCGCTCCAACGATGGCTGCGAACGATTCAGGCTCCAGCGAAGCACCGCCAACCAGCGCGCCATCTACATCGGGCAAAGCAAGCAGCTCGGCGGCGTTGTCGGCTTTGACCGAACCTCCGTAAAGAATCCGCACCGACTTGGCGGCGGCGGCATCGATCGCCGCCACGCGGCCGCGGATGAAGGCGCAGGCGTCCTGCGCCTGCTCAGCCGTGGCGACTGCGCCTGTGCCGATCGCCCAGATAGGTTCGTAGGCGATCACCAGCGCAGCTAGGGCATCGCCGTCGATCAGCGAGAGGCCAACCTCAAGCTGGCGCGTCAATACGGCTTCAGTTTCATCGCTGGCGCGCTGCTGTTCGGTTTCGCCGACGCAGAGGATTGCTGCGAGGCCGGCTTTACGCGCGGCGAGCAGCTTCTCGGCCAGCACGGCATCGGTCTCGTCGAAGTACTCGCGCCGCTCTGAGTGGCCAAGCACGACGCCGTGAACATCGATCTCGTTGAGCATCGCGGCGCTGATCTCGCCGGTGTACGCACCCTCCGAAGCCTCATGCATGTTCTGCGCGTAAACCTCAACGCGCGAGCCGCGCGTTGAATCAACCATCGCCTGCAGGTCGGTGTAGGGAACACAGATTCCAACTTCGACGCCGTCGGCCGCATAAAGCAGCGGCAGCAGCCCCGAGATGAAGCGCTCCGACTCGGCGATCGTCTTGTGCATCTTCCAGTTACCGGCGATCAGTGGTGTCCTCATGACAATGCCTCCACGGCGGGGAGCGTCGCGCCTTCGATTAGTTCAAGTGTCGCGCCTCCCCCGGTTGATAGGTGAGTTACGCGATCTTCAAGTCCAAACTGGGCCAAAGCCGCGGCGCTATCGCCGCCACCAACAACGCTAGTGCCGGGACAGTCCGCGACGGCCTCGGCGACGGCGCGCGTACCGGCCGCAAACGGTTCCATCTCAAAGGCGCCCATCGGCCCGTTCCAGAAGACGCTGCCGGCAGCAGCGATCTGCTCGCCGTAGGCTGCTGCACTGCGCGGCCCGATGTCGAGCCCCATCCAACCATCGGGCACGTCGATGCCGTCCAGCTCGCGGACCTCGGTCTCAGCGCTGAACTCTTTGCCGATAACAAGATCGCTAGGCAGCAGCAACGCCGTGCCGCGCTGCTCAGCCTGCGCAAGGACGGCGCGCGCTGGCTCGATGTCGTCGTCAGAGCAGAGTGAGTTCCCGATCTGATGGCCCATCGCGGCGAAGAACGGAAAGCACATAGCGCCGCCGATCAGGATTGCATCTGCTCGCTCAAGGAAGGCATTTAGAACGCCGATCTTGTCGGTCACCTTGGCGCCGCCAACGATTGCCACCAGCGGCCGCGGCGGGTCGGCAAGGATCGCCTCGATTGTCTCGACCTCGCGCTGCAGGAGTAGCCCAGCGGCGCTCAGTTCGATCGCGTCGACGATCCCGACGTTGGATGCGTGGGCACGGTGCGAAGCGCCAAAGGCGTCGTCGACATAAACATCTGCCAGCGCCGCGTAGGCAGCGGCCAGCTCAGGATCGTTCTTCGTTTCGCCATCTTCAAAGCGGACGTTCTCGAGCATCAGGATTTCGCCGGGAGCAAGCCCCTCGGCTATCGCCTGCACCTCATCACCGACGACCGAGCGGGCAAGCTTCACGCGCCAGCCAGTTAGTTCGGTTAAGCGGTCGGCGGCCGGTTGCAGCGAGCAACTCGGGTCAACGCCAGTCGGGCGGCCAAGGTGCGAGGCGAGCACCAGCGCGCAGTCGCGCTCCAGCAGATACTTGAGGGTCGGCAGCGCGGCGCGGATCCGCGCATCGTCGGTTACGTGACCTTCGGCATCGAGCGGCACGTTGAAATCAACGCGGACGAAGACAGTTCGCTGGGCGACATCAATCTCGTCAAGCGTGCGCACCGGCAGTTACAGAAGCTTCTGAACCAAGTCGACGACGCGGTTCGAGTAGCCCCACTCGTTGTCGTACCAGCTGACGATCTTGACGAGCGTGTCGTCAAGAACACTTGTCAAGAGGCCATCGACGATTGAGCTGTGAGCGTCGCCGACGATGTCAGAGGAGACGATTGGATCTTCCGTGTAACGGAGGATCCCCTTCATTGGGCCTTCGGCAGCGGCCTTCAGCGCAGCGTTGATCTCTTCAACGCTGGTTGCTCGCTCAGCCTCAAATGTCAGGTCGACGACCGAGCCGGTGATGACCGGGGCGCGGATTGCGTAGCCGTGCAG
>CAMDLG010000031.1 GCA_945901565.1 Bifidobacterium breve | reverse complement strand
TTCTATTACAAGACCTTCATCTGGCCGCGCAGCGCCTGGCCGCTCTACGAGAAGATTCTTCGCAACGCGGCAGGACTTGGCGTGATGAAGAAGAGTCAGGCCCACCGTGAATGGCGGACCGACTACCGGCGCCGCCACTGCGACGTGCTGGTCATCGGCGGCGGAGTAGCTGGCCTCAGCGCCGCGATCGCTGCAGCACGCGAAGGAGCCGACGTTGTTCTCGTCGACGAAGACGTTGAACCGGTCGGGCAGCTCCTCTGGCAGGGTCGCCACGAGCAAGCGCGCGCTCTCGCCGAAGAAGCAAAGGGGCTCGGAGTCGAGATCCTCAGCAACGCACCGGCTCTCGGTTACTTCGACGGCATGGTGCCGGTATGGCAGGGCAACACGCTCCACCAGATTCGCGCCCAGCGTCACGTCGCAGCTACGGGATCGATCGAGCAGCCCCTGATCTTCCCGAACAACGACCTACCTGGCGTGATGCTCTCGACGGGTGCTGTGAAGCTCGCAGCCCTCTACGCGCTGAAGCCCGGAGAGAACGCTGTCGTAGCGACGACCGGCGACCGCGGACTGGAAGCAGCCCTCGCGCTGCATGAGGTCGGAATCAAGGTTGCGGCCGTCGCAGACCTGCTGCCAACCCGCTCGAATTACCTGACCGCTGCAATTGAAGCGGCCGGGATCCCACTGCTACGTGGCGCGAGCGTCGTTGAAGCCCGCGGCAACAAACACCTGACCGGCTGCACGATCGCTGAGCTCGACGATAAGGGCGTCGCGAAGGCCGGGACCGAAGAGCGCTACGACTGCGACCTACTAGTCGTCTCTGGTGGCACAGTCCCAGCCTCGTCGCTAATGCTTCAGGCTGGCGCGAAGGCCAAGTTCAACTCGGAGAGCAACTGCTTCCTACCTGAACAGGCTCCCCCGGGCATTCACCCAGCGGGCGCAGTCGCAGGCAAGGAAGACCTTGACGCAGCAACGCTGAGTGGAACACTTGCCGGCGCGCGCGCAGCGCAGGAATGCGAATTTGGCGACGGCAGCGCGGCGAACGCGGCGAGTGCTGCACTCGACGCCCTTCCGGCCCCATCCCCCGCAGCTCCATCGCCCGCTTATCAGCGGACCGCCAAGCCAAACGGCAAGGCCTTCCTCGATCTTGATGAGGACGTAACTACTAAGGACATGAAGTACGCGATTGAAGAGGGTTACGACTCGATCGAACTGAGCAAGCGCTACACAACCGTCACGATGGGCCCCTCACAGGGACGTATCTCGCAGCTGCCAAGCGTGCGCGCAGTTGCAGAACAGACCGGCCTCAGCATCGACGAGACTGGAATCACAACAGCGCGGCCGCCATGGTCGACCGTGCCGCTTGGAGCCTGGGCCGGACGTCCGTTCACGCCAGCGAAGCGCTCGGCGATCCACGCCCGTCAGCGTGAGCTGAACTCTCACGTCAAGTGGGCCGGCGACTGGCGCCGCGCCTACGACTACGGCGACGTCGAGGCCGAGGCTGCTGCGGTCCACAAGGCTGTCGGGATGATCGACGTGTCGACGCTCGGCAAAATGCTTGTCAGCGGCCCTGACGCAGGGCGATTCCTTGACCGGATGTACACCAACCGCCTCAGCGATCTGAAGGTCGGGCGTATTCGCTACGGCGTTCTCGGTAACGACGCGGGCCGGATCACAGATGACGGCACGGTCTGCCGCGTCGCTGATGACAGCTTCCTCGTGACGACGACCTCCTCGGGCGCCGATGCGGTCGAGCGCTGGTTCACTTGGTGGCTAGCGGCCTGGGAGATGAACGTCCATGTGACCGACGTAACCCAAGGCCTCTGTGCAGTCAATGTGGCTGGCCCGAAGGCCCGAGACCTCCTCTCGAAGCTTACCGATGCCGATCTGAGTAACGAAGGCTTCGGGTACCTCGATGGGCAGCAGATTCAGATTGCCGGGGTTCAATGCCTGGCTATGCGAATCGGCTTCGTTGGTGAGCTTGGCTACGAAATCCACTACCCCGCAGCCTGCGGCCAGTACCTCTGGGATGAGCTGCTTAAGGCAGGCGCGCAGTACGGCATCAAGCCATTCGGCCTTGAACCACAGCGGATCCTCAGGCTGGAGAAGGCCCACATCATTGTCGGCCAGGACACCGACTCAGAATCCAACCCTTACGAAAGCCAGATGGGCTGGATCGTGAAGCTCGACAAGGACGAAGAGTTCATGGGCAAGTGGGCGCTCGAGCGAGCCAACGAGCGCGGCATGATCAACACGCTCGTCGGCTTCAAGATCGATGGTGACGACGTTCCGATCGAAGGGTCCGCCGTCGTCGTCGATGGCCAGCCAGCCGGGCGCGTCACGTCGGCTCGATACTCCGAGCAACTCGGTCAGTCGATCGGTCTCGCCTGGGTACCAGCCAGCCACGGAGCCGATGGAGCTTCTCTACACATCAAGTACGGCGCCAAAAATCAGATCGCGACGATCGTTCACGGCGCCTTTTATGACCCCGACCAGGAGCGCCTGCGTTCATGAGCCTCGCATTTCTATCCGCTGACCAATCCCAGACTCAGGGAGCTTTCTCCCCGATCCTGCAGAGCAATATCGAAGCCACTTTGGTTGAGGGCGGAGCCAAGATCGAAGAGCGAGACGGCTGGCGAGTTGCCGTCAGCTACGGCGACGCCGCGGCCGAGAAGAAGGCCTGCGCCGAGAGCGTCGGCATCGCCGACCTCTCAAGCCTTGGGATCACTGAACTGATCGCCGCCCCGTCTGTAATTGAGGCGATCACGACAAGTGTCGCCGGCACCTCCGAAAAGCTGGGCCTCGCGGTCTTCGCCGCTGGCGCCTGGTGGTGCACCGTCAAGCCTGACCGCGTCCTCGCGATCACGAGCCCTGGCGACACGGCAGCTTTACGCGGGCAGCTCCAAGACGCCGCCGATGCACGAAGCGAGCTCGTATCGGTTACAGACCTGACGAGCACGCTCACAACGTTCAGCGTAAGCGGCCCGCTAGCGCGTGACACGTTCGCTCGCATCACAGCGCTAGACCTGCGCGAGCGTGAGTTCCCAGTCCGCGGCTTCCTACCAGGGTCGATCGGCCGAGTGCCCGGCCTATTGCTGCATCAGGGGAGCGACAGCTTCTTGCACACCTTTGGCGCCGCGAGCGCCCAGTACATGTGGGAGACAATGATCGACGCTGCCGAAGAACTCGGCGGACGGGCGGTCGGAATCGATGCGCTTGGCCCACTGGGCAGCGCCGTGGAGGCAACGACCAATGCGTGACATTTTCAAGCAGAGCAAGATGTGGCACACCCCTTCGAAGCTGAAGGAAAACTACGAGGTCGTAATCATCGGCGGCGGCTCGCACGGCTTGGCGACGGCTTACTACCTGACCAAGCACCACGGCATCAAGGACATCTGCATCCTTGAAAAGAACTACATCGGCGCCGGCGCGTCAGGTCGCAACACGACGATTCTCCGCTCCAACTACAAGACTCCCGAAGGCGCGCGCTTCTACGACGCCTCAGTGAAGCTCTACGAGAACCTCTCGAAGGATCTTCAGTTCAACCTGATGTTCTCCCAGCAAGGACACCTAACGCTCGGGCACACCGACCGCGCGATGTTCGTGATGCACGAGCGCGCTGAGGTCAACCGGCTCGTTGGCATTAACACTTCGGTCGTAGACGCCGATGAGGTCCAACGGATGGTGCCAGCAATGCAGGTTACCGACGACGCTGAGTACCCGATCATGGGCGCCCTCTATCACCCGCCCGGCGGAATCATCCGTCACGACGCCGTTGTCTGGGGCTACGCACGCGGCGCCGACCGCGGCGGCGCTGAGATCCACTCGAACAGCGAAGTGACTGCGATCCACAAGGACGGCGACCGCGTGACCGGTGTAACCGTCAACGGCCACCAGCGCGTTAACGGCGGCGTGGTTCTCTCCGCAACCGCTGGCTGGTCCTCGATCCTCTCCGAGATGGCCGGATTCGAGCTACCGATCACAACGCACATCCTCCAGGCCTTCGTAACTGAGCCTCTCAAGCCGCTTCTCGACAAGGTGATCGTCTCCTCGCAGATGCACGT
The DNA here is from genome assembly GCA_945901565.1 of Bifidobacterium breve. Taxonomy (GTDB): domain Bacteria; phylum Actinomycetota; class Thermoleophilia; order Solirubrobacterales; family Solirubrobacteraceae; genus F1-60-MAGs163. The sequence continues at coordinate 7,975 of CAMDLG010000031.1, read as the reverse complement.
TTACATCTCGCAGACCGACCGAGGTGAGTTCCTGATCGGCTCAGAGATCGAGCCATGGACCACGTACAGGATGAACGGCACGCTCAACTTCCTGCAAGAGTCAACGCGACATGCTCTGGAGCTGTTCCCGCAGCTTGAGCGGGCGCGGATGCTGCGCAGCTGGGCTGGTCTCTGCGACCTAAGCCCCGACTATTCACCGATCCTCGGCAAGACCGAGGTAGACGGCTTCCTCGTATCGACGGGTTGGGGCACTTATGGCTTCAAGGCCGCCCCGATCGTCGGCGTGACACTTGCTGAGCTAATCGCGACCGGCAAGACGCCGGAGCTGATCAAGCCTTTCGAGGTGGAGCGGTTCTACACCGACGAGCTGGTCTCCGAGCTTGGCGCCGCTGCCGTCTCGCACTAGCGCCGCGCCCGTAGCGACTTTCATCAACCCAAACCACAGGAGTAGTCATGAAGAGCAGTCTTGAGATCGCCCAAGAGGCCGAGCTAATCCCGATCGACGAGGTCGGAGCGACGCTAGGTCTGGAGCCGGACGAACTCGAGCCCTATGGCCGCTTCAAAGGGAAGGTTGAGCTTTCAGTCCTCGAACGTCTGAAGGACCGTCCTGATGGCAAGCTGATCTGCGTCGCTGGCATGACGCCGACGAAGGCGGGAGAAGGCAAGACGACGACCGCCGTCTCTCTAACTCAAGGGATGGGCAAGATTGGTAAGACGCCTGTCCTTTGCCTCCGCGAGCCGTCACTCGGGCCGGTCTTCGGGATCAAAGGCGGAGCCGCTGGCGGTGGTTATGCCCAGATCGTCCCGATGGAGGACCTAAACCTCCACTTCACCGGTGACATCCACGCCGTTGGCGCTGCCAACAACTTGCTCGCCGCGATGCTCGACGCTTCAATCCTGCACGGCAACCCGCACAGCATCGACGCGCTACGGATCAATTGGAAGCGCGCCCTGGACATGAACGACCGCGCGCTGCGCGACGTCGCAATCGGGCTCGGCGGCCGGGCAAACGGCTACCCGCGTGAGACCGGCTTCGACATCACGGCTGCTTCCGAAGTGATGGCGATCCTCGCGGTTGCCAGTGATCTGCAAGATCTCCGCAAGCGCCTTGGCGCTATTACGGCCGCTTATCAGTTCGATGGCACCACTCCGGTGACCGGTGAGGACCTTCAGGCAGCCGGTGCGATGACAGTGCTCCTCAAGGACGCACTGAAGCCCAACTTGATCCAGACGCTTGAAGGTCAAGCGGCGCTGATGCACGCTGGCCCGTTTGCAAACATCGCGCACGGCAACAACTCAGTTATTGCTGACCGAATCGCGTTGAAGCTTGGCGACTACGTGCTCACCGAATCAGGGTTCGGTTCCGACATGGGCATGGAGAAGTTCATGGACATCGTCTGCCGCGCCGGAGAACTCCAGCCAGATGCGGTTGTTCTCGTCTGCACGGTGCGCGCCATCAAACACCACGGTGGAATGGAAGAGGAGAGCGACTCGGCCGAGGTGAACCGCAAGGCGATCGAAGAAGGCATGTCGAATGTCTACCACCACCTCTCGCTAGTCAAGGAGTTTGGTCTCCCCTGCGTTGTTGCTGTCAACCGGCGCCCAGGCGACACCGACGAAGAGGTCGAAATGGTCCGTCAGCTTGCGCTCGACGGCGGCGCCTTTGGTGCCGAGATCAACGAGGCCTTCGAGAAGGGCGGCGACGGTGCGGCAAAGCTCGCAGAGGCTGTGGTTGCGGCCGCCGATGCTCCTTCCGATTTCAAGTTCCTCTACCCCGACGATGCCTCAATCAAGGAGAAGATCACGGCGATCGCCCAGAAGTCATACGGCGCCGACGACGTCGTCTTCTACCTCGACGCGGAGCGGAAGATCGAGCAGTTCACCGCTGCCGGGCTTGACAAGCTTCCGATCTGCATGGCGAAGACGCCGCTGTCACTCAGCCACGATCCGACCAAGCTCGGCGCACCAAAGGGCTTCACATTGCCGGTGCGCGACATGCGTGCCTATACCGGCGCTGGCTGGCTCGTACCGCTCTGCGGTGACATCATGCAGATGCCCGGGCTAGGCAAGACGCCAGCAGCCTTCGACATCGACATCGACGCCGATGGCAACACGGTTGGGCTCTTCTAATTAGGTCGGCGCAGTGCGCAGCGACTAGCGCAACGACTTTGGTGCACGCTAATCTGATCGCGGTGCGAGATGACCCGCGACTGAGCATTGCCGCCGACACGCTTGCGGCAACACAAAGCGCAATGAAGCTAGTGGAGGGTAGTTAGCCGTGCCGGGCGAACCGACTGAAAAAGTTTCCGTCGTTGACAGTGCTGAAGTTTCGCTGCGCGAATGGCTCGGGCCTGGTCACTACCGCCCAGGAGATCGACTACCACCGGAGCAAGAAATTGCTTCGATGCTGGGGATCTCGCGTGGAACGCTGCGGCTCGCATTGGAACGCCTAGCGGCGAACGGTGAGATTGTCCGCCGTCAAGGCTCGGGCACTTATGTTGGGCGGGTCGCAGTGCCGGCAGCCTTCAGCGAAGGGCTCGAAGTACTGGAATCGTATGCGTCGCTGGCACGCCGCCAAGGTCACAAAGTAAAAGCCCGCGGCGTCACAATAGAACAGCGCCGGGCACCCGGGTTTGTCGCCGAAGCGCTCAACCTACGCAAGAACGGCGACGCGCTCTGTGTCGAGCGGACGGTGCTAGTCGACAAGGCACCGGCGGCCCACATGCGCGACTGGATTCACCCGTCGGTTCCGCTCCCGTCCCTTACGAGTCTCACAAACTTGATTGAACGCGGGGCGATGATGCTCGATGTGGTCATCAATTCGGGAGTACCGGTTGCCTTCGCGCGGACTGGCGTTCGGCCACGACTTTTGGAACCCGGCGAAGAGATCGGCGACGCGCTAGGTGTGCGCAGGACGACCGGAGCTCTTGAGATCACCGAGACGATTCACGTCAATGATGGAGAAGCAGTGCAGTATTCAATTGACGTATTCCCACCGGGCGCTATCGACCTACATGTTCTGCGCGGTTTTGCCGGGCGCGAGCTGCACCCGGTGAACGGGCGCCAAGCGCCGTAGCCGGCTCGTTTAGCGTCGTTTCTCGCTGTCCCTCTTAAGCGACCACTTCACGCTGCAGGGCGCGCTGCCCGCCTCGCTGAGCCTGACCCAGTAGCGACGGTAGGATTGACGAATGTCTACTGCCCGACTAATCATCTGTGACGTTGGTCCGCGTGACGGATTGCAGAATGCTGATCGGATCCTCACGCCCGAGGTTCGCGCTGCGTATGTGGACCAACTGAGCGGAACCGGGCTGCCAAGAATTGAGGCGGTTAGCTTTGTGAACCCGAAGCGCGTGCCGCAGATGGCCGGCGCTGAAGAAGTGATGGCGCAAATCTCGCGCGTCGATGGCGTTGAGTACGCCGGTCTCGCACTCAACGCGAAAGGCTACGAGCGAGCGATCGCCTGCGGTGTCGACCTTGTGCAGTATGTCGTACCGATGAGTGAAAGCTTCGCCGAGAAGAACCAAGGAACGACGGTTGAAGCCGCTACCGAGGTCGCCTTGGAACTCGCCGCTCAGGCCAAGCAGGACGGCGTTAAGTTCGCTGTCACTCTCTCCGTCGCGTTTGGATGCCCCTACGACGGCGCGATCGACCCTGCCGCTGTCCTCGCAACGGCGGCGCGACTAGCCGAGAGCCCGGTCGATGAACTGATGCTTGCCGACACGATCGGCGTAGCAGTCCCTACGCAGGTCCGGGAGCTATTCGCCGGGGTCAGCCAGCTCGACGTAGCGGTGGGCGGTCACTTCCACAACACCCGCAACACTGGCTACGCGAACGCGGTCGCAGCGATCGAAGCTGGCGCAACAATCCTCGATTCATCTACCGGAGGGCTCGGCGGTTGCCCGTTCACGCCCAACGCCACGGGGAACGTTGCAACCGAGGATCTCGTCTACCTGCTCGAAGGGATGGGGATTGGCACGGGCGCCAATCTCGAAGCCCTCTTTGAAGTTTCCCGCTGGCTATCCGAACAGATGGGCGCCGAACTACCTGGGCTGACATACAAGGCGGGCGGCTTCGCGCCGGTCGCTTCCTAGGCGCCTAGCTTGCCGGCGAGGCTCACGACGACGAAAAGTAGAACCGCACCGCCCATTACGCGCCGTCCGGTGTTGACGCCGTCGGTCACCTCCCACCAGGCGAAACAGCTAAGCGCCACATAGAAGAGCGCGCTGGCTGCCTCATTAACGGCTCCGCTCGTGAAGTGACCGAGTAGCCAAGCGCCGATCGCAGCAAGCAGCGGGGCATTGGGAAACTGCGCAATCGGCGCCTCCTTAGGCCAACCGCGCTGGCCCCGATCCCACAGTTCTCGGATCGACGAATTTGCCACAACCCCAGCCTAGCCCCGTATCCGGCGCTGATAGCGTGCGGAAGATGATCACTCTCTACACCATTCCCGGTAGCGCCGCCACCGTGCCACGGATCGCGCTCGATGAAGCTGGCGCGGACTATTTGATGATCGAGCTTAAGCGCGACGAGACTGGGCGCAACGTCGAACCTGAAGGCTACGACTTGCTTAATCCGATGGGCACAGTGCCGACTCTCGTTGACGACGACCTCGTTGTGACCGAGGCGGCCGCTTGCTGCCTCTACATCGCCGAGAAGTACCCGGATGCCGCCCTGATGCCGACGACCGGTAGCCACGATTGGGCCACGACGCTGCGCTGGCTAACGCTGCTCACCAACACCGCGCAGGCGACCTTTCTGCGTTGGTACTACCCAGAGCAGTACACAAGCGACGCTTCAGGCTTAGAGCCGGTCCAGTCCGCTGCAGTCACCAAGCTCGCTCACGTGGCCGAGGTCCTCTCCGAGCAGATCGCCGACGGTCCGTTCTTGCTTGGCGGTGATTTCACCGTCGCCGACGCCTTCCTGGCGATGCTAACCGGCTGGGGCGAGGACCTGGCGGCTAGTGAACGCTGGTCAGTAAAGCCGGCGCTGGCCAGCCATTACAACGCAGTAGCAGCGCGTCCTGCTGCCGGAGCTGTGCTCACGGCAGAAGGATTCCCCGGAAACTTCACTTCGACACAGACGCCCTAACGATGTTGCTCACTATGTCGCCGACCGCGATCCGCAAGCCGACACGCTAGCCACCAGACAGCGTCGAGGCGCCAAGAGCTCAGCGAGCGTCGGGGATGGACCGGCGCGTTCGGTACCGCGACAAAGTACTGTTAGCTTTGCGCTTAAGCAATGCATCAGGAGCTTGGAGCCTTCTATGAGAGTTACGCTTAATTACAAGTTACTCGTAGCTGGTGTGCTGGCTGCTGCTTTGGCTGCGTGCTTTCTCGGACGTGCTGATGCCTCCTCGGTCTCCTCGCCTTCGGCTGCTCAGTCAGCCGCGACTGGCGTGCAGGTTGTTGCTGGTGATCGTGCATTGACCCTCTCCTGGGGTGCTGTGAAGGGTTCTGCTGGTTACCGCGTTAGTTGGCGTGGGCGTGTGCTCAAGGGTGGTAAGCCAACTGCGCCTTGGTCAGCTAAGTGGCTTGGGTTGAAGGTGCTTACGGCTTCCGCGCGTTCGTATAAGGCTGCGGCGCTTGTGAATGGAAGTGAGTATCAGCTCAGGTTGGAGTCGAATAAGAAGGCTAAGAAGTCGCGCTGGGCTGTTAAGTCAACTTTGGTTGGTACGCCTGCGACTGTGCCGACTGCTCCGAGGAGCGTTACGGTCGTTGCTGGTGACGGGTCAGGGGTTGTGTCTTGGGCCCCGCCTGCGAGTAATGGCGGCGCTGCGGTCACTGGTTACCTAGTCACTGCGTCCGGTGGGGGTTCGCATACGTGCAGCACGACGACTCTCTCTTGCAACGTTGCCGTGCTCTCCAACGGCACTCCTTACACCTTCACTGTGAAGGCCACCAATGCTCGTGGTGATTCTGCGGCGTCGGCGCCGTCCAGCCCAGTTACTCCGGCAGCGCAAATCACGGTTGCGTCTCTCAGCCCAAGCTGGTCCCCTGAAATCACCGACTTTACGGTTGCATGCGATCAACCCGTCGTGGTCCACGTCCTATCGCACGACTCTTTTTCAATTGACGGTGCTCCGCGCCAGTCGGGCAGCTTCAGCACACCGGTCCCGTTGTCAGAGGGGCAGTCGTTTGAAATTGTGGGCGCAACCAAACAGACGGTGCGCTGCCGCCCTAGCGACATGATCCTGCCTGAGACGGAGGTGAACGGCCCGCGCCAAGCGGCGTTTTATCTGGTGACCCCCACATTGGGATACCCCTCTAGTCCTTACGTGATCATCTTCAATAATCAGGGAGTCCCGGTTTGGTGGCATCGGACGATTCTTTCCGCGATGGATTTCAAGTTAGTAGGCGAGAATCGAGTGGCTTTTTGGTACAACGACACGGATAGGCAGTACGACATCCTCGGACTTGACGGCCACCTCGTTAAGCGCGTTAGAGCAATCGGGCAGCCTACTGATAACCATGACCTGCGACCTACGTCCGATGGCGGATTCTTAACAATGAGTGTTGTCCCGCGAGATTGCCCGGCGACTCCGAGCGATTGTGCCGATCTTTCACCGTGGGGAGGGCCCGCAGAAGCCAACGTCATCGACGGAGTCATCCAAAAGCAAGATAAGGACGGGAACCTCCTTTGGACGTGGAATAGTCGCGATCACATCAGTCTCGCCGAAAGCGGCCCCTGGATTGGGTTCACCGACCTGACCTCAAGATCACCTTATGACATCGTTCACCCTAATTCAGTAGAGGAGGACGGTAACGGAATTGTTTTCTCCGCTCGCCACCTCGATGCCGTCTATAGGATTGCGGACCCTGGCGGTACGGGGGAGATCGACTGGAAGCTCGGCGGCACTCACACGCCCGAGAGCCTCACGGCTATCGATGATCCCCTCGCCCCGACAGTTTTCGCAGGGCAGCACGACGCCCGCATTCTGCCTAATGGCACCCTAACTGTTTATAACAACGGGACCCGCTTGGGCTTCCAGCCCCGCGCGGTTCAATACCGCATCGACAAACACGAAAGAACTGCAACGCTGATCAATAGCCTGCGCGATGATCAAGTGCTGAACTCCTTTTGTTGTGGCAGCGCGCGAAAACTCTCTGCAGGCGGGTGGGCCATCTCGTGGGGTGGCGATAGTTTGATCGCCGAATATGATCACTCTGGCCGGAGAGTCTTTGCTTTACGTTTTCCGACTGGGGGCTTCTCTTACAGAGCGGTCCCTGTCACCGAGAATGAACTATTAGCGAGTGACATCCGTGAGGGGATGGATGACCAGTTTCCCCGGCCGACACTCCGACAAACTAGGTCGTCGCAACCGCACTAATCTTTCATCGTTCCTCCGCTAGCTTGGATCAGTCACAAACACGCAGAGTTTCCCGCCAAGCAGGCCCGGAACGCCACTGCCGATGGGAGGCGTCGCTTGAACATCGGACCCGGCCTGACTGTGTCGCTCACTATGCAGTTGCCCGTCTGAATCAGCAGCCTTTACTGCGGGACAGGGATTCGAACCCCAATTTCCTGGACCAGAACCAGGCGTGCTGCCATTACACCATCCCGCAATGCGTCGCCAAGTATAGGCGCTAAGGGCTCTACTTGGCGGCTTCGAAGAGCGCCGTAACCTGAGGTTCAAGACCCGGATCGAGGCAGACAAGCACCTCGTCGCCGGCGTTGATCACGGTGTCGGCCTTCGGCACGAATCCGCCGTTGTCGCGGAGCACCGAAATCACGATGCTTCCCTCCGGTAGCTCGAGCTGCTGCACTTCAAGCCCAGCGGCGCGGCAGCCTTCGCAGACGATGATCTCGATCACCTCTAGCTGCTCATCTGGAAGGTCGAGCAGATGAACGAGACCGTAATCCGGGACCTCGTGCTCGATCAACCTGAGGATCAGGTCGGTCGCCGAAAATGCTGGGCGGATGTCGAGCAGCTCAAAGTACTGACGGTTACGTGGGTTGTTGACGCGCGAGATGAACC
>CAMDLG010000030.1 GCA_945901565.1 Bifidobacterium breve | reverse complement strand
TGCACCTCGGCAACGCCGTCCTGCTCAGGGCCGTTGTAGTCGTCGATGAAGGGGATTCCGGTTGCCTCGGCGCTGGCGATGAAGTCACGCGTCAGCGAGCGCGGCGAGCGCGGGTTCTCAACCCGCAGCGGGCCACCAACGGCGTGGTGCTCAGATGCGCCGCGCGAGTTGTCCTCGGACTTGAGGAAGTAAGGCTGAACATCTTTCCAACCCCAGCCAGGGCACCCTTCCGCTTCCCACAGGTCATAGTCGAGCGGCCGGCCTCGGACGTAGAGCATCGCGTTCATCGAGCTCGATCCGCCGAGCCCCTTGCCGCGTGGAACGAAGATTTCGCGGCCATCGCAGCCGGGCTCAGGATCGGTCTCGAAGGCCCAGTCGCGCTTGCTGCGGAACTGCTCGGAGAAAGCCGCCGGAATGACCACGCTCGGATGCCGGTTTGATCCACCGGCCTCGAGCAGGCCAACCTTCACCGAAGGATCTTCTGAGAGGCGGTTGGCCAGTACGCAGCCGGCCGAACCAGCGCCGACGATCAGATAATCGAAGTTAGTCATTCGTGCATCTTTACCGATTGGCGCCGCTAGCGCTAGCGCGTCGCCGCGCCGGGCTACCTTGATTAGGTGGAGCTGGCAGATGACAGAGCGAACGTGGAGCTGCGAAACAGCGACGAGAACGGTGAGATCGTCGTTCTGGCATTCCCCTACGACGCGCAGATCGTCGAGCTGGTGCGAGCGATCCCACAGCGCCGTTTCGATTGGGACCGCCGCGAATGGTGGGCACCTACCGACGACTGGGCCGCGATCCATGTGGCCGACGTGCTGGCGCGCTTCCCAGAGCTAACTGCCAGCAATGAGGTCGATACTTGGATCAGGGCCGTTGAGCGGCGCTGGATCGGGATGGTCAGCACGCGCCGCTATGACGGCCGCGGCTGGTGGGCGCTCACGACAAGGGCTGGAACGGTCCCCGCTGAGCTGCTCGAGGGATCGGTTGAAGCAGACGACGGATCGCTGCTAGTCGAGCTGAGTGAAGCGAACGCCGCGGTGCTCGGCGAGCAGCGCTCGGCGCGGCTCGATGCCGGCGCTGCGCGCTGCCTGACTGAACTCCAAGTAGGCCGCCAGCCTCCGCCTGCGCAGCTTGAGCTGATCAAACGAGTCGATGCCGACTATCTGCGACTAAACGTTCTCTGGGACCGTGAGACCGGGATCGCCTTCGAGCGGATGCCGGCATCAGCCGGCACGCGGACCGTGCCGATCGACCCCTGGCTCGTCGAACAGCTCGACGAGTTCATCGCACTGCACGATGTCGGCGTGACCGGCGAGGCCGGCCCAGTATTGAGGCGCCTGCGCGAGGAGCACGCCGACGCCGCTGCCGCCGTGAAGAGGTCAAAAGCAACGAGCGCCGAGCCGATCGAAGGCCTCGCAGAGCGGCTCGGTGGGACGCTCGAGCCGTTCCAGTGGGCTGGCGTGCGTTACGCGCTTGAAGCCCGCCGAACGCTGATCGCCGACGAGCAGGGGCTCGGCAAGACGATCGAAGCGCTGGCGACGATCGAAGCTGACGATGCCTACCCAGCGGTCGTCGTCTGCCCTGCCTCGATCAAGCTGGTCTGGGCGCGCGAAGCGGAGCGTTGGCTGCCGCAACGCTCGTTTGCTGTCGTCGAAGGGCGCTCCGCCGTCCCAGCGACCGCCGACATCACGATCGTCAACTATGAGATTGTCGCGGCGCATGGTGAGACGCTGGCGCGGCTGAGGCCGAAAGCGCTGATCGTTGACGAGTCGCATTACTGCAAGAACCCACGCGCTAAGCGCACCCAGGCGGTGCGGCGCCTCGCGAGCGTGATTCCCGACGACGGACTGCGGCTCGCCCTGACAGGAACACCGGTCCTAAACCACGCAGAGGAGCTGATCGCGCAGCTGCGCGTTATCGGAAGGCTCGATGACTTCGGCTCCGGGGCTCAGTTTGCGCGCCGCTTTGGGCCCGATCATTCGCGCAGCGAAGAGCGCCTCCACTGGCATCTGCGCCGCCACTGCTTCCTGCGCCGCGTAAAGGCCGACGTCCTGCCGCAGCTTCCAGCTAAGCGGCGCAGCATCGTGCCGATCTCCTTGACCAATCGCGCCGAATACCGCCGCGCTGAAACAGACATCATCGCCTGGCTGCGCGAACAGCCGCTCGACCTCAGCGAGCTCGACGCCAAGATCGCCGCCACGCTGCGTGCTGAACGGCTAGCGCAGCTCGGTGTGCTGCAGCGGCTCGCAGGCAGCGGCAAACTCGACGGCGCGCTCGGATGGATCCATGACTTCCTTGCCTCGGGAGAAGCGCTGGTCGTCTTCGCTCGCCACAGAGAGGTTCAGCATGCAGTGATCGAGCGCTTTCCAAATGCCGTCCACCTAGTCGGCAGCGACAGCGCCGCTGCGAGGCAGAAAGCGATAGATGCCTTCCAAGAACCGGACGGGCCGCAGCTGATTGTCTGCGCGACGCGCGTCGCGGCGCAAGGAATCACTCTGACCCGAGCTTCAAACGTTGCCTTCCTCGAGCTTGAGTGGACGCCAGCGATGCACGAGCAGGCCGAGGACCGCTGCCACCGGATCGGGCAGCGCGACGCCGTGACCGCTTGGTACCTGCTGGCCGCCGAGACGATCGACGAGCGGATGTCGCGGCTGATTGAGCGCAAGCGAGCGAGCATCGCCGCTGTCACCGACGGCAAGCAGATCGATGGCGACAGCGTTGTTGAAGCGATCGTCCGTGAGCTGCGCGAAGGCGAGCCCTTCAAGCGGCTGCGCTCAGTCGCCTGACTCGGCGGCGACCGCTGCCTCTACCGTCGTCCCCTTCGGCTGCTGCTTGATCGCCACGCCGGAGCGGTGCAACAGGTACATCGCGATCAGCCCAACTAGGTTGACGATCCAGAAGCTAATTACGCGGTAGGCGATAACGGCCAAGGCGGCGATAGTCGCGTTAACCCCAAGCGCTGAGAGGATCGCAGTCTCAGCAACTTCGACGATGCCGATCCCGCCGGGGGTAATAGGAATTGTCGCCAGCAGCCGCCCAACCGTTGAGGCCAAGAGAACCGCGCCGATGTGCGGCGTCTGGTTGAGCCCCCAGAGCATTCCGTACAGAACCGCGGTGTCGAGAATCCAATAACCAAATGAGAAGCCGACCGTCCCCCAAGCCCGGCGGCCGCGGAGCATCTGCTGCGACTGCAGCGCAATCGCTTCGGCCCTGCTGCGGATCTGCTTTGGGTTTAGCTTCTTGAAGATCCGCTGCGCGAGCTTTGAGCCAGCGCCAGCGAGCGAGCCGGCGATCCTCGGCCAGATGATCGCCGCTGCCAGCGCGGCTAGCGCAACGATCAGGATCGGCATGCCGATCGCTACCGCGTTGACGTACCCAGATGAGCTGTCGGGCTGCCCTGAAGAGAGTCCAAACCCGATCACAAAGAGCGCGATCAAGGTGACTATCGAGAGAGCCTTCGTCAGCGTCGCTGCCGTTGCCGCTTCGGCCGGCTCGACGTCGCGTTTGCGAAGCGCGTCGGCAACCATCACCGTTGCTGTTACTGAACCGCCCGGGAGCAGCACCGCGACTGCCATCTGGGCGTACCAGACCTGCCCGAGCACCCAGGTTGATGGCTGCGGCTGCTTAAGCGCGTGAAGCGAGCGCCTGAGCACCAACATTCCGCTCAGCTGCGCTACGAACTCAAGACCCAACCCGATCAGCAGCGCGTAAGGATGAACCTGTTCAAGGCTCTCACGCGCCTGCTCGGGCATCTTCGTCAGGGTCGGCAGAAGCGAATAGACGACGACGGCGATCACGAGAATCCAAGTGATCCGCCAGACGAGGCGCCAGTTGATCTTCTTTGCGAAAGCGTTGATCCGGGTCATGGGCTAACGCCGCTCACGCTACAGCGAGGCTCGATGCGAGTGGCGCATGATTCGCGTCGGCGCGTTAGAGTTCAGTCAACTGCAAGTCGAATTTGCGTAATTTGAGAAGAGAGAGAGATTGAAAATGTCCAAGTCCTCTAGCCGCCTGCTGCCACTAGTGATTGGCTCCGTAGCCGCGACAGCGATGCTGTTGCCAAGTGCCTCAATGGCAAAAACATTTAAGGCCCCGTCCGGAAATGCTTTCTACACAGCAAGCGCTGGGCAGATTGCCGGCGCGCCGGGCACGATGATCTGGTCACGCACGATCAAGACTAAGGCGGTCGCCCTCTCGCAGGCCTCAAAGACGCTGCTGGTGCTCTACCGCTCTACTGCGCTCAACGGTGATCCAATTGCCGTCTCTGGCACGATCGACGTCCCCAAGGGCAAGGCTCCTAAGGGTGGCTGGAATATGATCTCTTGGGCGCACGGCACAACCGGAATGGCCGATGTCTGCGCACCATCGCGCAATTCATCGAACAGCCCAGCAAAGGACTACATCTCCTACACCGACGCGACCTACAACGCATGGCTCAAGAAGGGTTACGCCATCCTGCGTACCGATTATGAAGGGCTAGGAACCCCAGGCCACCACCCCTACTTGATCGGCCATTCAGAGGGTCGCGGCGTAATTGACATCGCCCGCGCCGCTTACGGCACGAAGTCGCTCCACATGGCTAAGAAGTGGCTGATCGCGGGTCACTCGCAGGGCGGCCAGGCAGCAACGTTTGCAGCCGCCGATGCACCCGCTCGCGCTCCGCAGCTAGAACTCAAGGGAGTCGTTGCGTTTGCCCCTGCGTCGCACATCTACGAGCAGAAAAAACTGCTCAGCATTCTGAAAAACCCAAGCCCACTCACCGGCCTTGCGACGATGATCGTTGCCAGCGCCGCCCGTGAGGCTGGGCTTAACGCTGCCGACTACCTCAGCGCCCAAGTTGCGGCCTTCCTGCCGCAGCTTGAGATTGTCTGCTCGGCTCAGCTCGCTCAAACAAGCAAGCTTGGCGGGATCGCTCCGAACACGATGCTGAAGCCTGGTGTCGACACATCGCCTGTTGACCCAACGCTGCGAGCGATGAATCCGGACCTCGCAATCGCGGTACCGGTCTTCATCCTGCAAGGACTTGCCGATACAACGGTTCAGAACCTGTTCACGAAGAAGCTTCCGCCGCTACTGCGAGCGCGCGGCGCCAAAGTGGACTTCAAGACCTATGCAGGCCTAAGCCATTCCGGCATCGTGATGGACAAGAAGTCGTCCGGCGACGCGACGGCTTGGATCAAGAAGCAGTTCGCGAAGTAGCCAAGAGGTTCACGATGCGATAGCGGCGGCGTCCGGAGCATCCGGTTCGCCGCCGCGGCGCGTGACTTCGGCGCGGGCGCGATCAATTCCGCCGTGCTCTAGCGCGGCAAGGTCGCTGTGGCCGCGCCAAACGACCCTGCCGTGACGGCGGACGGTGACCGTCATCTCGCCGCCGAGGTGTTCGATTGCTCCGGGCACGTTGCGCCGCTCCGCCGGGAGAGGCACCGGCAGCACGTGGGCCGCACCGAGCGGCGCGTAGCCGTCAATGTCAACGCTCCAGCGGGCGCTGCGACCGCGCAGTACCCAGTGCTCATCCGTTACCTCAGCCGATACCGGCGAGATCAACGGATCACCAAGCCGGATCAACGTCCCATCGGGCAGCAGCACGACTACCGCAGTCACCTCGGTGCGCAGCGGGCCCGATTCAATGACGCCGCCAGCGAACGCAACGCAGACCTGCGGCTCAGCAAAACCTTGCGCCTGCCCCCACCACCATGCCGGCGGGAAGCCGCCCTTGCCCCAGTTCTTCTCGGCGTAGACATCGGCACCGTCAAACTCCCAATAATCGTCGCCGAGCTGCGCGCTGCCGCTGGCGCTACCGCCGAGCAGCCAAGGATGCCAGTACTGGTTGAGGGCAGGAACCGACTGAAAGATGCTGGATCCGCCGAACGAGCGCCGCGGCCAGGGGCGCGGGTCGCGAATCGTTAAATCAAGCTTCGCGTCAGGCCCAAGGTCAACTTGGACGCGCTGCGCGTCAGCGCGGAAGGCATCCCCGGCGCTCGCACCCAGCGCTGCCGAGTCGGCAGTTCCCTCTGGGTGGGCAACGGTGCGGAGGAAGCGATTTGGGTAGCCAGCCAACCCGAGCGTCGCCCAGTGACCATCGTCGGCGCGGTTGACGCCGATCAGGGCAATGATCACGCGGCCTGAGCCGGGGTCGGTGATCCGCCAGAAGTAACCCTCCATTGCGACGCCGTGGTAGGGCAGCGGATCACCGAACGGAAGGTCGGCGCCGCCAGCCCTATACGAAGTGTGTCGGTTGCTTAGAAATCCGGCCATTTGTGAAATGTAAGGGAAGCGCCCCTTCCCAACGCGCCTACTCTGCCGTAGGTTGTTAGTACACAGAGCTCCAGCACGACTAAAACCAACAGGAGGATTGCAAATGAGTGATGACCAGATTGAAGACGACATCGAGATCGTCGCAGCAGCAGAAGATCAACTTGAAGCAGATGTAGAGCTAGTCGCCGAAGCGATTGACGGCCTCGAGGTCGAAGCCGAGCTGGTCGCCGCAGCCGAGGACGAACTACTCGCGGAAGCCGAGATTGTCGCCGGCGCCGAGGAGCAGCTTGCAGCCGACGCTGAGCTGGTAGCCGCGGTTGCCGCTGACCCTGACGCTGACCCAGCGCTGGTCGCAGCAGCGGCCGACGCCCTCCTTGAAGAGGCCGAGATCGTTGCCGACGCTGAGGATCAGCTACTTGAGGACGCGGTGATCGTCGCCGCCGCCGAAGAGCAGCTACTGGAAGACGCCGAAGCGGTTGCCGAAGGCATTGCGATCGTTGGGGTCGAAGCCGAGATCGTCGACGCCGCCGAGCAAGAGCTGACGGCCGAGATCATCGAGGACGCGCTCGAAGAGAAGGAGTAGAGGCTGCTGCTAAACGCCGCTTTCAACCTTGATCCTGCCGCTCTTCTCGGCCGCTTTTAGGGCCTCGAAGTCGAGCTCGTTCTGATCTGCGTAAGCATCGCCGAAGGCTGCCATCGACTCTGCAAAGACCGAGCCGGTCCCTAGGTAGCCACTGATCATTGCCGCGTCACCGGAGCGCGAGTGAGCTCGTGCCAGCACCGCTCCGCAGAGCGCGCCGTAAACGGCGATTCGTTGCCCATCCATAATCGCAACGTCAGCTGACCCCTTCATGTCGCGCAGCTGGCGCAGGTAGAAGTGCTTCTTCTTCTTGCCCGGGCCGATCGTCCAGCCGAGGAACGGATCGCTTGCGGCCTGCATGATTCGCTGGCCTTGAACAACGCGCTCGCCTTCCTGCTTGTAAATGCTGGCGCCAGCGTACGGAGCCAAAACCGATTGCTGAGCCTCTTTGAACTGGATGAAGAGCGGATCATCGTCGCGGTCGCCCATCAGTAGCATCATGAATGCTTGGGTTCCCACCGATCCGACGCCGACGACCTTCCGCGCGAAATCGATCCGGCGATAACGCTCAATGACGACTCGACGATCCGGGTCCAGCGTACTTAGGAACTCATCCCAAGCCCCATCAATGAGTGACTGCGCGATCTGAACCTGATCGCGCGGGATCCTGACAATCACCGGCGGATCGTTCATGATCTTGAAGCCAGCATCGGTCTTCTCCGCGTAACGATGAAGCGCGCCGATATTGGTCTTACGTTCCGCCTTGCTAACCATCTTCTCTGCCCGCTTGACGTGCTTGTCGCTGAGGTTTCGGTTGATGTTGTCGAGGATCGTTGACACATCAAGGCGGTCATACCACGCTTCGAGGAACGGCATCTCTGCAAGCTCAGCCATCCGTGCCTGATATCGCGCAGCGGTTGCCTGTGCTGCGTCTCTTGCCTCTTTCTTGCTGAGACCATTATCGCGCGCCGCGATCGTCACACTCGCGACAAGACGCTTCAAGTCCCACTCGAAGGAGGCAGGCAGCGTCTCATCAAAATCGTTGAGATCGAAGACCATCGTGCGGTCTGGAGCCGCGTACATTCCGAAGTTGAGCAGGTGAGCGTCGCCGCAGCACTGCACGCGCATGTTGGTCGTTGGAGTGTGCGCAAGATCCCAGGCCATGATCCCGGCCCCGCCGCGATAAAAAGTGCCCGGCGACACGAGCATCCGCCCGTAGCGGATAGGTACTAGATCAGCGACGCGCTGCGCGGCCTGAGCCTCAAGTACTGCAACGGGATCGGGGCGGTCGGCGGGAGCGCTCCACTCGGCGTGGGCTGAACGAGGGATCGCCTTGCGCATTTCCTTCCCGGCAGCCATCTTCTGCGCAGTGCGCGGTTCCTCTTGGTCAAATTCGTGATCGTCGTTAGCCATTGGAACATCCTGCCAGATCTGTTGAGCGCCCGCGAAGCGCGGCTACTGATCGAAGCAGGAGACAACCAGCGCCGCGGCTAAATGCCGCTAACGACTTCGACTCGGCCGCTCTTCTGCGCGTCCTGCAGGGCCTTGAAGTCGAGCTCGTTCTGATCTGCGTAAGCATCGCCAAAATCGGCTAGCGCCTCGGCGAATACCGGTCCGGGACCGATATAGCCGGCAACTTGGGCCGCATCGCCCGAGCGGGCGTGTGCATGCGCTAGGACTGCTCCGCAGAGCGCCCCGTAGCGAGCGATCCTGACGGCATCCATCTTCGCAAGGTTGATCGAGCCCTTCATGTCGCGCAGTTGCCTGAGGTAGTAATCCTTCTTTGCGCCGATCGCGTCGGTAGCCCAGCCAAGAAACGGGTCACTAGCCGACTGCATGATTCGCTGGCCTTGCACGACGCGCTCGCCCTGGTGGCGATACTCACTCTTGCCTGCATACGGCTCTAGAACCGAATCTTGGGCCTCTTTGAATTGCAAAAAGAGCGGATCGTCTTCGCGGTCGCCCATCAGGAGCATCATGAACGCGCGCGTCCCAACCGACCCTACGCCGACAACCTTGCGGGCAAAGTCAGCGCGGTGATAACGGCTGATCACGATCCGGCGATCCGGCGTGAGCGTCTCTAAGTAGGTCGCAAAAGCCGTATCGACTAGTTCCTTCAGCTGCGCAGCATGCTCTAGCGGAATCGGGTCGACGACCGGCGGGTCGCTCTTAATTTTGAACC
Source organism: Bifidobacterium breve (assembly GCA_945901565.1). Classification (GTDB taxonomy): domain Bacteria; phylum Actinomycetota; class Thermoleophilia; order Solirubrobacterales; family Solirubrobacteraceae; genus F1-60-MAGs163. The sequence continues at coordinate 3,302 of CAMDLG010000030.1, read as the reverse complement.
CTTGATCGGTCTTCTCGGCGTAGCGCGCAAGGGCCCCAAGGTTGGTCTTGCCTTCAGCCTTTTCGACGACCTTGCGCGTCTGCTTCAAGCTCTTGTCCTTCGAGCTCTGCTCCAACGCCGTAAGAATGTTCGTCATGTCGGTCCGCTCGTACCAGACCTGCAGAAATGGCATCTGCGCAAGTTCGGCGATCCGCGACTGGTAGGTGGCGGCGGCTGCCTGCGCGGCAGCACGCGCCTGCTTTGGCTTGCCGCCGCTCTCGCGCGCTGCGATCGTGATGCTCGCAACCAGTCGCTTCAAGTCCCATTCAAACGACGCTGGCAGCGTCTCATCAAAGTCATTGAGATCGAAGACCATCCGCCGATCCGGCGCAGCGTACATGCCGAAGTTCAGCAGGTGAGCATCGCCGCAGCACTGAACGCGCAGATTGGTGGTCGGCGTGTGGGCAAGATCCCAAGCCATAATTCCGGCGCCGCCGCGATAGAAGGTGCCGGGCGACACGAGCATCCTCCCGTAGCGGATCGGTACAAGATCGGGCAGCCGCTGGGCCGCCTGCTCCTCGAGGATCGCGACCGGATCGGGGCGATCGGCCGGTGGCGACCACTCGCTGTGGCTAACGCGGGGAACCTCGCTGCGCAGCGCTTTTCCGTCGGCCATTTTCTGATCCGTAGCTGGCGCTTCCACTTCGGTTGGAGCTTCTGGTCGATCGGCCATCAAACAATCCTCTCATTAAGGTGACTTGGCGGAGGCAGCTAGCTGGTAAAGCGAAAGCGGATCAGCGCTGCGACGGCTGAAAGGCCATCGCGCCAAGTGATCTTCTTACCCTCAGCGTAGGTGCGTCCGTAATACGAAATTGCTACCTCAAAGATGCGGATGTCCTTATGCATCAGGACCTTCGCGGTGACCTCCGGCTCAAAGGCGAAATCGTCTGAGACGAGCTTGATCGAACGGATCAGCTCACCGTTGAAGGCCTTGTAACCAACTTCCATGTCGCTGATCGTCGTGTTGAAGAGAATGTTCGTCAGCAGCGAGAGGAACTTGTTTCCGGCGTAGTGCCAGAAGAGGTGCGCACGCTGCGTTTGACCGCCACGAAAGCGCGTTCCGTACACGACGTCGGCGACGCCGTTGTTCAGCGGCTCCAACAGCCTCGGGATGTCGGCAGGGTCGTACTCAAGGTCGGCGTCTTGGATCATCACGATCTCGCCGCGCGACGCATTGATCCCTGTGCGTACAGCAGCTCCCTTGCCTTGGTTGCGCTCGTGGATGATCAGCCGCAGCCCAGCGATCTGCGATTCCAATGCGCCGACAATCTCAGCCGTATCGTCGCCTGAGCCATCATCAACGACGAGGATCTCAGCGTCGAGCTGCAATTCCGCCACGCGGCGTAATACTTGCTCTATGGTCGCCGCCTCGTTGTAGGCCGGCACGATCACGGTGACGCGCATTGAATCCTTTTAATCCTTGCTCGCAGACGGTTCTTAGTTGAAGGACGAGCCAACAGACCGCCAGCCTCCCTAAATAGCGGGGGCGGGATTCGAACCCGCGACCTTCGGGTTATGAGCCCGACGAGCTACCAGACTGCTCCACCCCGCGACGTGTTGAACAGGCTAGCAGCGCAGCGGAGTAGGCGGAGCCGATGAAATCAGACGACCGCAACGCGAGCGATTGTCGTCGCCGATTGGTAGTAGACGTCGCGGCCAAAGCCAGGCGCCGGGAAAAGGTAGCCCTGGCAAGGTGAGGGAACATCAACGCGCGCCTTGTCAGCTCCAGTGTCAAGGTCAAGGACGACCAACTGGTCGTTGCCTAGCGCGACGCCGTTCCTGCGGACCAGCGCGAATTTACCGAGCCCTTGTAGCAGCGGCCGGGCGACGCGTCGCACCAGCGGATGACGCATCAGCTGCGGCTGCTTCCAATCTTGGACAACCAGCTCGCGCGTGTCGGGGTAGAGAATCAGGTGGCCTGCGTGGGCGAAATTGTCGCGCCGCCAAAGATCTTCCATCCGGTCGCCGACAAGACGCCAGGCGCGCAGGACCGCGTTTCCAGCGTCGTAGGCGATCACGACGCCGCCGACTGGATCCCAGGCCGGCGGATTCGATTCGGTGCCAAATGGCAGTCCGCTAATTTCAACCGAATCGACCTTCGAAGCATCGTCGCGCCTCGCCCACCAGAGGCGGACTGGGTCCGGCGCAGCGCCGCAGTCGAGCATCGTCACGTCGGTCTCGTTCTGTCCATTGTCCATCCAGAGGACGTGATCCTCAGTGATCACAGGATCCCAGCCGAAGCTACGCCCCGGCGACGGGCCGTACGATGGCTGCCAATCTGGATCGACGACGATCTTGCCGGCATCTCGGTCGAGATGGAGACGGAAGAGCTTCGTCGTTCCGATCACGATGACGTTCTTACCATCGCTGCAGAGCCGACCGATCGACGGCTCGGGCAGAGTCAGCGGCTCAGCGACCGGCAGCAGCGTCAGCGGATCGAGGATCGAAACGGTCGAAGGGGCTAGCCCGGCCGGCGCGTCACAATCCTTCGTAACTAGCTCGCCGCCGTTCAAGATCACGAATGAGTTGTGCGGCCGCGTAACCGGAAGCTTGTGTGAAGCAAGCACTTCAAGATCGGCCGTCAAGCGGTGCGCCCAGCCACCAAAGACCATGTAGATGTCGCCGTTCGCGTGGCAGCCAATCCCGCCCGGCCAGTAAGGGCCGCCAGGCAGCTTCGGCGTTGACGCGATTACCTCCAGCGTCTGCGGATCGAGCTTCTCGGTCCAACCGCGCACCGGCGCCGATTGTGCTCCGCCCGTCCAGGGCATCTCGTGGCGCAGCGCGTAGAGCTCTCCTTCATTACGTCGGATCACCATGTCGCTTGCAAAGGCATCCTTCACGGCGACGACCTCGAGCCGCTCTCCCGGCTGAATCGCGAGGCCTGCTTGGCCGCCGGCGCAGCACCAGCGCTGCGAGCCGCCATCCTCGCTGCTCCATGGCGTTGGCCAATACTGGCCAACGTTGTCTAGTGGAATCGTCGACGTTTTAGTCATCAGATGGCGAGGCTATTGGAGCCTGCCACCGCGGTGCTTCGAGGTCACCCGACTTTTACGGACGACGGCTTCTTCCAACTGCCGTCGAGGATCGACGGTGTCGGGTTGTAGAAGCGTCCGATCAACCTGAAAGTGCCCTGCTTTGGCGACGGCAGCCAGTTGACATCTTTCTCAGTCGGCTTGTTCGGCTGAATGACGATCACAACTGACCCGTCGGCCTTCTTGCGCAGCGGCGGATGCGGCGGCCCAACCGAATAAATGTTGTCCTTA
>CAMDLG010000029.1 GCA_945901565.1 Bifidobacterium breve | reverse complement strand
GAGATTGGACAGCGTGGACGCTTTGTGCGCGTCTCCGATTCCGACCCGGAGATGCTGCGCTACCTCAGCGACCTAGGCTTAGCGCCCGGTGAGCAGCTCGAGCTGATTGGCCGCGAACCATTCGAAGGACCACTCGTCGTTGGCTTCGGCGGGAAGCAGCATCCGCTAGGAATTGCTCTCGCAAGCGCGATGCGCGTGGAGGTCGAAAGGTGACGGCGCCGCTGCGCGAGCAACTCGGCAGCCAGCCGCTGCCGCCTGGGGTCGATTCTGAGACCGCGGTTCAGCACGAGCTGAGCGACCTAGAGCGGCTGCGCGGCCGCGGCAGGCTGCGGACCGCAGCGGCGATGCTCGGGCCGGCCTTCGTGGCCTGCATTGCCTACATCGATCCGGGCAACTTTGCGACGAACATCGGCGCCGGTTCGACCTACGGCTACATGCTGGTGTGGGTGCTGGTCAGCGCCAATCTGATGGCGATGTTGATCCAGAATCTCTCGGCGAAGATCGGTATTGCCACAGGACGCAACCTGCCGCAGCTCTGCCGCGAGCACTTCCGCACGCCGGTCGTGCGTGGCCTCTGGGTCCAGGCTGAGATCGTCGCGATGGCCACAGACCTCGCAGAATTTGTCGGTGCGGCGTTGGCGCTCAACCTGCTCTTCGGCGTGCCGCTCTTTGCCGCCGGGTTGATAACGGCGGTCGCATCTTTTGCGGTTCTCTCCCTGCAGCAGCGCGGCTACCGGCGCTTCGAGGTTGCGATCTCCTTCTTCCTGCTGATCATCTTGCTGGGGTTCCTCTACAACACGCTGGAGATTGGCTTCGACCCCGGCGCCGCCGCGGCAGGCCTAGTGCCCTCGTTCGACGGCACGAAGAGCGTGCTGCTAGCGACGGCGATCCTCGGAGCGACAGTGATGCCGCACGTCATATATCTGCACTCTGCTCTGACTCAGGGGCGGATTAAGCCTCGTGACGACAACGAGAAGCGCGCCATTCTGCGCTTCCAGCGCGTCGACGTGACGATCGCGATGGGCCTCGCTGGTGTCGTCAACCTGCTGATGCTCGTCGTCGCCGCGTCACTCTTCTTCGGCGGTGAGCTTGCCGGCACTTCAACTATCGAAGGCGCCTACAACGGCTTTGACCAACTAGTCGGCAGCGACGCCGCTATTGCCTTCGGGTTGGCACTCCTGGCCTCAGGCTTCGCCAGCTCTAGCGTCGGCACTTACGCCGGCCAGATAGTCATGCAGGGTTTCATCGAACGGGCGATTCCGCTCGCGCTGCGCCGCTCAATCACGATGGCCCCGGCGCTGATCGTGCTGGCGATCGGCGTCAACCCCACCGATGCGCTGGTGATCAGCCAAGTCGTCTTGTCGTTCGGCATCCCTTTTGCGTTAGTGCCGCTGGTTTTGCTGACGCGCCGCGCCGACGTGATGGGGGTGCTCGTAAACCAGCGCATTACAACCGTCATCGCCAGTCTCGTGGCGGCTTTGATCTGCGCGCTGAACCTCTTCCTGATCATCCAGATACTGACCGGCTAGCACTAATGCTTCGCCTCCGGGTAATCTCAACGACGTAATGGCACTGGCCGCAACTTTTCAAGAAGTAATCGACTCACTGCCCGACGATTGGTCCGATCTGGATCTTGATCTTCGGGTCCTCGACGAGTCCCGCTACGTCGAAGCGGCAACCTTCCTAGTCGTCTGCAACGCGCAGCCCTACTCGCACAACGACTGGCACTGGAAGCTGCTCTGCGCTCACCGTTTTGGTCACGCTGCGGCGCCGCAGGCCGTTCACCGCTCGTTGCTCTTCCTTGATGAGGCAGGAATCGCCGGAGAGCTCGTAGTGCGCAGCGTCCGCAGCGGCCGGGCCCCTGTCTTTGACTCATGGGGACGGCCGGAGAGCGTGCGCGCAGAATTCCGCCGCGTTCACAACCAGTAGCGATGACGCAGGTTGTCGCGCTGCTGCCCGATCTTCTCTTTGGATCGAAGGTCCAGTCGGCGCTCAGCGCAGCAGGGATCGAATGCCAGCTCGTTGGCGACTCGCAAGCAGCGCGCGCCGCGGCGGCCGGCGCCGAGCTGCTTGTCGTAGACCTCACCGACTCTGAGCTTGGCGGTACCGAGCTGGTGCGTGAGATGAACGCGAACGGCGAGTTGGAGTCGGTCAAGACGCTCGGCTTCTACAGCCACGTCGAGCCGGAGGTGAAGCAGGAGGCAATGGCGGCTGGCTTTGACTTAGTAGTCCCTCGCTCGAGAATGAACCGTGAAGGTGCGAGTCTGGCCGCCCAGCTGCTCGCTGGCTAGTGCGCCGAGATAGAGCCGCAGCGCCCCTGAGCCGCATAGACTGAAACCGCAATGCGTCGCCGTGTCACTTTTTCGCGCAATTTCACGCTGTCGCTTTCGCGGAGCTGTCAGTGCTATTGCAAGTACTGCGCCTTCAAGACGCATCAGCCTCACCTGCACACGCCAGCCGAGGTTGAGCGCCTGATTGAGCAGGCGGTGCGGCGCAACGCTAAGGAGCTGCTGATCCTGACCGGCGAGCGACCGGAGTACAACGACGAGGTAGCCGCGCAGCTAAAAGAGCTCGGTCACGATGACTTCACCTCCTACGTCGTTTGGGCCTGTGAGCGGGCGCTGGAGCGAGGCCTGCTCCCGCACACCAACATCGGCGTCGTCTCACGCGAGGACCTCGCGCGGCTCCGGGCCGTGACCGCATCGCAGGGCCTGATGCTCGAATCGACGCGCGACGACCTAGTAGCTCATCAAGGCTCGCCAACGAAGCACCCGGCCAAACGGATTGAGATGATCGAAGCTGCCGGCGAGCTTCAGATTCCATTCACGAGCGGCATTCTGGTGGGGATCGGCGAGAGTCACGAGGATCGCTTCGAAGCACTCGACGTACTCGCTGAAATCAATTCGCGCCACGGTCACATCCAAGAGGTGATCATCCAGAACTTCGTTCCGCACGACTCCTATTACGGCGAGGACGTCGGCGAGCTCGCCGACGCAGCTTCAGCGCGCTTCTGGGAGAGCGGAATCGGTGAACCGAGCGGCGCCGAGCTGCCGGCCTGGGCGACGGGCGTTTCAATTGAGCAGGTCGAAGAGCTGATCGTCTACGCGCGTGAAGTACTGCCAGGGGTTGGAGTTCAGATTCCGCCCAACCTCTCAGAGCATTGGCCGCAGCTAGTTGCGGCCGGCGCAACCGACCTTGGCGGCCTCTCTGCGAACGGTGACCACATCTCGCCCGAGCAGCCGTTCCCATCGCCGCATCAAGTGCGGGCGCGGTTGCTGGAGGATGGCATCGCGCTAACCGAAAGGCTCTGCGTATACGGGCGCTACATCGATGAGCAGTGGATCGAGCCAGCGGTGATGGACACGATCGTCACCAAGTATTGGAGCTTCATTCCGCGTCGAGGCTCGGGCCGCAGCGAAGCTCCGTTTGCGATCCGCTCGGAGCTGGTTGGCCCGGCAATTGAGCAGGGGCGTGCGGGCGAGCCGCTGAGCGCTGAGCAGCTGACAGCGCTCTTCGCAGAGACGCGCCCAGAAGTCGTTGAGGAGATTCGCGCGGCCGCCGATCATCTGCGCGCTGAGCTGGCAGGAGAGAAGGTCAGCTTCGTCGTCAATCGCAACATCAACATCTCAAACGTCTGCACGGTCGGCTGCGCCTTCTGTGGCTTTGGACAGAGCCGCCGTTCGCCGCAGGCGTACACGCTGGAAGAGGAAGAGTTCGTTCGGCGGATTGATGAGGCGGTCGAATTCGGTGCCAGCGAACTCTGCATCCAGTCGGGCATTCATCCTGAGTGGTCGCTAGGCGACTATCTCGGCTGGCTTAGGCTCGCCAAGCAGACGGCGCCGCAGCTTCACCTGCACGCCTACAGCCCAATGGAGATCGCCCACATGTGCGACATCTCAGGGCTACCTGCGTCGGAGGTCTTCGCGCAGCTTGCTGAGGCAGGGCTTGGGTCGACGCCGGGCACGGCAGCCGAAGTGCTCGATGACGGAGTGCGCCAACGGATCAGCCCGAACAAGCTCCCCGTTGCGCGCTGGGTGGAAATCATCGAAGCCAGCCATGCCGCCGGCCTGCGCTCCACCAGCACCGTGATGTTCGGTCACATCGAGGAGCCTTGGGAACTAGCCGAGCACATGCGCGTAATCCGCGAGCTTCAGGAACGGACCGGAGGAATCACCGAGTTTGTGCCGCTCTCATTCATCCCGTTCCATACGCTGCTGGGCCGAACGCACGGGATCGAGGAGATCAGCCGCGAAGAGAACCTGAAGCACACCGCCGTCTTCCGCTTGGCACTAGGGCGCAGCATCACGAACCTCCAAGCAAGCTGGGTCAAGATGGGACTCGAGGCGGCAACTGAGGCGCTGCGCTGGGGAGTCAACGACCTTGGTGGGACGCTGATGGAGGAGAACATCAGCAGGCTCGCCGGCAGCTACCACGGCGTGCGCCTCGAACCAGAAGATTTGGTCGGCGCTGCGCATCGGGCTTGCCGTCCGGCCTACGAGCGTGACACGCTCTACGACGTGAGGACTGAATACCCAATGACGCAGGCGACAGAGGAGCTGACGGTATGACCGGCCTGAGCGGAGATCAGCAAGCGATCACGCCTGAGGGATTGACGGCTCTGGAGGCTGAGATTGCTGAGCTCGAAGGCCCGAAGCGCGCCGCCTTGTCGAAGCGGATTCAGACCGCGCGAGAGGAAGGCGACCTGAAGGAGAACGCCGAGTACCACATCGCCAAAGACGATCAGGCGCACATGGAGACAAAAATTCTGCGACTGCGCGAGCGGCTGCGCAGCGCCGTCGTGGTCGAGGCCGATGATGGCGCCGTTGTCGTCGCCTTCGGAATGCCCGTCACCGTCACCGACCTTGAGAGCGGCAAGCAGCAGAGCCTGACCGTCGTTGGCCCAACAGAGGCCAGTCCGGCGCAAGGCAAGGTCTCGAGCGAATCACCGGTGGCTCAGGCGCTGCTCGGTGCGGCGCCAGGCGACGAGGTCGAAGTGCAAACGCCGGGCGGCGCGCGCCGCTGGCGGGTTGATTCTCTAGGCGACTAGAGAAAAAGGTCGTCGCTGGCCGGTCGCAGTATCGCGGCGGCACCAGGGCCATCATCGGCGCTGATGAAGCGCTCAAGGCCGCGGACGATCACGGCCGGCGTTGAACCGCTCTTGCTGCGTACGAGGTCTGCCGCAGCGGCAGCCTGATCTGCAACCGCCAACAGCGTGGCGCTTAGCCTGCGCCCTTCGCTGTCACTGCGCCCGCGCCAATCGTCAAGCGGCGCTAGCCCTGCCAGCCCGATCGCCACATCAACCTGGCCGAGCCGCCAAGCACGCCCGAATGAGTCGGTGATCAGCACTGCGGGATGGCCGGGCAGTGCGGCGCGCAGCTGACGCGCGCTCGCGTCGGGGTCGCGCGGCAGCAGAACGAGCCTGCCATCGGCACCAGAGTTGGAGGCGTCGACCCCGGCGTTGGCGCAGATCAGGCCGTGGTGGGTGCGGCAGATCAGGAGATGACCCTCCTCTCGAAGCAGCTCGGCGCTTTGACTGAGGATCACCTCGACTTGGCGCGGGTCGCGCTGCTGGCGAGCCGCGATCTCCAAGGCCCTCGTAGATGGTTCAACGTCGACTAGATCGACGACCGATCCCTCCGCTTTTGAGACCACCTTGTGGGCGATCACGAGCAGATCATCGGCCTTCAGTTTGCCGCCGCTGGCCGCGGTCAGTTGCGCGGCAAGGTCATCGCCCTCGGAGACCTCCGGTAGCCCCTCTAGCGCGAGCAGCTCAATCCGGCTCACTGCGCGCCGAGCCGTCCGATCACGGCCCGCGTGTAGGGAGCCACGCGGCCGTCGCTCTGCTCTAGCTGATGACGAAGCGCATCAAGGTCGGCGCTGGTGTCTACATCAAGGCCGATCGCTTCACTCTCTACCACGCGCACACTTGCGCCGGCATCGTTACCAAGCTGGCGGTGACGCTCGCAGCTGCCATCTCCAAAGGACGGCGTTATCACGTCTGCTGGAGTGAGGAAGAGGGCGTTGGTGCCTCTGCCGTGGCGATCGGGAATCACGACGAGCTCGTTGTCATCAGCAAGCGATTCGATCAGCGAATCGATCTCGCTTGGATCGATTGCCGGAACGTCGCCGCTAATCAGCATCGTGTGGAAGGCGCCGTCGGCGACAGCCCAATCGATCCCACGTGCGGCGGCTTCGCTGTGCCCGTCTTGAGGTTGATCGGCGATCACCTGTGCACCGGCGCCGCGCGCAAGCGCTTCAGCGCCAGGCTCGCTGGTGACGACGACGATGTCGTCGACGAGCCTGCATTGCCGCAGGGCAGCCAGCACATCGCTGAGCATCCCGGTCGACATCGCCAGCCTCTGACCGGGCGAGAGGCCATCGTCGGCGAGTCGCGCTTTCGCGGCGGCAAAGCGCTTGACGGGCAGCACGGCGACGAGACTCATACTCAGAGGGATAGCGCGTCGGCGGCGGCTAATGCGTTGCGGGCAACGAGGCGTCGCGACTGCGGGGTGTCCATCAGCGTCGAAGCGACGGTCACTTTCAGCCCTTCCAGTGCTACTGGCTCATCGGTCATTAGGCCATCTATCAGTCCGTTGTAGGCAGCGGCGATGCCGGCCGCGTCAAGGCTCAGCCCGGCGTGGGCCATGAAGGCTGCAGTTGGTCCCTTTAGTACCGCGCCGTCAACTATCGGCGAGACAGCGAGCAGTGGGGCGGGCGCATCAATGAGCGCTTCGACGATGCCGCCGAGCTCGAGGATCGGGGCGATCGAGATCACTGGGTTGGACGGACCGAAGATGATCGCGCGGGCGTTGGCAATCGCTTCGAGCACCTCAGCGGTCGGCCTTGCATCCTCAGCCCCCATCAAGCGGACTCCGTCAACCGGCCCGCGCCCTCGCTCAGAGATCAGAAACTGCTGCAGTCCGTGCCAGCTGCCGCGCGCCAAAACCTGCGTGCGGACCGGCTGGTCCGACATCGGAAGTACGCGGGCGCCGAGCCCGATCGCGCTGGTCAGCAGCGCCATCGCTTCGGTTGGCGTCTTACCCCGCTCGAAGAGCCGTCTGCGCTCCGCGCACCACGCAAGGTCGCGGTCACCGAGGTTGAACCAGATCTCGCTGCCGTGATCGCGCAGCGCATCCATCGTCTTGAAACTGTCTCCTTCGATTCCCCAGCCGCGCTGGTCAATCAGGTCGGCGAGCGTGAAGCTAATGAGGTCAGGGTCAGGTGAGACGGGGACGCCGTAAATCTCGATGTCATCTCCGGTGTTGGCGATAACGACGAGGTCGTCGCCGACGAGGTCGAGCAGCCCGCGCGCCAGCTTGGCGCCGCCGGTGCCGCCGGCGAGGACGACGACCGGCGAACCGCTCACAGGCCGGTGATGCGGATGCCGGCGTGTGTCTTGTTGCGGATGTTGATCCCGATCATCAGCGCGGTTAGAGATTCGGTGGTCCGCGAGTTCTCGAGCCGGCCAGCATCGACTGCGCGCAGCCCTCCGATCGTTTCGATCAGCTCTGAGGCGATCGCTTTTTGCTCCTTGTCGTCGCCGCAGACCAAAACGTCCTCGTCGAACTTGTGGTCAAGATCGGCGAGCATCGCGGCGCTGACGGTATGCAGGGCGCTGACGATTTCAACGCCCTCAGGCAGCAGCGAGGCGGCTTGCTGCGCGGCCGAACCCTGCCAGACGCCGATCATCTGGGTGGGCTTACCGCCTACTTGGGCGGCCAGTGGCACGCTGGCGTCGATCACGAGCTGGCCTGGCTTGAGTGACTCGCCGATCTGCTTGACGGTTTTGGCCTGCGCGCTGAAGGGCACTGAGAGGACGACCACAGGTGATGCTGCTGCGGCCGTGGCATTATCGAGGCCCTCGACTGCGGCGTCTGGAACAGCGGCGACGACCGCGGCGGCGGCCTCGCTGGCACGTTCGGCCTCGCGTGACCCCAGCACTAGTGGCACGCCGGCCTGAGCCCAGCGCAGAGCAAGGCCTTGGCCGAGGGCGCCGCTGGCGCCGATGATCGAGACAGAAGAAGGCAAGGGCATCGGCGCGGAGTATAGGTTTCAGCGCATGAGACTTGAGAAGAAGTTGGCGGTTGTTACCGGCGGGGCGAGCGGAATCGGCGCGGCGACCTGCCGGCGCTTGGCGGCAGAAGGCGCGATGGTCGTCGTCGCCGACGTTCAAGTCGACGCTGCGCGCGAGCTCGCTGGGGAGATCAGCGGCGTCGCAGTTGAGCTCGATGTAACCGACTTTGACGGCGTCCACTCAGGCTTCGAATCAGTCGCCGCAGAACACGGCCCGATCGACATCCTTGTCAACAACGCGGGAACCGACCGCTTTGCCTTCTTCATCCACACCGACGAGGAACTCTGGGACTTCTTGCTCGCCGTCAACGTCAAGGGCGTCTTCAACTGCACTCACGCGGTGCTGCCGGCGATGCACGAGCGCAAAGCCGGAGTGATCGTCAACGTCGCGAGCGAAGCTGGCCGCACAGGCTCTCCCGGCTCGGTTATCTACTCGACCGCAAAGGCCGGCGTGATCGGTTTCACAAAGGCGATTGCGCTGGAGTCGGCCCGCTACAACGTGCGCAGCAACGCGGTTGCGCCTGGCCCCGTTGACACGCCGCTATTCCAAGCCGCCTCAACGATGCTCGGCGAAATCGGCGAGCGGCTCCAGCAGGGGATGATCTCGAAGACGGCGATGGGCCGCGCCGGCGAGCCCGAAGAGGTCGCCGCGGCGATCGCCTTCCTCGCTAGTGACGACGCCTCATTTGTGACCGGCCAGACGCTGAACGTCAGCGGCGGCCTCTCGATGGCTTAAGTACCGCTGAAGTTGGGGTCGCGCTTCTCGCTCAAGGCGCTTACGCCTTCGCTGAAGTCGGCGCTGTTGGCACAGAGCTGCTGTGCGGCGACCTCTTGCTCAAGCGTCGCCGCCAATGCCGGCTTGGCGGCGGCGTCCATAACGCGCTTAGAGAGGCCGACGGCGATCGGGGCGCAGGCAAGCAGCTCGGCGACGAGTTGATCGGTCGTGGCATCGAGTTCTTCGGCAGGGGCGACCCGGTTTGCGAGGCCGATCCGCTCGGCTTCGACGCCGTTGATCATCTTTGAGGCCATCACCATCTCCTTTGCTCGGCCCAGTCCGACAAGCGCAGGCAAGCGAGACGAACCGCCGACGTCGGGAATCAGGCCAACGCGCGTCTCCGGCAGTCCAACGATTGCGCTGTCGGCGATCGTTCGCAGGTCGCAGGCGAGGGCTAGTTCCAGCGCACCACCGATGCAGGCGCCGTGAATCTGAGCGATCGTAGGCTTTGTCATCTCCTCTAAGAGGTTCCAGCTCTCGATCAACGGACGGCGGAATCCACGTAGCTGGGTTGGGTCTTCGACCAGCGGAAGGAAGCTTGCAAAGTCGACGCCGGACGAGAACATCGGCCCCTCGCCGCGCAGCACGACTACCCGCACTTCGGGATCGTTCGCGGCGTACTCGATCGCCTCGCCGAGGGCGAGAATCAGCTCGGCGTTCATAGCGTTGCGCTTCTCGGGGCGGTTGAGGACGATGTGGCGGACGGAGCCGCGGTCTTCGATCGTGACGATTTGCATCATGCGCCTTCCGGATTGAGTAACAGCGCAGATGATGACGGCTCTCGCCGCCTCGCCGCGGGCAGGCTAGGAGGTGCTTGACTGAACTGGCGCCGGCGCAACGTACTGCTGCGGCGCTGAGTACGTTTGCTCGCTCGCAGGAGACTGAACGTCGACGGCGTCCGCCGCGCGGTTCAGCAGCGCCTGCCAGGAAGTGCCTTCGTTCTTTCGTGGCTTGTTGCTCTTCGCCTCAGCCTTCGCCTTTGTCGAGCGCGCAGCACCGATCGCGGGGTCGTTTCCAATCACCATCTGGACTGCGAGCAGCATGAAGACGGCGCAGAAGAGCGCTGCCGCGGCTGTGATCGCGTTGAAGGTTCCTTTGAGGCGGTTTGGAGTTGTTGGTCGACTCATCTGATTAGCGAAGGTAGCTCACGATTCTGAGGATTCGATAAGACGCAAAACCCTTTGTTTAGGGGTAAACTTGCTCTCCAGTGGCGCTGTCTGTGACGATGATTGCGACAGACGGGCAGGATTCAGCAGCGGCGAGAATGATCTCGTCGGTGCCAGCGCCAATGACCTCAGCGACTTGCCCGTTTAAAGCAAACACTTCAGGGGCCACCTCGACACAATCACCGTGCGCGGCGCATCCGATTTCGTCGATTGTTGGAACTAGGGTCATGCTGCCTCCTTGGCTGGTTGAGTAGACGAATGCTCTGCGAGCAGCGCCCGCAGGCGAGGTAGTTCACGCGGTCGCCCAACGACGAGCGCTGCAACGGGGATACCACCGCGGCTAACGACGGCGTGAAAATCACGATCGGTTGGACTGCCCTCGAACACAATCTCATCGTTCGTTGCCGGCGAGCCCAGCCCTTGCAGACGGACGCCGTGAACATCGCTCCACCAGCCGGTGAACGGGGCGGGCACTGGCTCGCGGCCGAGTACTGCGTGCGCGGCCGCCTTGCCTTGGTGCGCGGCGAGCTCCCAGTGATCGCCGCCAGCGACGTCGCCGGCGCCATGGATGTCGGGCCTCAGGGTCAACAGGCCAACCTCGTCGGGTAGCCATTCGCTGTTGGGGATGACGCCAATCGCAACGAGCATCTCGTCAAGCTCTACGCGCGAGCCGTCATCAAGCACCAGCGCTTCAAGCCGATCGCCGTCACCGATCATTTCGGTGACCCGCACACCGAGCTTCACTTCAACGCCCTCTTCTCGTTGCAAGTCAACAAGCCACTGAGCAAGTTCGGGATGCAGCGCGCGGGCCAACGGCAGCGATTCAGCCTCGATCAGCGTGACCTCGGCGCCGTGCCCCATCGCTGTGGCCGCGACCTCCTGACCGATCAGGCCAGCACCAAGGACGACGAGCCGCTTCCCGGGCTTCAACACTTCGCGCAGACGGACAGCGTCGTCGAGCGTCCGCAACGTGTGGACATTCCCGTAGCGCTCGCTGCCGGGGAGCTGCCTAGCGCGGCTGCCGGTTGCGATTACGAGGTGCTCATACTCGAGGGCTTCACCTGACTGCAGCTTCAGCTGACGACGGTCGACATCAAGGCCCGCGGCGCCGTCACCAAGGAGCAGCTCGACATCTTGGTCGGAGTGCCATTCGGCTGGGCGAAGCGCGATCTCGTGCAGCTCCTTCGTGCCAGCCAGCAGGGCCTTTGAAAGCGGAGGACGGTCATACGGTGCGTGCTCTTCGATGCTGACGATGCGCACAGGATCGCTGTATCCACCTTGGCGCAGCGCCTCGGCGCAGCGCTGAGCGGATAGGCCTCCGCCAGCGATGACGACGCCGGAGCTCATCGTTCGATCCCCGCTGAGCTAGACGCCGTTGCGGGTCGCCGCCGCGGCGCCGGCTTCGCCTCTCCAGGGAGTACACGGCGCAGGAAGAGGAAGACGATCGGCACCCCGGTTACGAGCAGGATCACGCGCATCCAAAGCTGGGTTGCGTCGGTGCCGGAGCCGAGCGTGTGGATCACGGCCAACGCCCAGACGCCGATCGTGGCGCGGTGAATCGTGCGCCAGCGACGTGCGCCAAACCAGCGGCGTGCGTAGAAACTAAGTCCGAGGAAGGCGGCGCTCCAGCCAGCGATGATCCCAAGACCGGTGTAGAAAGGGCGATAGCTGATTGTGAATGGGATTGCGATCTGCGTGATCGTTGGGTGGAGGTAGGCATCGCCGAGCAGGGTTACCCCGTGGATCGCGATCGCGATCAAGCCGGCTAGTGCTGTCGATTCGTGAACCGCCAGAAGCTGGCGCTTTGCACCAGGTTTACGCGGAAGACTGTTGGCCATCATCAAACCGATGATCACGGAGATCGAGATGGCCAGCAGGGCGACGATCCCAGACGAGCGCGAGGCCAGCCACCAGCCGTAATCGAGCGGATTGGGGCCGCTCATTGGATGACTTTCTGGATCATTGAGGAGGGGATTGTGATCTTCAAGCGGGGTGCTGGGTGGAGTTGGCCGATTCGGTCGACTGTTCCGTCCTCAGCAACAGTAATGCCGCCGTAACGGGAGAGAACATTACGGGCCGCGCTGGGCCCTTGCAGTAGCGCCACCTTGGCGAGCGTCTCAGCCTCGATCGCAGTCGGCGCAAGTGCTGTCGCAGCGATCAGTCCGCTGAAAGCTGGCCGGCCGCTGAGCGGGTCGATTAGATGGTGAGCGACGCTGCCGTCGTCCTGGCGCCAGATACGTGCGTTGAGACCAGATGTCGCTACAGCGCCATCGACGACGTTTACAGTTTCGATCTGCCCATCACCGAATGGGCCGACGACCTGAACTTCGCGCGGTATGTCAGCGCTGCCGCCGATACGCACGTCGCCGCCGCAGTCCACTGCCCAGGTTTGAAAGCCAGA
>CAMDLG010000028.1 GCA_945901565.1 Bifidobacterium breve | reverse complement strand
CCGCGCCCCGCAAGGTCACTTTGTGGGCCTTCGGGATGGCGCCAATCAGCACCGTTCACTTGACGCCACCATTCGGCGCTCTGTACTGCTCGCGTTGGTTCGAAGTCCTCCGGCAGGAACATCGTAAAGACGAAGGACCAACCGAACTCCTCGGCCTCCGTCGTGTAGCCAGTCTCTGCGACGAAATCGGCGAACTGATCATTTGTCACCGTCGTCGCAGCGAGTGCGAACGGAGTCAGCGTCACAGAATGGACGGGGCCTTCGCCGTCCTGCGGGTAACCGTCGCCGCGCGGGTTGCCCATCTGGAAGCTTCCGCCGTCAAGTTCGACCCAAGTGATGTTGTTATCGCTCATGCTGCGCTCGCCTGCTCTGCCCAGTCTTTGTAGAGGTCAGAGTAGATACCGCCGGACGCTAGCAACTCGTCATGGCTACCTTGCTCGGCAATTCGTCCATCGTCGAGCACGAGTATCCGCGTCGCCTGGCGAATCGTCGAGAGGCGGTGTGCGATCACGATTGAAGTCCTGCCGGCGAGCAACCTGCGAAGCGCCTGCTCGATCGCCAGCTCAGAGTGGATGTCGACGTTTGACGTCGCCTCGTCGAGAATCAGGATTCTAGGGTCGGCGACCAACGCCCGCGCAAAGGCGAGGAGCTGTCTCTGTCCCGCGGAGAGCATCGAGCCCCGCTCGCCGATCTGCGTATCGAGCCCATTTTCTAGCGACTCGATGAAAGGCCAGGCTCCGACGGCCTTCGCCGCATCCTCGAGCTCCTTCCGGGGCGCGTCGGGGCGAGCGAATGAGAGGTTGTCGGCGATCGTGCCACTGAACAGGTATCCCTCCTGTGGAACGATCCCCATCTGGCTGCGCAGCGAATGCATTGTCACGCTTCGTAGGTCGTGGCCGTCGATGCTCACAGCACCCTTATCAGGGTCATAAAAACGGGCCACAAGTTTGGCGAGGGTCGACTTACCGGCGCCGGTCGATCCAACGAGCGCAACGGTCTCACCGGGCGCTATCGAAACGCTTACGTCATCAAGTGCGAGTTTCGTCTCGCCTGGCTCCTCGCCGCTGCCGACGCGGGGCTGATAGGCGAAGCTGACGGAGCTGAACTCGATCGCCCCTTTGATTCGCGGGAGCTCAATTGCGTCGTTGGCGTCAACGAGATCGGACGGCGTGTCGAGCAACTCAAAGATCTTGTCGAGCGCCGCCATTCCTGATTGATAGGTGGTGTAGACCTGCGAGAGCTGAGTGATCGGATCGAAGAACCCGTTTAGCGCTGCGATGAAGCCAACGAGGACGCCGATCGCAACCGCGCCGTCGATCGCTTGGAGTCCACCAAACAGGATCACGAGGACGACGGCGAAGGCAGCGATTAGCTCTACCGAGGGGAAATAAAAGGCATTGAGGTTGACGGTCGTCATGTTGGCCGCCCTGTTGTTCTCGTTCAGGTCGCGGAAGCGGTCGCGGTGTGCGGGCTCCTGCGCGAACGCGCGCACCACGCGCACACCAGAGAGCGTTTCCTGCAGATAGCCGGTCAGCGAGCCAATCGTCTCACGCGTGCGTTTATAGGCATCCGCGCTCGCGATCCGGAAGAGCAGTGACGCCACCGCCATTACAGGGAAGATCAGAAAGACCATCAGTGCCAGCTGCCAGTCGAGCAGGAGCAGGATCACAATCGAGCCGATTAGCGTCAGCGATGCCTGAAAGAGCGTCACGATCGTGTCGGTGACGAGCGAGTTGAGGGCGTCGACGTCGTTCGTCATTCGGCTGATTAGTACGCCGGCTGAGCGGCGTTCATAGAACCCGACCGGCATCTGCTGCAAGTGTTCGAAGATCCTGCGACGCAGATCGGCGAGGGCGCGCTGTCCGACCCAGCCGACGAGGAATGTCTGGGCGTAGGAGCACACCCAGACAAGCAGCACGCTGATCAGATAGGCAGCGACTACCAGGTTGAGGACACTGAGATCCCCGGGGATGATTCCTCCGTCGATCGCCTTAGCGGCGAGTGGCGCGGGGGCAAGCGAGGCAGCGACGCCGATCACGAGTGCCACCGACATCATGATCACGCGGCCGCGATAGGGACGCATCAAGCTCGCTAGGCCGCGCAGCTTGCGGCCGCGGCCGCTTGTTCCTTCGAGGCGGCGTCGAACATCCTCGCGCCGTGTAAGCCCCATCTCTTGGCGCTGACTTTTGCTCATAGCCCCGCGACCTCGCTCTCGGCCGGTTTGCGCGTCAAGAAGACTTGGTCGGGCAGTCCCTTTTCAACGATCTGGCGGTAGAGGTCGCTCTCGGCCAGCAGGTGCTGATGATCGCCGTGCGCAACGAGGCGGCCTTCCTCAAGCAGAACGATCTCCTCAGCCAACGCGATGGTCGACAGGCGGTGAGCGATCACAAACGTAGTGCGCCCGGCCATCACTTCACGGAGCGCCGCTTTGATCTGCAGCTCGGTCGAGGCATCGACACTGGACGTCGCGTCGTCGAGAATTAAGATCCGGGGGTCTGCAAGTAGAGCCCGCGCGATTGCCAATCGCTGTCGCTGCCCACCGGAGAGTGTCAGTCCTCGCTCACCGACTCTTGTTGCAAAGCCGTCGGGAAGACGCTCGATGAACTCGGCCGCCTGGGCACGGCGAGCAGCTTCGAGTACCTCGTCGTCGCTCGCGTCGGGGCGTGCGTAGGCGATGTTGTCCCGCACGCTGGCTGAGAACAGGAAGGGGTCATCGTTGACGACGGCGATCTGGCTTCGCAGTGCGGCCGGATCTACGCTTCGCACGTCGGCGCCGTCGACAAGGACGCGCCCCTCGGTCGTGTCGTAGAGGCGGGGAATCAACTGGACGAGTGAGCTCTTGCCGGAGCCGGTGCCGCCGACGAGCGCGACGGTGAGCCCGGCCTTCACATCGAGATTGATCGATTCCAGCGCGTCGGTCGTTGCGCCCGGATACCTAAGCGTGACGTTCTCAAATTGAACGCGGCCGCCGCCATCTGGCAATCCGCCAGCGCCGGGTTCGGCCTTCACTTCAGGTTCCCTGTCAAGGATCTGGAAGATCCTGCCGCCCGAGGCTGTCGCTCTCTGGGATAGCCCCAGCATCATGCCGAAGGTGCGCATCGGCGCAATCAGCATCAGGAGATAGGTGTAGAAGGCCGAGAACGCACCGATTGAGAGGCTGCCATTGATCACCTGTCGACCGCCAAAGAAGAGCACCGCAGCGAGGCCAAGCTGGGGGAGGAAACCAATGAAAGGCGCATAGAACGCTGCCAGACGGGTCGAGACCATCGACTGATCAAAGACTCGTCCAACTCGGTAATCAAAGCTCAATCGCTGCCGTTTTTCGGCGGCGAATGCCTTCACGACTCGGACGCCGGCGATGTTCTCCTCCACTTCAGCCGTCAGCTCGGCAACGCGCTGTTGGACCTCTTGTAATGCGGGTCGTGACCGGCGGCCGTAACGGAATGCAATCACGATGACGAACGGAACGGGCGCTAGCGATATCGCGGCAAGTGCAGGGTCGGTCAGGAACATCGCGATTGCTGCAAGGCCGATCGTCAGCAGCGCTTGGATCAAAAAGACCAGTCCGTATCCGAGGAAGAATCGGACTGCCTGCAGGTCGACCGTCGCGCGCGACATCAGCTGCCCTGTTTGCTGCTGATCAAAGAAAGCTAACTCCAGCGACTGCAAGTGCCCGTAGATCTTGCCTCGCAGGTCAAATTCAACCCCGAGCGAAACGCGCCCGGCAACGAGGCGCCGGATCACCGTCAGGATCGCTCGCAGGATCCCAGCGAGCAGCACCGCTCCCGCCAACAGTTTCAAGTTCGCCTTGTCCCCGGCGTAGATCTTGTTGATCGCCTCGCCGGTTAGCCAGGGGATCGAGACTGTCATCAGCATTGCCAGCAGCGCAAAGCTGAGCGACGCGAAAACGCTCCTCCGGTAAGGCTTCAGAAAGCCGAGAAGGCGCAGGAAGATAGCCATGCCTGACGCGGGGGCTTCGAGCTGTTGTTGGGCGGTTGTCATTAGCGTTTGAGCGCCTCCACTGCGTGTTGGCGCTGCAACAAGGGTAGGACGGTGATCACGCGTTCAGAGCGAGAGACGAGTTTTCGGACTTCGCAGCACGCACACCTCCCGGCGCCTCGACCGATCACGCTCGGTAAGTTTGATCAATGCGTCTTTCGCGACCTCTTCTCCTGGGCTCGCTGATCGCCACGTTGATCGCCGCTGGTCCCGCAGCCGGTAGTGCTTCAGCGCTCAGCTTCGGGGGTTGCGGAAACGATGCGCCAGGCTTTAAGTGCGCGACGCTGCAGCTGCCGCTCGATCGGTCGGGCGCGATGTCCGGCTCGGTTGGCATCCGGATTGCAGCACAGCGCAGGTTCCCAGCCGGTGCCAAGCTGCTCGTCGCGATGGCAGGAGGGCCCGGCCAGGGCGCTGTCAATTTCGCGTCACAGTTCGAGAGCACGCTCGACCCGGTATTGAGCCGATACAGGCTGGTCGTGATAGACCAGCGCGGAACTGGCGCGTCGGGCGCTCTCTCCTGCCCGGAGCTGCAGCTTGGAACCGTGGATTGGGGAGCCAAAGCGGTGCGCGACTGTGCGCTGCGAGTCGGGCCGCGGCGGCGGTTCTATTCAACCGCGGACACGGTCGCTGACCTAGACGCTGTGCGCGCCGCCTTCCACGCCCCGAAGCTCGCGCTTATGGGCGTCAGTTACGGCACCTGGGTTGCACAGGAGTACGCACGCAGATATCCCGCGAAGACAGATTCACTGATTCTCGATTCGGTTGTGGGCCCCAGTCGGCCCGATCCCTTTTACCTCGAGACGCTGGCGGCGCTGCCGCGAGTAGTAAAGGGACTCTGCGCCCGCGGGCGCTGCGCTGGCATCACCTCTGACCCGTTCGGCGACGTGGAGGCCGTGGTTAAAAGGGTTGGAGTGGCGCCTCTGAAAGGACGCGTCTACAGCTCCCGCGGCGTTGGTCACGCTGCGTCGTACCAAGACCAAAACGAGCTGCTGTCGCCACTCATCGCGTCGGATCTCAACACGTCCCTGCAAGCTCAACTACCTGCCTCGTTTGCTGCGGCGAAACGTGGCGACTACGCGCAGCTGCTGCGCCTGGCTGCGGCATCGACATCCCTTGTGGGGCCCACGCGGGAGTACAGCGAGGCTCTCAACGCGATCACCAACTGCCTCGACTCAGCGCTCCCGTATGAACTGAGTAGCGCAACCGCCTCCCGTGCTGCGCAGATCAGTTCGGCGTTAGACGCCGTTAGTGCGGCGGCGTATGAGCCGTTCTCGACGTCCAGCGTGCGCTCGGATAGCGCAGCGAGTGATTGCGAGCTGTTCCCGCCGCAGGTAGATCGGCCGCAAGTGAGCGGCGCCCTGCCTAACGTTCCAGCGCTAGTCCTCGGGGGCAGCCTCGATCTGCGTACGCCGGTTGAAGGTGCTCGTGCCGTAGCTGCCGAGTTGCCGCGAGCTTCAATGGTCGAAATGCGCGGCGCCGGGCACGACGTTTTGGACCGTGATCTCACTGGCTGCGCGGGACGCGCCTTGCAGCGATTCGCCGCGCGGCGCAGCGTCGGTTCTCCATGCGCCGGATTGGACGTCACGCCGAGGTCGGCGCCAATCGCTCCGCGCAAGTTGCGAGAAGTGATAGGGGTCACCGGCTTGACCGGCGACCGTGGCCGAGCGGTGGGTGCAGCGCTGGCGACGATTGAGGATGCGATTGCTGCTTCAGACGTGCGCTACGAGGCCGGTTTGTCAGGTCGCGGCGGCGGCCTCCGCGGCGGCGCCTACGACATCAAGGCCCGTAGCGGAGGGCTCCATCTAAGCGATTATCGGCTCGTTTCCGACCTCGCCGTCAGCGGAAATCTCGCCGACACAGACATCAACGACCCAAGCGGTGTGTTGCGTCTAAGCGGCGCCGTCAACGGAAGCCTCACGATCCACGACTGGGGCTATGTAACCGGCCTACTCGACGGCAAAGCGGTCCGATGGCGAGCCGCTGGCAGGAAGTTGCAGCCCCGCACAGCCGCTCGCCGATCAGACCGGCCAGTCGTCGCGTTTCGCTCGCGCTGACTCTACTTTTCGGGCTTCGCGCAGATCACGTTGGGGTTCGACTGGCAGAGCGCGTAGGTGATGTTCTTTGCCATCGCGGTGCGAGTATTGATCGCTGCTGGCACGCCTGCGAGGGTTGGGTCGATCGTCGTAACGATGTAATGGGTGCCAGTGTCCCAACTGCTCAGCCCACCGAGGGCAGCGTTCGCGCCATCAGCGGTTCCTTGGACCTCACCCGCCGCCTTGCCAGCAGAGTTGCCCTTCGCGTAGCCGACCTTCTTGCCGTAACGAGCGCCAGCCTTCTTGCCGACAACCGTCCCGGCGGCGGCTCCAGCCTGCTGCCCTGCCGTGTAGCCGGTCTGGTAAATCGTTTGGTAGCCGGAGCTTCCAGCTTTGTAATTGTCGGCTTCGTGATTACTCCCGAGGAAGTAGCCAGCAACGCCGACGATCACAGCAATCAGTGCTGCGAGTCCCCACCAGAGGCCTGAAGGCCGTGCTGCCGGTGGCTGGGCGCCGAGAGGGTCGCCGCCTTGGTAGACAGGCGCCGCTTGGCCGCCTGGGTTTACGGGTGGTACGGGTGGGCCGCCAGCTTCCATCACTCTGCCTCCGTCATAGGGTTAGCTGAAGTTAGCCA
The DNA here is from genome assembly GCA_945901565.1 of Bifidobacterium breve. Taxonomy (GTDB): domain Bacteria; phylum Actinomycetota; class Thermoleophilia; order Solirubrobacterales; family Solirubrobacteraceae; genus F1-60-MAGs163. The sequence continues at coordinate 7,335 of CAMDLG010000028.1, read as the reverse complement.
GACGAACGGACGGCAGTGGCCAAAGTTGTTACCGGCGCGCTTGAAGCTCGTTGCGCCGCGCCGGGAGTGTTGCCGAGCGTGGCACACTCTGCGCAGCGACGGCAAGCGAGCGCTGAGCTGCTGCTGCGACGGTTACCTTGCCCAGTAGCCGCCACGTTGCGGCGCCGATCGTGCCATCAACGGTTAGGTTGTGGGCTGCCTGAAATTCTTTGACGGCTCGCGTCGTTGCTGAGCCGAACACGCCGTTTTCGGTTAGCCGCTGCGAATTCGCACTCGCCAGCAACTGCTGCGCGCGGTAGACAGAATCTCCCTTTGAGCCTTTGGTAAGCACCGGCCAGCCTGGGTCGTCTGCGGGCGATCCGGTTGGCAGATCACGGCCGAGCGCAGTCCATATCTTGCTCGACGTCGGCGTCCATTCCCACCAGCTGTAACCCGGTGCACGGTAGGCGATCGCTAGGCGACGGAACCTGAGAATGTCGCTGACCGGGGGTGATTGATAGGTCTGGCCGATTGGGTGGATCGGCCTGCCATAAATCCGGTTCTCGCGCCATGTGTGCTTCATCGCCGTCGTCACCGACGTGCCAATGTCGCGCCAATAGACCTGCGGCATGTTGACCTCAGCGCCGCCGCTGCCGAGGAATACCGAGTAGGGGAGCGCGGGGTGATAATCGACGTAAGGAAAGCTTGTGAAGCCCAGCGCGAACTTGGAACCAACGCGTTTCCGTAGCGACTTCATGTAGGTACGTGCCGACTTGTAGCGACCCTCATAACTGGACTCCGCGTCAATGATCAAGCACTGCGCGCCGGCCGTCTTGGCGGCGGCGGCAGCTTTCGCTTCGCCGGTTGGGTTGGAGCCGTAGACAAACTGCCATCCGCACACGTGCAGGCCGGCGGAGCGAAGCGACTTAACGAGCGTCTTCGTGAACTGCTGCCAGGCGCCGCTTCCGTCGGCTGATTTTACGTACACCGCGGAGATGTCAGCCTTCTTTGCGCGAGCGACAATTTTCGCGATGTTTCCGCCCTCGGTTTTTGGCATCTGCCAGATCCACATCGCTTGACCCTTGAACGCCGCGTTGATGCTTGCGGCCTCGGCGCGGGGCGGTGACATCAGCGTGAACGCGGCGGCGCAAGCAATTAGCGCGAAGGCCGCCGGAAGCACGCGAGGAAAAGCTCGGCACGATCGGGTCACGCTGCGAAGCGTAGGGAGTGGAATATTAGGGCTCATCGTCTGCATCTATTCAGCCAATCCCTGCAAACGCCTTCTCCCTGTCTATGCGAATCGGAACTGGCACATCCGGAGGCTCAATCTGGGATGATAAATCCATCCGGTTCTTTCATGCGCTACTTAGGGGAGATAGTTAAATGATTCGTCGCACAGGACTAGCCGTGTTCTCTGTAGTACTTCTGGGTGCGCTGGCTGCGCCAGCGGGCTTCGCCGCGCCGGCCCACGCCGCAGCAGCGACCGCTTCGAAGCCCAACGTGCTGGTGATTATGGCCGACGACATGCGCTATTCGGACATGAAGTACATGACGAAGACGAAGAAGCTGCTCGGCGAACAGGGAACCACCTTCAGCAAGAACTTCGTCACCTACCCGCTCTGTTGCCCGGCGCGCACGACTTTCCTCACAGGTCAGCTCGCGCACAACCACGGCGTTACGGCCGTCTTTTCGCCCGACAACTACATCGGCTGGAACGCGAAGGCCAACAACATGGGCACTTGGCTCCAGAAGGCCGGCTGGCAGACAGGCCTGAGCGGTAAGTACCTGAACGGTTACGGCGAGCTAAACCAGGCCGAGATCCCGAAGGGGTGGAACGACTGGCGCGGTTCAATTGACGAATCGACGATCGATGCCTTCAACACCTGGATTAATGTCAACGGCAAGGTGACGAAGCGCGGCGACCCTGACTGGTCAAACCGCGTGATGCAGTTCTCGAAGATCGTTGGCGAGCAGAAGATCAAGGATTACGCAGGCCTCGTCGGGTACCTTGGCGACCTCTTCTTCAAGCGTTCGCGGCCTTGGACCTTCGGGACGACTAAGGCGAAGGATTACACGACGAAGGTCGAGGCCGATGGCGCCCGCGCGTTCATTGCCAAGGCGACGAAGTCGAAGAAGCGCTGGTTCTCCTATTACACGCCGCCAAGTCAACACCGCGAGGACGTCGCCGAACAGGCCAACCTAGGCAAGTCGATCGGCATCAACCCTCGAGTTCCAGAGCCCTACCTCAGCAAGGTCAAGAACTTGCCCCTGGACAAGAGTGCTCCTTCGTTCGCTGAGGCCAACATGAGCGACAAGCGCGCAGCGCTCCAGTCGCCGCTGCTGCCCAACCTCAACTCGGATGTCTGCAAGCCAGCTAAGGGCAACTGCCTCGGCAAGCTAACCGACTACACCAGGGGCCGGGCCGGCGCGTCATATGCCCTTGACGATCAGGTAGCGAATATCATGGGTGACCTGAAGAAAAGCGGCCAGCTTGATAAGACACTGGTCATCTTCACCTCTGACAACGGATGGCTACTAGGCGAGCACAACATTGCTGGCGACAAGTTCATGCCGTATGACGAGTCGATTCACGTGCCGCTGCTTATGCGCGGCCCGGGCGTACCTAAGGGTAAGGTCAACGACGCGCTGGTAGCGAACGTTGACCTCTCGCCAACGATTGTCGACGCGACAGGCGCGACGCCAGAGCGCACGACAGACGGCATGTCGCTCCTCAAGCTGATCAAGGACCCGTCGCTCGCAAGGACGGCCGTGCCGCTCGAGGCGCTACGCAAGCTGTTCGTCAAGCCGGGCAACTACCCCAACCAGTGGGACGTTCCTTACTACGGCGTGCGAACGAAGGAATACATGTACGCGAAGTACGTCGATCCTCAGGGGGCAGGGACAGGCGAGGAAGAGCTCTACAACCTTGTGAGCGATCCATACGAGATGAACAATCTTGCTGGGACGCCGTCGGCGAAGCTCGATGAGATGAGGCAGCTCGCGCTAGATCTGCGGACTTGCCAAGGCGCCGCCTGTGTTCGCTAAGGGGCAGGGCGCAATCTGAGCACTAAATCGCCGCGAGCGTTATTCGCGGTCAGGACGCCGGCGGTTGCCCGCTGGTCGCTGCGCGGGAGTCGCGATTGGCAATGTCGACCTCCAGGTCGTCGATCGCCTCGCGCAGAGCCTCAATGTGTGCCAGAACTTTCGGGTCCGAGATCAGGATGCCGTCGTCAGCCAGCGCGGCAGCCCGCTGTCGTGCGTTCTCGGCCTTATGGGCGGTATCAAGGCTGTTCAGGACCACGCCGATGACCATGTTGAAGACGATGAAGGTCGCTATCAGGACGAAGCTGACGAAGTAGAGGGCCACCCACGGACTCAGGTCCAGTAGCGGATACATGATGTCCGGCCATCCCTCCAGCGTCAGGACTGTAAACAGCGTCAGCATTGAGCGGCCAATGTTGTTCCAGTTCTCCGGCGCTGTGGTGTGGAAGAAAGACCAGCCGGCCATCCCGTAAAGGAACAGCAGGACAATCGTGAGCACAAGCAGCCCGCTCAGCGGCCGGAGCGCCTTCAAGAGGCCACGTCCGAGGATCTGGATATCGGGGAGGTAGCGCAGAATGCGAGCGATCCGCAGCACCCTCAAAACCCTGAGGATTGCGGTCTCGTTCGCCAGGCCCGGGATGAAAACGCTGCCGATGATGACGAGGTCGAAAATGTTCCAACCCGACTTGAAGAAGTCGGCTGGGGCGCGCAGATAGGAGAGGAAACGGATTGCCAGCTCGACTACGTAGATTGCCAAGCAGACCCTGTCGATGATCGCAAGCGACGATCCCAGGGATTGCTCCACGCTGCCAAAGGTGTAGAGGCCGAGCGAAATCGCGTTGACGACAATCACGCCAACAATGAAGAACTGGAAGCGCTCGTTGTCGATTATTGAGCGGCAGCGGTCGGCGATGGCGCTCGCAAGGCGTCCAGCGCTGCCTTCGTTCGCGCCTGCTCCGCTCGGGTTAGTCATCTTGATACTGAGTAAAGCATCCGAGCAGCCGTGCAAGCAATCGGTCTAATCGCGAGCAGTTGTGTCGCCTGGTCGTCCGGCAGTGCTGCCGGTCGATTCTTCGCGCGCAAGCGATGAGTGATGCCGGAGGAGGGACTCGAACCCCCGACACGCGGATTATGATTCCGCTGCTCTAACCAGCTGAGCTACTCCGGCGGGATCGCTGATCGTACCGAATGAGCGCCGGTAGTCGGCCGCGGACAAGTAGCGTTGCTCTGTGCACGCAAATAGTGAAGCGGTCCAGTGGCGCCTTCGGGCGACCACCTTCCTCTCGAGTTTCGACCGCTTCGCGATTCCGCCACTACTAGTGCCGATCGGAAAATCGTTCGGTGTGCCGCTCGGCACCGCTGCGCTCGTCGCCAGCTTCTATTTCGTGGCGTACGGACTTAGCCAGCCTTTCTGGGGCGCGCTCTCTGACCGAGTAGGGCGAGTGAATGTGATCCGCTTCGCAATCGTTGCCGGCGCGCTCTGCTGCGTAGCCGCCGCGCTCGCGCCAAGCTTCATCGTTCTACTCGGCGCGCGCACCTGTAGTGGGATTCTCTTCGCGGCGATCGTGCCCACAGTCGTTACCTACATCGGCGACACGGTGGCGGTGAATGAGCGCCAACATGCACTCACCTTGACGATTGCTTCGGCTTCGGCGGGAATCGCCGTCGCGACCGTCGTTGGTGGCGTCTGCGCGCAGCTAATAACTTGGCGTGCAGCCTTTCTCGTCACCTCGCTGCTCGCGCTTGCCCTGTCGCTGCTGATCGTACGACTGCCCGAGCCGCAGCGGGAGCGCTCAGAGCACAGCTTCGGCCACCACGCCAGAGCAGCACTCCGTCAACCTTGGGTCTTGATCGTCCTAGCAATCGGCTTCGTCGAGGGCGCCGTGATTCTCGGCTCTTTGACTTTCGTTTCTGCATCGCTCCAGTCGGACGGAGTTGGCGCCGCGGTCGCAGGCGCCGCGGCTGCAGGCTTTGGCGTCGCAAACGTCTGCTGCGTGCCCGTCGTGACACGAGCGATCAAACGGTTCGCTTCGCCGCTGATGATCTGTTTTGGTTCCGCGATCGCTGCCGCCGGGCTACTGCTAGCAGCCGCTGACACTCTGGTAGCGACAGCGATCGTCGCAGCGCTCGCGCTCGGTGCAGGCTTCGGTTTCCTTCACCCAACGATGCAACTTTGGGCCACGCAGGTCAACCCCGCGGCCCGCGCTGTGACGGTGTCTTTCTTTGCCGGTTCTGTCTTTGTCGGCGGAGCTGTCGCCAGTGCTGGCGCCGCTCCGCTTGCCGACGCGGGCCACTTTGGCGCGATTTTTCTCGTGGCCGCAGTCCTCGCGGTTCTGCTGGCGACCGTCGCTTCTTCTTTGAGATCGCGATACGTCCACGGGGTCGAGCCGCAGCAAGAGCCGACCGGTGAGGTCGCTTCGTCGCTGTGAAGCGTGCTGCGCGGCTACTTGGTGGGTGGCTGCGGACGCCACCAGGGTGCCTGAGGCTTACCAGCGACGCGGTTAATAGCGAAGCCGAGATAAGTGACGACGACAACGCCGCAGAAGACCGCCAGCCAATCAGTTGGTTTACTCAGCAGGCCGGCAGCAATGATCATCGCCGTTGCCAATGCGGGCACATGTAGGGCTCGCAGCGCGATTATCCCAGCCGTTCCTAGCGCCACAGCGAGGACGAGTGCTCCTGTCCGTAGCCAAGTTAGGTCGGTCAAGTCCGGCGGAACGCCGACCAGGCCAAAGGCCTTAAGCGCGATCGCCCCTGCGAGGATCGCAACGATCGTCGAGAAGATGATGTTCCGCGGATGCGCCTGGTCGCTGAGTGGGAACGCAAAAATGATGAAGATCGTTGGACCAACCGACGGGACGACGAAAGGTTCACTACAGAGCACCGCTAGGGCGCAGAGAACGGCGGTCATTACAGTGCACATGACAAGCGTGTACAGGCTTCCCGACCGGTAGGGCAGGCTCAGATCGTTGATGCGCGCACGCCGCGGCAGCATGTCCGAAATGTTTCCGAGGCGCCGATCCATTGCTGCGCAAGGTTACCGATGCGAGCCAGCACTGGCTGGCGTCCTCCGGTAGGCGGCTACTGTCCGCAGCGTGGAAAACGCCGGAACAGACGCAGCAATCGTTGTCGAAAAGTTGGAGCGCACATACCCCGGCGGTTTGAAGGCCGTCGACGGCGTAGACCTAATAGTCGCCTCGGGCGAGATCTACGGTTTCCTGGGACCCAACGGTGCTGGCAAATCGACGACCGTGCGGATCCTCACGACTCTGCTGCGGCCGACAGGTGGTCACGCGACCGTTGCCGGCTACGACGTTGTAAGTGAGGCCTCGCAGGTACGCCGTTCGATCGGGGTAGCGCTGCAAGAGGCTGCGCTGGACCCGCTGATGACCGGCCGCGAGCTACTCCAGCTCCAAGGAGCCCTGCATGGGCTGAGGCGACCAGAATCGAAGACGCGGGCAAGTGAGCTATTAGAGCGCGTCGACCTAGTCGCCGCGTCAGACCGGCTACTGAACACCTATTCCGGCGGGATGCGGCGTCGCCTCGACCTAGCGATGGCTCTGGTCCACCGGCCGTCTGTCCTCTTCCTCGATGAGCCGACGACGGGCCTAGACCCAGTCAGCCGCGCCTCGTTATGGCGTGAGCTTGAAAGTCTCAACGATGAGGGCACGACGATCTTTCTAACGACCCAGTACCTCGAAGAGGCAGAGCAGCTAGCCGACCGGGTGGGGATCATCGACCACGGTCGGATTGTCGCTGAAGGTACTCCGCAAGAGTTGGGCAGGCTTGTCGGCGAACCGGGCCTCTACGTCAAGCTAATCGACGAAACGCAGACCGACCGCGCACGCGAGGCGCTCGCCGAGCACGGCGCCGTCAGCGACCGGGAAGCTGGTGGGCTAACGATCCGCACCGCGCTCGGTGCCCGGGCGATCGCACCGATCGTTCGCTCGCTCGACGAGGCTCAGATCGAAGTAGATGCCGTTGAAGTCGAGGAGCCAACACTTGACGATGTCTTCTTGGCGGTCACGGGACACCGCGCTGAAGACGACGCAGTAGATGAGGGTTAGTGACTGAGCTCGCGCTCGAGCGCGACGTCTCCACACAGGGCCGCGTAATTGTTGCCTTGGCCGAGCGAGCGCTGCGTGTGCAATTGCGCCGCGCCCAATTCCTTCTGCCGTCCTTTCTGCTGCCGCTATTGCTACTCGCTGTCATCGCGAGCGGCACCTCAGCAGCGCAGCAGCTGCCAGGCTTCCCGTCAACTGGGTCCTATGTCGGCTTTGTCGTCTCAGGGACGATCATGCAGGGCACGTTGCT
>CAMDLG010000027.1 GCA_945901565.1 Bifidobacterium breve | reverse complement strand
GAAGAGGCCGCCGAGGCACCTGCCGAGCCGGTCGGCCCGAAGGCGATCCGTAAGGCCAAGCGCTCCGCTCACACCGGTGAGGTCAAGTCGCAGCGCAGCGCCGAGGAACGTCACGCAGAGCGCCAAGAAGTGCGCCGCGCCAAGGCTGTTGCCCGTAGTCGTCGCCGCAAGCAAGAGCGCGAGAAGCGCGTAACCGCAGGCAAGCGCGAAGGCACGCCGCCGGCAGAGCGCGAAGTCGCCTCCGTCCAGGTGCGTCAGGGAATCGTCACTTCAACGAAGGCCGCAAAGACGATCACGGTGCGCGTTGACATCGCCAAGCGTCACCCGAAGTACCAGAAGATCGTTCGTTCGACGAAGTCGCTCCACGCTCACGATGAAACAAACGAGGCACGTGAAGGCGACTTCGTTCGTGTAATCGCGAGCCGTCCGATGTCGGCCACGAAGCGCTGGCGCCTAGTTGAGATTCTGGAGCGTGCGAAATGATCCAGAACGAATCGCGCCTTCGCGTTGCCGACAACACCGGTGCTCGGGAAATTCTCTGCATTCGCGTGCAGGGTGGATCGAGCCGTCGCTACGCCCATGTCGGCGACGTGATAACAGCCACTGTCAAGCAGGCGATCCCGAACGGGTCGGTCAAGAAGGGCGAGGTCGTGAAGGCCGTCGTTGTTCGCACTCGCAAGCAGTTTGGCCGCGAAGACGGCACCTACATTGCATTCGATGAAAACGCTGCCGTGATCATCGATGAAGCCAACAATCCGCTTGGAACGCGCATCTTCGGGCCTGTAGCGCGCGAGCTGCGTGACCGCAACTTCATGAAGATCATCTCGCTTGCTCCGGAGGTGCTCTAGCATGAGTATGCGTATCCGTCGTGACGATCAGGTCGCCGTTGTCAGCGGTAAGGACCGTGGCAAGACCGGTCGCGTGCTCCGCGTCGACCCAAAGAAGGAGCGGGTTTACGTTGAGGGTCTCAACATCATCAAGCGCCATCAGCGGCCTTCGCCGAATGCCAGCGCCGACAGTGATGCTGCGGCCGGAGGAATCATCGAAAAAGAAGGTCCAATTCACGTCAGCAACGTGATGCTCGTAGATCCAAAAGAGAACCGCCCAACCCGCGTTGGAGTCACCCGTGAAGGTGGCGTCCGCAGCCGCGTGACTAAGCGTTCAAACACCAAGCTCGACTGACCAATCTGATGCCAGCCACTCAAACACCAGCCCGCCTTAAAGCTCGTTATTACGACGAGGTTCGACCTGCCCTGATGGAGCAGTTCGGCTACAGCAGCGTGATGCAGGCGCCGAGGGTCGAAAAGATCACCGTCAACATGGGCGTCGGCGAAGCGAAACAGGATTCGAAGATGCTTGACGCCGCCGCTGAGCAGCTCGCCCAGATCGCCGGCCAGGCTCCCAACGTGCGTCTCGCCCGCAAGTCGATTGCGAACTTCAAGCTACGTGAAGGAATGCCTGTGGGTCTAGCGGTAACGCTTCGCGGTGACCGTGCCTACGAGTTCCTTGATCGCCTAATGTCGGTAGCGATCCCTCGTATCCGAGACTTCCGTGGACTGCCCGCCAACTTTGATGGCCGCGGCAACTACACGATCGGCGTGCGCGAGCAGATCATCTTCCCTGAGATTGACTATGACGCAGTCGATCAGATCCGCGGCCTCGACATCGCGATCACTACCAGCGCCGCGACCGACGAAGAGGGCCACGCGCTGCTGTCGCTCTTCGGAATGCCTTTTGTCAACCGTCCAGATCCTGAGCAAGTAGCCGCCGAAGAGGCAGCCAAGGCTGCCGAACAAGCCGCCAAGCGTCAGGCCGCTGAAGAAGCAAAAGCTGAGCTTGAGGCTGAATCCGGCAGTGATGAAGCTGCCGCTGATGATGCTGAAGAGGCTGCCGACGAGGCCGCCCCTGATGAAGCTGAAGGGGCTGCCGACGAGGCCGCCCCTGAAGAAGCTGAAGAGGCTGCCGACGAGGCCGCCGACGAACCCGCCGAGGAGACCGATCAGTAATGGCCAAGACTTCGCAGCGCGTCAAGCAGGCGCGGACACCCAAGTACCCGACCCGTGGATACAGCCGCTGCAGCCGCTGTGGTCGTTCACGCGCCGTGTACCGCAAGTTCGGCGTCTGCCGAATCTGCCTGCGTGAGCTAGCTCACAACGGCTACATCCCCGGCATGACGAAGAGCAGCTGGTAGGGGATCGGAGCAACCAATGTCGATGACAGACCCAATAGCTGACTTCTTGACCCGCGTGCGCAACGGCATCGTTGCCCAGCACGACATCGTCGAGATTCCAGCCTCAAAATTGAAGCGCGAAATGGCGCGGATTCTCACTGAGCAGGGCTACATCAGTGGCTACGAGACGCGTCCCCGTGACGCCGATCACCCCGCTGAGGTGCTGGCAGTTGAGCTCAAGTACGCAGACGACCGTCGCAGCGCAATCACCGGCCTGAAGCGTGCTTCGCGCCCAGGGCAGCGCTACTACGTCGATCACGGCAGCATCCCGAAGGTGCAAGGCGGGATGGGAACAACAATCGTCTCAACATCGAGAGGAGTCATGACCGGCCACGAGGCTCGCAATGCGGGCGTCGGCGGCGAAGTCGTGGCCTTTGTCTGGTAGCCATGTCACGGATCGGTAGAAAGCCAATTCCCGTCCCTTCAGGGGTCGAGATCAAGATTGAGCCTGAACTCATCAGCGTCAAGGGCCCGAAGGGCGAACTTACTGAGCGCGTCTCGCGTGACATCACGGTTGTCCAGGAGGGTGATGAGCTAGTAGTCACGCGCCCCACGGACCGTGGGGAGCACCGCGCTCTGCACGGCCTTACCCGCTCACTCGTGGCCAACATGGTCGAAGGTGTCACCGACGGATTCGAGAAGAAGCTTGAGATTCAGGGCGTCGGTTATCGCGCCGCTGTGAGTGGTTCAAAGCTGACGCTCGCACTCGGTTATTCGCACCCGGTTGAGATCGAGGCGCCGGACGGCATTAGTTTCGACGTCCCTCAGCCAACCAACGTGACGGTCATTGGAATCTCAAAGCAGCTTGTCGGCGAGACAGCGGCGAAGATCCGCAAGAGCCGCCCACCTGAGCCTTACAAGGGCAAGGGAATCCGCTACGAAGGCGAACACGTGATCCGCAAGGTTGGTAAGCGCGCATGAGCTCGGCAACCCGCTCAACAGGCCGTTTGCGCCGTCGGCGCCGCGTTCGCGCCAAGGTCATTGGCACGGCTGCTCGCCCGCGCGTTTCTGTCTTCCGCTCCAACCGTGGCATCAGCGCCCAGGTGATCGATGACGGCAGCGGTCACACGCTCGCCGCCGTCAGCTGGACTGAAGCCGAAGTGCGTTCATTGGCACCGATGGCGCAGTCCGAGAAGCTCGGGCAGCTGCTTGCTGAGCGCACCAAGGCGGCCGGCACGAGCGCCGTTGTATTTGACCGCGGTGGGTACCGTTACCACGGCCGCGTAAAGGCGTTTGCCGAAGGACTTCGTGAAGGTGGACTAAGCGTATGAGCAAGAATAAGAGGCTGATCTGAGTATGGAAATTGACCGCACAGTCAGCGCCTCCGGGCTTGACCTTCAAGAGCGCGTTGTCGAAATCAACCGCGTAGCGAAGGTCGTCAAGGGCGGCCGTAGGTTCTCCTTCACAGCACTTGTTGTCGTTGGCGACGAGAAGGATGTCGTTGGCGTCGGCTACGGCAAAGCTAACGAGGTCCCCGTTGCAATCCAGAAGGGCGTCGAGCAGGCCAAGAAGAACCTCTTCCGCGTGCCGCGCTACAACTCGACGATTCCGCACCAGACGACAGGTATCTTTGGCGCCGGTCGCGTCTTCATGAAGCCAGCGTCGCCAGGTACCGGCGTGATCGCAGGCGGCGGAGTGCGCGCCGTACTCGAGCTAGCGGGCATCCACGACATTCTTTCGAAGAGCCTTGGCACGCAGAACCCAATCAACCTCGTCAAGGCGACCATTGAAGGGCTCCGCAGCCTGCGGACCCCTGCCGAGGTCGCTGAGCTCCGTGGCCTCTCGATCAATGAGGTACTTGGTCTAGCACCGGCCGATCGCAGCGCCCCGGTGGTCGAAGATGAGGTTGAAGTAGCCGTTGCCGTCGAGCAGGTTGTTGTCGCCGAGGCAGAGGTTGCAGAAGTAGCCGAGGCGCCCGAAGAGGTAGTGGCTGAGGTTGCTGAAGAAGCTGCTGAGGTTGCTGAGGAAACCGCTGAGGTTGCTGAGGAGCCGCAGGCATGAGCGCGATCCGTGTCACTCAGGTCCGCTCCAGCAACGGGAGCCAGGCAGCTCAGCTCGCGACGCTGCGCTCACTTGGGCTGCGCCGCATCGGTCAGACCGTCGAAGTCGCAGACAACCCACCGGCGCGGGGGATGCTGCACAGCGTCCGCCACCTCGTGCGCGTTGAAGGAGAAAAGTCCTGATGAGCCCTGAGCCGAAGAAACCTGCCGCGAAGAAGCCAGCCGCTGCGAAGAAACCTGCCGCTGCCGCGAAGCCTGCCGCTGCCAAGAAGCCTGCTGCTGCTGCGAAGCCTGCTGCTGCTGCGAAGCCTGCCGCTGCGAAGAAGCCCGCTGCGCCCAAGGCTGAGGCCGCCGCCAAGCCGGAGCCGACAGCAGCAAAGAAGGCAACCGAGGAGAGCGCTGAAAGCGAACGCTTCGGCCTGCACAACCTGTCGCCGTCGCCGGGCAGCCGTAAGCCACGTCGTCGCGTCGGCCGCGGCCACGGCTCGGGCCACGGAAAGACCTCTGGTCGAGGCCACAAGGGTTACGGATCACGCTCGGGGTCGAAGGACCGCGCGCGCTTTGAGGGCGGCCAGATGCCGATTCAGGTTCGGATGCGCAAGTTGCGCGGTCCAAACATGAAGAAGTCGATGCCGTTCGAGCCTTTCCGCACCCACACGCAGGCCGTCAACCTGCAAGATCTTGAAGCTCGCTTCGAATCCGGCGCCGACGTGACGATCGAGTCGCTTGTCGCACATGGCCTCGGGACCCGCAAGGAGATCCCAGTGAAGGTCCTCGCCAAGGGTGAGATCACTAAACCGTTGACCGTTCATGCGCACGGCTTCAGCGCTTCGGCCCGCGCGGCGATCGAAGCCGCTGGGGGCACCTGCGTGACGGTCGGAAGCGAGGCTCCCAGCACCTCGGCGCCATGATCGCAACGGTCGTAAGCGCCTTTACGGTCCCCGAGATTCGCAAGAAACTTGCGTTCACGGCGGGTCTCCTGGCGCTCTACAGGTTTGGCGCGCACCTTCCAGTTCCTGGCGTTGACACTCAGGCAATTGAGGAGATCCAGAAGCAGTTCGGTGGAGGCGGAATCCTCAACTTGCTCAACACGTTCAGCGGCGGCGGACTGTCGCGGATGGCGATTTTTGCGCTCGGGATCATGCCGTACATCACGGCCTCGATCATCCTGCAGCTACTCACGGTTGTCCTTCCGTCGCTTGAGAAGCTCTCGAAGGAAGGTGAGGTTGGCCAGGCCAAGATCACTCAGTACACGCGCTACTTGACGGTCGGTTTGGCGTTCGCTCAGTCGATCGGCTACGTCTTCCTCTTTAAGAGCCAAGAGGCATCGGCCGGCCAGCCGGTAATCAACAACTTCAATCTCGGAACACTCTTCTTGATCGTCCTCACACTGACTGCAGGCTGCGTCGTCGTGATGTGGATGGGTGAGCTGATCACGCAGCGCGGCATCGGTAACGGAATCTCGCTGATGATCTTCGCCTCGATCGTGTCGGGCCTTCCAAACGGCATTCAGGCTTGGTGGACTAGCCCTGACGCAGTCTTCAAAGTGATGATGCCGTTCCTTGCGCTGGGGGTTATTGCTGCGGTCGTCTTCATCCAAGAGGGGCAACGGCGGATTCCGGTGCAGTACGCGAAGCGCGTGATCGGCCGCCGAATGAGCGGCGGCGGCCAGACCTACCTGCCGCTGCGCGTCAACATGGCCGGCGTAATCCCAGTCATCTTCGCGGCCTCAATCATGGCCTTCCCGCCGACGGTCGGGCAGCTAATCGGGACGCCGTGGGCCAAGGACCTGTCGAACTTCTTCAGTCCATCGGGTGCCGCGTATCTAGTTGGCGAGACGCTCTTCATCATCGTCTTCACTTACTTCTACACGGCGATCACTTTCAACCCCGTCGATCAAGCCGAGAACCTCAAGAAGTACGGCGGCTTCATCCCCGGAGTCAGACCCGGACGGCCAACGGCCGAGTTCCTTGATCGAATCCTCGCCCGTTTGACGTTCCCCGGCGCGCTCTACCTCGCCGCGGTGGCTGCGCTGCCAACGATCTTGATCAATCAGACAGCAGCGAACTTCTTCTTTGGCGGTACATCCCTGTTGATCGTCGTCGGCGTTGCACTCGACACGATGAAGCAGCTTGAAGCGCAGCTGATGATGCGCAACTACGAAGGTTTCCTCAACTAGCGATGAGCGAGCTGAACCTGATCCTCCTAGGACCGCCCGGCGCTGGCAAGGGGACTCAGGCCGAGCAGCTTCGGACGGAGTTTGAGCTGCCGCACATCTCAACCGGCGACATGTTGCGCCAGGCCGTCGCTGAGCAGACTGAGCTAGGTGAGCTGGCATCCAGCTACATGGACGCCGGCAATCTCGTCCCTGACGATGTGATCATCGGATTGCTGCTTCAGGCGATCGGCCGCAGCGACGCGCGCGACGGCTTCTTGCTTGATGGGTTCCCGCGCACAATCCCGCAGGCTGAGGCGCTCGGCGTCGACCTAGAGAAGGTCGGCCGCAAGCTGACTGGCGTGCTGCTGATCGAGGCCCCGGATGAGGAGATCGTGCGCCGCATCTCGGGACGGCGCGTCAATCCGAAGTCAGGACAGATCTATCACGTTGACTTCGATCCGCCGAAGGTTGAAGGGATCGACGACGTCGATGGCAGTGAGCTCGTGCAGCGCGAGGACGACAAGCCCGAAACGGTGCGCAACCGCCTCGCCGTTTATCACGAGCAGACGGCCCCGCTCGCCGACTATTACGAGCATCTTGGTCTCCTGCACCGCTTCGATGGTTCACCAGCTCCGGCCGAGGTCTACAGCCGCATTCGCGGAACGATCGCGACGCTGAAGCTCGAAGAGACGATCTGAGCGGCGCCCGTCTTCCCGTGATCATCAAGAAGACGCCTGAGGAGATCGAGAAGATCGCCGCCGCGGGGGAGATCCACGCGCGGACAATGCAGCTAGTTGCTGGCAAGGTCGCCCCCGGCGTGACAACAGCCCAGCTCGACGAGGCCGCGGAGCGCTTCATTCGCTCGCAGGGAGCTGAGCCATCGTTCAAGGGCTATAACGGCTTTCCAGGTTCAATCTGCGCATCACCTAACTCGATGGTCGTGCACGGAATTCCGGGTTCTTACACGCTCGCTGAAGGCGACATCCTCTCGGTCGATATTGGCGTCACGCTCGACGGATGGGTCGCAGACGCGGCCTGCACCTTCGCGGTTGGCGAGGTGAGCGTTGAAGCCGAGTCGCTGATTGCTGTCACCGAAGCATCACTGCTGGCGTCGGTCGAGCAGGTTCAAAATGGCGGCAGGATCGGCGACATCTCGCACGCTGTACAGAGCTGCGTTGAGCCCGACGGATTTGCTGTGGTCCGCACGTTGGTCGGCCACGGCGTCGGCCGGTCAATGCATGAGGACCCGCAGATCCCGAATTACGGCCCCGCGGGGCGCGGTCCAAAGCTTGAAACCGGGATGGTTCTTGCGATCGAGCCGATGGTCACGGCCGGCGGTCATGCAGTGCGAATCGCCCCCGACGGCTGGTCAATTTTCACCCAAGATGGCTCACTTGCAGCGCATTTCGAGTTTACGGTCGCGGTTACCGATGACGGCCCGCGGATCCTCACTCCCTGGCATCAGCTGATCGGTAATGCATGAGCGCAGGCCACAGAGCGACTAATTGCCGTGTTTTGCTACCTTATTACCTCGTGTGCGTTCCATCTGATGGAGCGTGTTTGTCCGCGAGTGGTAGCGGCGCGCCCCTGCGGTCGCCAGAGCCCCTTTCCGGCCCATCGACGAAGAAGGAATTATGAAGGTACGACCGTCGGTTAAGCCGATGTGCGAAAAATGTAACGTGATCCGGCGCCGCGGCGTTGTGTTCGTCATCTGCCCAAATCCGCGCCACAAGCAGCGTCAAGGATAAATATCTAAATGGCTCGAATCGCAGGAATCAATATTCCGCTCAACAAACGAGTTGAGATCGGCCTCACGTACATCTACGGCATCGGCCGTTCAACCGCTAACGCGATGCTCGCGCAGGCCAAGATCAACCCAGACACCTTCGTCCGTGACCTAACTGAAGATGAGGTCGCCAAGCTGCGCGCAATCGTCGACGAGGATCTGCTCGTTGAAGGTGACCTGCGCCGTGAACGCTCTCAGAACATCAAGCGACTCGGCGAGATTGGCTGCTACCGCGGCATCCGTCACCGCCGCGGGCTACCAGTCCGCGGTCAGAAGACCAAGACCAACGCCCGCACACGTAAAGGACCCAAGCGGATGCAGGTTGCCGGTAAGAAAGCAGCAACAAAGACATGAGGAACTAAGTGCCCGCTCCCAAACGTCCAGCCCGCGGCCGTCGCAAGGTCAAGAAGAACATTCCTGTTGGCCAGGCTCACATCAAGACGTCCTTCAACAACACGATCGTTTCGCTCACCGACCTTCAAGGCAATGTCATCGCCTGGGAATCGGCCGGTGGCGCAGGGTTCAAGGGCTCGCGCAAGTCAACGCCGTTCGCCGCGCAGGTGACCGCTGACTCGGCGGCCCGCAAAGGTATGGAACAAGGCCTCCAGAAGGTCGATGTTTACGTCAAGGGTTCAGGCTCCGGCCGCGAGACTGCGATTCGCTCACTGCAGGCTGCAGGCCTCGAAGTGATCAGCGTCCGCGACGTGACGCCTCAAGCCCACAACGGATGCCGGCCGCGCAAGCGGCGGCGCGTATAGGGGGCAGGCCAGATGGCTCGCGATACTTCACCACAGTGCAAGCAGTGCCGCCGTGAGGGAGAGAAGCTCTTCCTCAAGGGAGAGCGTTGCCTCACCGATAAGTGCTCATTTGAGCGCCGCGCCTACCCGCCAGGCGACCACGGTCGTGGCCGTCAGAAGCAGAGCGAGTACCGCGTGCAGCTACGCGAGAAGCAGAAGGCACGTCGCTACTACGGCGTACTCGAAACTCAGTTCCGCCTCTACTACGACCGCGCAAGTCGTCAGGACGGAATTACCGGCGAGAACCTCTTGCAAATGCTTGAGCGCCGCTTCGACAACGTACTCGTCCGCCTCGGATTTGCCGGATCACGCCGCCAAGCACGCCAGATGGTGCGTCACGGCCACTGGACCGTCAATGGTCGCCGCGTTGACATCCCAAGCTTCCAAGTTCACGAGGGCGACATCATCGCGCTCAAGAGCGGCAGCGGAGCCGAGACGATCGTCCGAGGGGCGACCGAGCTTACGGCTCAAGTGCCCGCATGGCTTCAGGCCGACCATGAGTCGCTGACGGCCAAGATTCTGCGTGTCCCCGAGCGTCGTGAGATCACGACGCCGGTGCAGGAGCAGCTCATCGTTGAGCTGTATTCGAAGTAGTAAAAGCGTTCCGCGTCTGCCTTCCGCTTGCGGTTGGTGACGCTCCCAGCGGTCGCCGATAATGGCGCCGCGCAGCCCACAACCACAGGACAAAATCGCCAAATGCTCGACTTTCAGATTCCCCGTATCACCAGTGACAAAAGCGACGACGATCACGGCTCATTCGTAATCGAGCCGCTCGACCGCGGCTTCGGCTACACGTTCGGCAACTCGCTACGGCGCGTCTTGCTCAGCTCGCTCTCGGGCGCTGCAGTGACGAGCGTGCGGATCGAAGGAGTGCGCCACGAGTTCTCTTCGATCGAAGGTGTCACAGAAGACGTCACCGACATCATCTTGAACCTCAAGGGAATCGTTTGCCGGATGCACTCCGACGCAACCGAGGTCGAGGCGCCGCTCGTGATTACGGGCCCCGGCGAGATCACAGCGAAGGACATCGACCTTCCTGCCGGAGTCGAGATTCTTAACCCCAAGCTGCACATCGCAACGCTTGAGAAGAAGACCAAGCTTGAGGTCTACCTGACGATCGGCCGAGGCCGTGGCTACCGCCCAGCCGAAGACAACAAGAGCGATGACCAACCGATCGGTGTCATTCCAATCGACTCGCTCTTCTCGCCGGTCAAGCGTGTCGCTTACGCAGTCGAGCAGGCCCGCGTTGGCCAGCGGACCGACTTCGACAAGCTGACCTTGGACATTGAGACCGACGGTTCACTCGACCCGCAGACGGCTCTGCGCGAGGCATCAGAGATTTTGATCTCTCAGCTAGCAATCTTCACCGATGAGGATCGCATCGAAGAGCTGCGTGCAGGCCCGGTTAACCAGCTCGATTCGCCGGGGCTCGGGGCAATCCCCGGCGTCGCACCGATCGCTGCCGGTGGCCCACTCGATGACATCCTGATCGAGGAACTGGAGCTCGGTGTTCGTTCATACAACTGCCTCAAGCGCGCCGGCATCCAGACGATCGGTGACCTGCTGTCGAAGTCGGAGGCTGAGTTGAACGCGATCCCTAACTTCGGCAAGAAGTCAATTGACGAGGTAATTGAAACACTCGCAGCGCGCGGACTCTCGCTGCGCGACGACTGATCCCCAGCCATGCGCCACCAGAAAACACGCCACAAGCTAAGCCGTAGCCCTTCGCACCGTAAGGCGCTGCTCCGCAACCTCTGCAAAGAGATCATTGAGCACGAGCGGATTAAGACGACCGAAGCTAAGGCGAAGGCAGTCAAGCCAGAGGTAGAGCAGCTGATCACGCTCGCCAAGCGGGGAGACCTTCACGCTCGGCGCCAAGCGCTTGCAGCGCTGGGGCAGGACGCAACTGCCGTCCACAAGCTCTTCACCGAGGTCGCGCCGCGCTACACCGAGCGTCCGGGCGGCTACACGCGGATCCTCAAGCTTGGGCCGCGGCGCAGCGACTCAACCGAGATGGTCTATCTCGAACTGGTCTGAGCGCGCGCCGCTTGATTCAGCGGTCGTGCCGCCAGCAGTGCGCTCTATGCTCGTTTCGAGCGCGCGATGAAGGTTCTTCTCACCAACGACGACGGGATTGAAGCCGAGGGGCTGCAGACGCTGCGCGTTGCTCTCGCGGCGTTGCCCGAGATCGAACTCGTCACGATCGCACCGGACGGTAATCGTTCGGCCTTCGCGCGCAAGATCACGACCCACAAGCCGCTCTGGATCGAAGAGGTTCCCTTCGACGACGGCAGCGTCGGCTTTGCAACCGAAGGTACGCCGGTCGACTGTGTGCGATTTGCGACGCTTGGCCTCGTTGAAGGCTTCTATCCAGAGCTAATCGTCTCAGGCATTAACCACGGCGCAAACCTTGGCGACGACGTGACCTACTCAGGCACCGTTGCGGCGGCGCTGGAAGGGCTGCTGCTGGGGATCCCTGCGATCGCGGTTTCTCAGCAGTCCACGAGCCGCGAGATGGACTTTCGCTGGGGGCGACATTTTCAGTTCGATGTTGCCGCCCAGTTTGCCGCTCAGCTAGCTGCGCACGTCGCACAGGCTCCGTTGCCAGAGGGGACACTGGTCAACGTAAACGTCCCCGGTGACCAGCCGAGCGGCGTTGAGATCACTCGCTTAGGGAAGCGGATCTACAAGGATCAGCTGACGCTCCAAGAGGAGGGCGAGAACGGTCGGCGCCGCTTTTCGATCTATGGCGAGGACCACGGTTACAAGGACGACCCTGGGACTGACTTGGCAGCGCTCGCAGCAGGGAAAATCGCCGTAACGCCGCTGCACTTTGACTTGACTTATGAGCCAGGAATTGAGGCGCTAAGTGCCCGCGATCTAAGCCAGCTGCTGGAAGCGGCGGCTCCGGAGGCTCAGTGAGTAAGGCTGCCGAGCGGGCGGAGAAGTTGCGCGCCGAGCTGCGCGCTCACAACGAGCGTTACTACGTTCAAGATGACCCCTCTATTGGCGACGACCAGTACGACGAGCTACTCGACGAGCTGCGGCAGATTGAACGTGATCAGCCTGAATTAGTAACGGCCGACTCGCCTACGCAGCGCGTTGGAGCAGAGCCGGTCAGTGCGCTCGAGAAGGTCACGCACCCACAGGCAATGTTCTCGCTCGCGAACGCCCGCAGCGCGGAGGAGTTTGACGGTTGGGTGACGCGGATGCGCAACCACTTGGCGCGCGAGGGGATCGATGACGCCAAGTTTCGCTACGTCTGTGAACCGAAGGTCGATGGGCTGGCGATATCGATCGTCTACCGCGACGGATTGCTTGAACGTGGCGCGACGCGCGGTAACGGAGAGGTCGGTGAGGATGTAACGCACAATCTGCGCACGATCCCGACCGTGCCGCTAAGCATCGAAGATGCTCCGCCGATGATCGAGGTCCGAGGCGAGGTTTACATGTCCCTCGAGGGCTTTCAAAGCCTCAATGAGCGACGCGCCAGCGACGGCAAGCCGACCTTCATGAATCCACGCAACGCCGCCGCCGGTACGCTGCGCCAGCTCGATCCACGGCTCGCAGCGGAACGTCCGCTGTCGCTTTGGGCTTATGGCGTCGGCGCCTGCGAGGGAATTGCCTTCGATTCGCAGTGGGAGACGCTGGAATGGCTGCGCCAACGCGGTTTTCCTGTCAATAGTGAGATCGAGCGGCTCGACAGCGAGCAGGCCGCGATCGATCGTTGCCTAGCCTGGCAGCAGCGCCGCGGCTCGCTTAGCTTTGAGATCGACGGTGTGGTGATCAAGCTCGATGACGCTGAGCAGCAGCGGCGTCTTGGAGTCGTCGGCCGCGATCCGCGCTGGGCAGTTGCTTGGAAGTTCCCCCCGACGACGAAGATCACGGAGCTCAAGGAGGTTCAGTGGAGCGTCGGCAAGTTCGGCGACCTGCATCCATTCGCTGTCCTCGAGCCGGTCGAGGTCGGCGGCGTCGTGGTGCAGCACGCCACGCTTCACAACGAGGAGGATCTGATCCGCAAGGATGTCCGGCCTGGGGATGAGGTCATCATCCTGCGGGCCGGCGACGTGATCCCGCAGGTTGTATCGCCGGCGCCTCACGCGGCTGAGCGCAAGGGTCGCAGCGGGCCGCTGGCGGCGCCAAAGAAGTGCCCAATCTGCGGCGAGGCGACCGTTAAGCCTGGCAACTCAGTCTTCACAAAGTGCCCTAACCGCCAATGCGAAGGGCGCCGCGAAGCGCTCCTCACACACTTCGTGTCACGCGGGGCGATGGATATAGATGGCCTTGGCGAGAAGCTCGTCGTGATGCTGCTCGAACAAGGCTTGATCGAAAACGCAGCCGATCTGTACGGGCTGAGCGTTGAGCAGCTAGCCGCGCTTGACGGGATGGGTGAGCTATCGGCGCAGGCGATCAGTGATGCTCTTGAGGAGTCAAAGATGCGGCCTTTCGCCAGCGTCCTTTTCGCGCTCGGGATTGAAGGAGTTGGCGAGGTCACGGGCCGCAGCCTTTCGCAGCGCCTCCGCACGATCGACGCGCTCCTTGCGGCCGATGTCGACGAGGTCTCGCAGACGCCAGGCGTTGGGCCAATCGTTGGCCAACTGATCGTTGATCAATTGGCCGACCCGCAGATGCAGTCGCTCATCGCAGCTCTACGAACTGCCGGCCTCCAATTTGAGCAGCAAGGTCCGCCGCCAGGAGAGGGCCCGCTCGCCGGCAAGGCCTTTGTGCTCACCGGTGCGCTGCCGACGTTAACGCGCGAGCAGGCTAGCGAGAAGATTCTTGCTGCCGGTGGCCGCGTGACTACGTCGGTGTCAAAGAAGACCGACTACCTCGTCGCGGGAGAGGCTGCGGGATCAAAGCTTGAGAAGGCCGAGCGTCTGGAAGTAACGGTGCTCGACGAAGCGTCGCTGCTGTCGCTGCTCGGCGACGCCTGATTCAATCAGTCGCCATAGCGGGCGATGGCTACAGCGGCGCGATTCTGGAGCTTGTGCGAGTCGGCCGGAAGGAAGCTATTCATCAGCAACGAGAACGCGATCGTGTGGCCGTTTGCTGCGCGACAGATGCCGGAGAGCGCACTGACGTTATTTAGCGTGCCCGTTTTGCCGC
>CAMDLG010000026.1 GCA_945901565.1 Bifidobacterium breve | reverse complement strand
GTTGGCCCGGACCGCCCCGCCTCGCGCGACCCTTACGCGACCGAGGTGATGTTCGATTCGATCGCGCGCGCAGCGGACGTCCATGTTGTGCCTTCAGGAACGGTTATCGAGTGGGCTTTCACCGACGCCGAGCCTTGGCAGCTCAGCTTCGACGGCGGCAAGTGCAGCGCTGCGCGCGGCACGAACCGGAAGGCGAACTTGAAACTCGTGATCTCGTTCGACGACTGGGCCGACCTCTTTGCCAAGCGCGTCGACGCTCGCAAGCTGCTGCTATCGCGCAAGCTGCGCCCGAAGGGCAACCTGCGCCTGTTCGCGAAGTTCGGGAAAATCTTCCCGTAGCGCTAGGGACTACTCGCTCTCTACAGCGGCGTCTGCGTCGGCCTTATCGGCCTTGTCGGCCTTGCCGTTGGTCGCGGCAACATCAGCAGTCGAAGGAGCTTCGGCCTTGGCGCTGGCAGCAGGCGGCGCGGTCGTCGGCACGTAGTCGAACTCTTCCTCAGCGCCGAACAGCATGTCGAGGACCTTGTTGCGCAGACCCTCACTCAGTGCGACGGCAAGTACTACGCCAGCGCCGAGGATCACGAGGTTGCGGAAGATGTGGCTTGAGCGGCGTGGCTCGATGATTAGCGCGCGCGTCTCCATTGCGGCTTCACCGGCGCGCTTGATCGAGCGCTGCACCTTGCGATCGTCGAGGATCGCCGAAGCAGGGTTGTCGCTGTTAGAGATGCGATCGATCGCTTCACGCGCGGCGCTGTAAGCGACGCGGGCGTTGTCACGAATCTCAGGGTCCTCAACTACCCGACGGATGTACGGGTTGCTAAGTAGGTCTTGTGCTGCAGTGGCGGCGCTTGCCGCACGTTCAGAAGCCGAAGCCATCATCAATCTCCCTAGTGGAATACCGAGCAAGCAGCATAGCCGTTACGTCAACTTTCTGTCAGCACTGAAAGACAGCACCCTCTGCTGCAAGCGTTACCTGGTCGCCGAAGGCGGCTGAGGCTTGGGCGACCGAGAGCTCCTGATCCAGCTCATCTGAGATGTGCGTAATCACCAATCTTTTCGCCTCTGCGGCGCGCCCGTGTTCGCCAGCCTCGGTCGCAGTCAGGTGACCTCGTGGCTCATCGTCCTCGGGGACCCGAAGCGTTGACTCGATCAATAGAAGGTCGCTGCCGCGGGCAAAGTCGATCAGCTGCTGGTTAGGGGCGCAGTCAGCGCCGAATGTGAAGCGGCCTTCCTCTCCGGCCGCCGTGATCGCGACTGCGAAGGTTGGGACGTAGTGCGGCACTGGGCAGAACTGCAACTCAAAGTCATCTACTTGAACGGCTCCCTCCGGCTGATATTCGCTCACCTCGAAAGCGTCGATGATCAGCTCACCGGCGCCAAAGATCGTGGCGATCTGGCGAAGCACATCTGCACCGCCGGCGGGCACGATTAACCGCGGCTTGGGCGCAGGTTCTGCCGGCGACCAGCGCGTCGAGTAGCTCAGCGCGTAGGCGTAGGGCATCAGGTCGAGGCAGTGGTCGGAGTGGAAGTGAGTGATCACCACGGCGTCAATGTCGGCGTAGTCGATCCGCTCGCGTAGCCTCGCAAAAACGCCGTTCCCGCAGTCGATTAGGATTTTTGTTGTCGCCGTCTCGACGAGGTAGCCGCTGCAGGCTCCACCCGCGTCCTGCCACGAGGGCGACTTGCCAAGAACTGTTATCTGCATCGCTCTATTCGCCCCTTTCGCCTGCTTCTGAGACTCTACCTATGTGGAGACTTTTGAGATCGCGCTGATCGTGCTTGGCGCGCTGCTCGTAATTGGCGCGCTGCTGTCCGGTTACGTCAAGCGCAGCTTCCTTTCGCTAACAGCGCTTTACGTGCTTGCAGGGTTCGCGCTAGGCCAAGGCGGCCTCGGGGTGCTCGACTTCAACGCCCAGGAGGGCTTCGTAAAAGAGCTTGCGATTCTCGCGCTTGTCGTGATCCTCTTCCGTGACGGGCTTGAGGTTGAGGCTGAGCTACTGGCCAAGCAGTGGCATCTGCCGCTTCGCAAGTTGATCATCGCGATGCCGATCACGGCAGCGATAATCACACTCGCTGGTCACTACATCGTGGGCCTCGATTGGCTCGAGGCGGCGCTGCTCGGTGCGCTCCTTTCACCAACCGATCCGGTGCTCTCATCGGCTGTCGTTACCAACCCCCGAGTTCCACGACTGATCCGCAACTCGTTGAACCTTGAGTCGGGGCTCAACGATGGCCTTGCGCTGGCCTTGATCATCCCTGTAGCCGCAGCGCTCAAAGGCAATAGCGGCGGAACCGTCTGGTGGCAGTTCATCCTCGAAGACATGACGATCGGGTTTGCCGCCGGAATCGCGATCGGATACATCGCATCGCTGCTTATCCCGCGCTCCGGTGAAGGCTCCGGCATCCCCGATCACCACAAGGTCCTCTACGCGCTAGGAGTTGCGCTACTGACCTACGGCATTCTTTCGTTTGCTGGCCACGGCAACGCCTTCATCGCTGTCTTCGTCTGCGCGATCACGCTCGGTGTGCGGCGCGCTGACATACGTGACTACTTCAGCAGCGGCGCTGAGGAAATAGTCGAGCTACTGAAGCTCGGCATCTTCGTCGTCTTTGGTTCGATTCTCACCGTGCAGGCGCTCTTCTCGAACGGCTGGGCGGCCGTCGCGGTCGTCGTCGTCACTTTGACGATCGCGAGGACGGCTGGCGTCTGGCTCTCGCTGATTGGCAACCGCGAGCGACTTAGCACTCAGACGAAAGCCTTCATGAGCTGGTTTGGACCGAAGGGCGTCGCAACGATGACCTACTCACTTTTCCTACTGGCGCTTGGAATCCCGGGCGCGACCGAAGTAACGAACCTTGCCGCGCTCTGTGTCGTGACATCGATCGTCGCCCACGGATTGACCGACACGCCGGGCGCAAACTGGATAGCCCGCGTCGCAGCCAAGTCACGCGAGAAGGCCCAGCGCGAAGGTCAGCCCGCACCGGCGGACGCAATCGTCTAGCGGCGGCTCTAGGCGCGGTGGAGCGAGGCCTGCTCGGCTGCCGACGGGAATGCCCAGGCGGCCTTCTTGCTGCGTTCCTGACGAAATACAAACCGCATCTGGCGCGGCGGGCGAAGCCCCTCCGGGTGGTTGGGCCGGAACGTTACGCAGGCCTGATCTAGCTCTAGCGCGCAGAGCATCTGGGCACGGAAGAAGCACTGATCGCATGAAACTTTTGCCGCCTTACGCGCCTGCGCCATCTAGCTGCTCCTCCCGCTCAAAGTTGTGTTGACTGAACCGACGGGCAATCAATCACAAGCGTCACGAAGCTGCAACGGAGCGTTCCGCACCTGCCGTACTTTTTTGACTTCGCTGTAACAACAAAGGCCGCGTCTTCGGAGAATCGAGCGGCCAAGCTGCGATCCTCTTGGCGTGACGAGAGCGGATCGAGATCGCCCCAGCGCCGCGCCGGCGAGCTGCGACCTCCTAGTCGTCGGCGGTGGCATCGTCGGGCTCGCCACGGCGCGCGAAGCGCTGATCCGCCAACCGCATATCGCGGTTCTGGTGCTGGAAGCCGAGGCGCGTGTCGCGCAGCACCAGAGCTCGAACAACAGCGGCGTGATCCACGCTGGCATCTACTACGAACCAGACTCGCTGAAGGCTGAGCTCTGCCGCGAAGGCTCGCGCACGCTTTACGAGACCTGCGCCGAGCTTGGTGTGCCAGCAGAGAGGATCGGCAAGCTGATCGTGGCGACCGGCGCCGACCAGCTCGGCGCGCTCGACCGGCTCGAGCAGCGAGCAATATCCAACAAGATCAGCGTCAGTCGCGTGGGAGCCGCTCAGCTCCGCGAGGTAGAACCGCACGCTGGCGGTGTCGCAGGGCTCTACTCGCCTGACACTGGAATCGTTGACTACGGAGCGCTCTGCGAAGCATTGGCCGCAGATTTTGTTGCGCGCGGCGGGCAGATTGTCACCGGCTGCAGCGCCGAGCGGGTTAACAGCGGCAGCGACCGCGCAGTCGTCGTCCACAGCAAAGGGGCCACGCGCGCGAGCGCTGTGATCGCTTGCGCTGGGCTTCAGTCGGATCGCCTCGCCGAGGCCAGCGGCGAAAACGCAGAGCCGCGAATCATCCCGTTCCGCGGTGCCTACTTCGCTCTACGACGCCCCGAGCTTGTCCGCGGACTGATCTACCCGGTCCCGGATCCGGCGCTCCCCTTCCTTGGCGTCCACCTCACTCGGCGGATTGGCGGCGATGTCGTGGTGGGCCCGACCGCGCTGCCAGCGCTCACGCGAAGCGAATCCCAGGCAGGGCCGTTAAGACTCGCCGATATTGCCTACACGCTGAGCTGGCCTGGCAGCTACCGAATGGCTTGGCGCTGGCGGCGCCATGCCCCGCGCGAGCTGGCTTGGGCGATCAGCAAGCGCTCCTACGCCGCGCAAGCAAAGCGGCTCCTGCCGGAACTAAAAGCCAGCGATCTTGAAAGCTCGTTCGTCGGTCTGCGCGCACAGGCCGTCGGCCGTGATGGCTCGCTAGTTGACGACTTCGCCTTCTCATCCGAGCGGCGCGTCCTCCATCTGCGAAATGCCCCTTCGCCTGCAGCGACAGCGTCCCTCGCGATCGCCGCCTACTGCTGCGATCGACTCGGGCCGATCGCCGGTGACCCTTCAGAGCGGTCACCTCGTAGCCTCATCTGAAGATGCGAATTCTCCTAACAGGTGCCAGCGGCGCGATCGGCTCTCAGCTGGCACCGGCCCTTGCCGGCAACGAAGTCCGCGCGCTCGCGCGTGACCCGCAGCGCGTTACGGCAAGTGGCATCGATGAGATCGTCACCGGCGACGTTTTCAGCGGCGCAGGGCTAGACGCCGCGCTCGATGGAATAGACCTCGCCTATTACCTAATCCATTCGATGGAACCTTCTGATGACGGAGGCTCTTTTGCCGACCGAGAGCTGGTCTCGGCGCAGAACTTTGCCGCCGCCGCCAAGCGGGCCGGGCTGCGGCGGGTCTGTTACCTCGGGGGACTAATCCCCGGCGATAGAGCACCCTCTGCACACCTCGCGAGCCGCCTGGCGGTCGAGCAGGCGCTGCTCGAAAGCGCACCGCAGGCGGTTGCATTGCGGGCCTCGATAGTGATCAGTGCGCAGTCCCGCTCGTTCCGCTTCCTCGTCCGGCTGCTGGAGCGCTCAGCGGTTCTAGCACTCCCAGACTGGCGCGACTACCGCACCCAACCGATTGATGGCCGCGACCTGATCGCGTATCTAGAAGCGGCCGGTTTCTCTGACGCTATCGACGGCCAAATGACGCTCGATGTCGCCGGTCCAGACAGCGTCACCTACGGCCAACTGATCACGCGCATCGGCGACGCGATGCTAGTCAACAGACCGACCGTCGAGCTGCCCTTCTCGCTGACCCCAATCGCGAGCGCCGTCGCGGCATCGATTACCGGCGAAGAGGTTGAGCTGATCGCGCCGCTGATGGCCGGGCTGAACGGCGACCTGATCGCCGACGACGCTGATGCTCGCGACATGTTCGACCTTCGCCTTCACCGACTCAACAGTGCAATCGCCAACGCCCTGCTCGAATGGGAGCAGTCAGAGCCCCTTGTGGCTCGATAGGAGAATCGATGGGTGCCGTAACAGCAGAGATCCAGATAGATGCCCCGCCGGAGGAGGTCTGGGCCGTAGCGCTGGACCCGACACGGCTCGGTGACTGGGTGACGATTCACCGCAAGCTCAACGACTCTGACGACGGGCCGGCGCGGCTCGGCTTCACGATGGTCCAGACAATGGAAATCCGCGGCGCACCACTAAAGGTGACGTGGGAGCTTGTTACCTGCGACACCCCTCACGTGGCTCAGTGGGAAGGGCGCGGGCCGGCTGGCTCGCGTGCGCAAACTGGCTACCGACTAGAAGCCCATGACGGCGGCACGCTCTTCCATTACAGCAATGAATTCTTCCCACCGATGGGGATCATTGGCCGCGTCGCGCAGCGCGCAATCGCGGGCGATCTTCCGCAGAGCGAAGCGCTGGCATCGCTGAGGCAATTGCAACAACTCTTCGCCGAGTAGCGCCTAGTTCGTCAAGCGAGTTTCACGGAAAGTGGACGAATTCGTTCCATTTGGTGAAAATCCCTGCTAGCGTCCCGCCCGTATACGTACTTTCCGCAAATTACACAGGAGAATTAGCCATGGCAGACTTTGTAGATCAGAAGCTAAGCGAGATGGAAGCGCGACTGAACGAGCTGCGCCCGATGGTCGAGGAATACGACCGACTCGGCGCCGCCGTAGCCGCGCTCAGCTCAGTTGGAGCAGGCAGCGCACGCCGCGGCGCGAAGGCACCGCGCGCAGCCAAGAAGCCTGTGCGCCGCAGCGGCGCGGGCAGCGGCCGGCGTGGTCGCCCGAAGGGCTCAGGCACGCGCGATAAGGAAGCTTTGGCGCTCGTAACGGCAACCCCGGGCGTAACGATTCCCGAGATCGCCAACGAGATGGGGATCAAGCAGAACTACCTTTATCGCGTCCTTCCGAGCCTTGAGAAGGCCGGGCTAGTCCGCAAGAAGGGCCGCGGCTGGTACCCACGCTGAGAATTCAGCGGAAACTCGTGAAGTGAAGATGGGTCTGCTCAGGCGAGCAGGCCCATCTGCTTTACGGCCTCGCGTTCTTCAGCCAGCTCAGCAACGCTGGCGTCGATCCGTTGGCGAGAGAAGTTATCGATCTCAAGCCCTTCAACGATCTTGTAGGCACCGCCGCTACAGACGACGGGGAACGAGCTGATGATCCCCTCCTCAACTCCGTACGAGCCGTCAGACGGGATGCCCATCGACACGTAGTCGCCTTCGGCAGAGCCATTGACCCAGTCATGCATGTGGTCGATTGCCGCATTCGCGGCTGAAGCTGCGCTCGAAGAGCCTCGCGCCTCAATTACCTCGGCGCCGCGCTGCTGAACCTGACGGATGAACTGGTCTTCAAACCAGGCCTGATCATCGATCACGTCTGCCGCTGGTTTTCCATCGATCGTCGCGTGACTGATGTCCGGGTACTGCGTGGCCGAGTGGTTGCCCCAGATGATCATTCGCTTGATCTGATCAACCGGCTTTGCCGTCTGGCTGGCGAGCTGCGCGATTGCGCGATTGTGATCGAGCCGCGTCATCGCCGTGAAGCGCTCTGCGGGAACGTCAGGCGCATTGCCCATAGCAATCAGCGCGTTCGTGTTGGCGGGATTGCCAACGACTAGAACACGGATGTCATCGGCAGCATTATCGTTAATCGCCTTGCCCTGGGGGGCAAAAATGCCGCCGTTTGCTTCCAGCAGATCGGCGCGCTCCATCCCCTTTGTGCGTGGCCGCGCGCCCACTAGAAAGGCGATATTTGCCCCATCGAAGGCCTCATCTGGCTGGTCGCTGATCTCAATCCCGCTAAGCAACGGGAATGCGCAGTCGAGCAGCTCCATCGCCGTCCCTTCGGCTGCTCCAAGCGCCGGAGTTATCTCCAACATCCGCAGCTCTACAGAGCGGTCGGGGCCGAGCAATTGACCCGATGCGATCCGGAAGAGCAGCGCGTAACCGATCTGTCCAGCGGCTCCGGTGACGGTTATCTTGGTCGGCGTGCTCATCTAATCTGCTCCTTGCTGGGACGGTTGCACTGAAACTATCTGCACAAACGCCGACTAAATGTGCGCTCCGTCACACAACGGCAGCGACTAAGCCATCGCCAACTGCAACCGCTCGTCGACTGAGGCGAGGAACTCCTCAGTCGTCTGGAACGGCTGATCGGGGCCGATCAGCTGCGCAAGGTCCTTCGTCATCAGGCCGGCCTCAACGGTCTCCACGCAGACCTGCTCGAGCCGCTCGGCGAAGGCCACGACATCGGGCGTTTCGTCGATTCGGCCGCGGGCCTGAAGGCCGCGCGTCCAGGCAAAGATTGAGGCGATCGGGTTGGTCGATGTTGGCCTTCCTTGCTGGTGCTCGCGGTAGTGGCGAGTGACTGTGCCGTGGGCGGCCTCAGCCTCAACGGTCTTCCCGTCTGGCGTCATCAAGACGCTCGTCATCAGACCGAGCGAGCCAAAGCCCTGGGCGACCGTGTCTGACTGAACATCGCCGTCGTAGTTCTTGCAAGCCCAGACGTAACCGCCCTCCCACTTCAGAGCCGAAGCGACCATGTCATCGATCAAACGGTGCTCGTAGGTGATCTTGGCGGCGTCAAAGTCGGTCTTGAACTCAGCCAGATAAACCTCTTCGAAGATGTCCTTGAAGCGGCCGTCGTAGGCCTTCAGGATCGTGTTCTTCGTCGACAGGTAGACCGGCATCGAATGCTCAAGGCCGTAGCGCAGGCAGGCTCGCGCAAAGTCACGGATCGAATCATCGAGGTTGTACATCGCCATCGCTACGCCGCCGCCAGGGAAGTCGTATACGTCCAGCTCGATCGGTTCGTCGCCGTTCTTTGGCGTGTAGGTCATCGTCAGAGTGCCCTCGCCCGGGATCACGAGGTCGGTGGCGCGGTACTGGTCTCCAAACGCGTGGCGGCCGATCACGATTGGCTTCGTCCAGCTCGGTACTAGCCGCGGCACGTTGCTGATCACGATCGGCTCACGGAAGATCACGCCGCCGAGGATGTTTCGAATTGTCCCGTTCGGCGAGCGCCACATCTCTTTGAGGCCAAATTCCTCAACGCGCTCCTCATCCGGTGTGATCGTTGCGCACTTCACACCAACCCCGTACTGCTTGATGGCGTTCGCGGCGTCGACCGTGATCTGATCATCGGTGGCGTCGCGGCTTTCGATCCCAAGGTCGTAGTACTTCAGGTCAAGATCGAGGTAGGGCAGGATCAGCTGCTCCTTAATGAACTTCCAGATAATCCGAGTCATCTCGTCGCCATCGAGCTCGACTACTGGATTTTTGACCTTGATCTTCGACATTGCGTCCCTTTTCGGTTGACCTCGATTACAGGCTATCCAAGCAGCGAGCAGGGCAGTCGGCGTAACCTTTGTAGTGATGGCAACGCATGAGCTCTTCAATCAGCCTCCACCACTGAGCGAGCGCAACCTCTTTGAGGACAACCTGCCGCTGGTTGAAGCGCTCCAGCGCGAGGGTGGCGGTTGGGCCAGCGAACGGGCCAGCGAAGTTGGCCGCTTCTGGGGCGGTGAGCCGATGCAGTGGGGCGAGCTGGCGAACGAGCGAGTGCCGGTGCTTGAGCGCTTCGATCGCTATGGCGCCCGCGTAGACGAAGTGACCTTCGACCAGTCATGGCACTCGCTGATGGCCGCCGGGATCCGTGACGAGCTGCACGCCCTGCCATGGCGCAGCAGCGAGCCAGGCCGCAACGTCGCTCGCGGCGCGCTCTTCATCACAGCCACCCAGGCCGAGGCCGGCTTCGCCTGCCCGACGACGATGACCTTCGCCGCCGTGCCGGCGCTTCGTGCCCAGCCAGAGCTGGCCGCCGAGTGGGAACCACTGCTCACCGCAACCAGCTACGACCCCGCCTCTGTTCCAGCGGCCCAGAAGGGGTCGGCGATCTGCGGCATGGCGATGACCGAGAAGCAAGGCGGCTCCGATGTCCGCGCCAACACCACCACAGCAACCCCCGTCAACGGCGGCGGTCCCGGAGCCGAGTACGAGATCACGGGCCACAAGTGGTTCTGCTCGGCACCGATGAGCGACCTCTTCCTGATCCTCGCTCAGACCCCTGAAGGGATCTCCTGCTTCGCGATGCCAAGGATCCTGCCCGATGGCTCACGCAACAAGATCAGCATCGAGCGGCTCAAGGAGAAGCTCGGCAACCGTTCCAATGCCTCCAGTGAAGTTGAGTACAACGGCGCGATCGCGCGGATGGTCGGTGAGCCGGGGCGCGGCGTGCCGACGATCATCGAGATGGTCGCCCACACGCGGCTCGACTGCGTCCTAGGCGGGGCGGCCGGTATGCGTAGCGCCGTCGCCCAGGCAACTTGGCACGCCGCACACCGCTCAGCCTTCGGCAAGCAGCTGATCGACCAGCCGCTGATGACCAACGTGCTTGCCGACCTAGCCTTGGAAGCCGAAGCCGCGACAGTGATCGCGATGCGGCTGGCGCGCGCCTATGACGAGGCCGAGGGTGACGACTCGGCGGCGCAGTTCAAGCGGCTAGCAACGGCCGTGTCGAAGTACTACGTATGTCAGCGGGCTCCGCAGCATGCTTTTGAATCGATGGAGGTGCTCGGCGGCGCCGGCTACGTGGAGGAGTCCGGCATGCCTCGGCTCTACCGCGAGGCGCCGCTCAACTCGATCTGGGAAGGCTCCGGCAACGTGATCGCGCTCGACGTGCTGCGCGCACTGCGCCACGAGCCAGAGTCACTGGCGGGCTTCTTCGCCGAGCTGGACCGCGCCAGCGGCGCCGACGCACGGCTCGACGCAGCGATCACGAGGCTGCGCAGCGAGTTTGAGAACGGTGAAGAGCTGGAATTCCGCGCCCGTAACATCGTTGAGCAGATGGCAATAGCGCTCCAAGCAGCGCTGCTGGTCCAGCACGGCCCAAGCTTCGTTTCAGACGCTTTCTGCGCCTCGCGCCTTGGCGAGAACCGCAACCTCAACTACGGCGGTTTGCCAGGCGGAATTGATGCCGCAGCAATCGTTGCGCGCCATACGCCGCAGGGCTAAGCGCGACCCTGCGAGGATAAGCAGATGTTCGGTGAGCGCTCCATCAAGCTCTTCAGCGTCTTTGGCATCCGCATCGGCGCCAACCCGAGCTGGTTCATCTTCCTCTTCCTGATGATCTACTGGCTCTCGGGCTACTTCAGCGACATCCTGATCGGCTCCTCGAACACGCTCTCGTTCGGCATCGCGATCGCCGCCACGCTGCTCTTCTTCATCTCGCTACTTCTGCATGAGCTGGGCCATGCTTTGGCAGCGCGACGTGAAGGGATCTCGACCTCGGGGATCGACCTCTGGCTCTTCGGCGGCGTCGCAAAGCTCTCGCGCGACTCCAATTCCCCCGGAGAAGAATTCAAGGTCGCCGCCGCCGGGCCGGCCGTTACGGCGATCATCGTCGTCGTCTGCATCGCAATAGCGGCGGTTGCCTCGCAGACTTCTAGCGTTGTCGACACGGCCACCTTCAGCGGGATCTCAACGACGCCGTTTACGGCGCTGATCGGCTGGCTGGCGATGGTCAACGTCGCCTTGCTGCTCTTCAACCTCGTCCCAGCCTTCCCACTCGACGGCGGCCGGATCGCGCGCTCGGTTGCCTGGAAAGTGACCGGTGAGCGCGGCAAGGGAACGCGCTTTGCCGGCTATCTCGGGCAAGGCTTCGGCGTGATCATGATTGGGCTTGGCGTCCTCGCCGCGATGCGCGGCGATCTTGTATCCGGGCTCTGGGCTGCAGTCCTTGGCTGGTTCCTCGCATCGTCGGCGCGAGGCGCCGTGGCGAGCAGCCGATTCACCGATGAGATCGAAGGGATCACGGTCGCCGACGTGATGGACTCTGAGCCGATCGCTATTCCCTCGACGACCACGGCGATCGAGGCCGATGAGCAGTTCTTTGCCCGTTTTCAATGGCCCTGGTTCGCGGTCGTCGATCCGCTCGGCCGCTTCGAAGGGATCCTCACTGCCGAGGCAGTCGAGGCTGAGATTCGCGCCGCCCGACCGGCCACCGAGGTCGGTCAACTAGTTGACGCAGCAGCCGGTGAGTCCAGCGCAGTTGTCCGCGAGGCACCGATCGAAGCGCTGCTTACGATCGACGCCCTAAAGCAGATCGGTGCGGTGCTGGTAGTCGACAGCGACAGCCGCCTCTGCGGCGTCGTAACAGCGCAGCAGCTCGAGCGCGCTTTGACGGCCGCAGTGCCGCACAGCTCCTAACGCAGCTCTGTCGCGTACGATCCTCCGGCTGATGGAACTTCCTGTGCTCTACGCGATGCGCTCATCGCTCTACTCGGCGAAAGCCCGTTCGTACCTCATCAAGCAGAGAATCGACTACCTCGAGCGGCCTCCAGGCGACCCGCGCTTCCCAGGCGACGTTGTGCCAGCGATCGGCCGCTGGATCATTCCAGTGCTGCAAACCGCCGACGGGCAGATAATTCAAGACACCTGCGACATCATCGATTACTTCGATGCCACGATGCCGCCGGAGCGCTCCGCCAAACCACCGGCCGGAGTTCAGAACATCGTGACTCGTGTGCTCGAGATGTTCGGCAGCGAAGGCCTGATGCGGCCAGCACTCCACTACCGCTGGAACTTTGACGGCCTCAACATGCCTTTTGTCGGTGAGGACTTCGGCCGCGGGCTGATGCTGACCGACGGGTCATCAACCTTCGACTTTGGCCCCGAGATCGACCCCAGCGATGGCGCCGCTGCCCGCGCCGAGGTCTCAAAGTTTGCCGCCGACCGTATGCGCGCATTGACTCTCGACTTCGGCGTCAACCCAGAGACGATCCCCGAAGTTGAGCGCTCCTACCTCGAGTTCCTCGAACTCTTGAGCGCACACCTCGAGACAGCGCCCCACCTGCTCGGTGGTCGTCCGACGCTCGGCGACTTCGGCTTCATCGCACCTCTCTACGCCCACCTCTCCCGCGACCCCGAGCCATCGCTGATCATGAAGCGCGACGCCTGGCCGGTCTGGCGCTGGGTTGAGCGGATGAACTCACCGATCGCCGACTGCGGCGAGTACGGCGAGACTTCCGCCGATCTTTTCGCCAATGATGAGATCCCACCGACGTTGATCGCTCTGCTCGCCTACATCGGCCGCGAGTTCGCTGCCGAGGTCGAAGCCCACGTCGGCTTCATCGACAACTGGCTGGCAGAGAATGAGGAGGTCGTAGAAGGCGACGTCGTCGGCGGCCGCCCCTACCGGCGCTCGCTGGGACTGGTGACATGGGACTGGCGGGGCCACGAAATCACGACCAACGCAATCCCTTACCGGCTGCTGCACCTGCAGCGGATCCAAGAGGCCTTCGAGGCGGCAGACGCGGGCGCGCAGCAAGCAGCAGCGGAGCTGCTCGGGCAAGCGGGCCTCGGGGGCCTGCTTGAGCTGAAGGCGCGGCGCAGAGTCGTACGCTCCGACAACCGTGAGCTCTGGGGCGCCGAGCAGCAGCCGGTCGTTCTTGCCTAGTAAGTGAGGTGCGCGCCAACGCGCCGCCACTGCCTACCGTGACCCTGCCCGAGGCGCGCGCCGTATACCATTAGATAACAGCGGATTCGCCCTTGGACGCTACCGCTGGACACATAACACGACCCCATCGGAGCTATGCCCGCACACGACGTTTTAATCATCGGAGCAGGTCTTGCCGGACAGCGCGCAGCGCTCGCAGCCGCCAAAGCTGGCGCGACCGTTGCGATCCTTTCCAAGGTCCACCCAGTTCGCTCGCACTCGGTTGCAGCAGCCGGTGGCATCAACGCTGCGATCAACCCTCTTGACGATTGGCGCTCGCACGCCTACGACACCGTTAAGGGCTCCGACTTCCTTGGCGATCAGGACGCCATCGAGATCATGTGCCGTGAAGCACCGGCCGAAGTGATGTGGCTAGAGCACGCCGGGGTGACCTTCCACCGCAACGAGAAGGGCGAGATGGACCTTCGCGCCTTTGGCGGCGCCTCGACTAAGCGCACCGCCTACGTCGCCGACATCACCGGCCAAGCGCTGCTGCACGTGCTCTACGAACAGCTAATGAAGTACCACGAAGTGATTGACCGCTTCGAGGAGTGGTTCGTTACTTCGCTGATCAAGAGCGAGGAAGGCGAATGCGTTGGAGCCGTCGCGCGCGAGATCCGCAGCGGCAAGATCGAAACTTTCACAGCGAAGAGCGTGATCCTCGCTTCCGGCGGAGCAGGCCAGTGCTTCCAGCCGACGACCAACGCGTTGATTTGCACCGGCGACGGAATCGCCCAGGCCTACCAAGCTGGCGCTCCGCTGATGGACATGGAGATGATCCAATACCACCCGACGACGCTCGCTGAGAACGGCTTCCTGATTACCGAGGGCGCGCGCGGCGAAGGTGCGTACCTGCTGAACTCTGAAGGCGAGCGCTTCATGGAGAAGTACGCGCCGAACAAGATGGAGCTGGCTTCACGCGATGTTGTGTCGCGCGCCGAGCAGACGGAGATCCTCGAAGGGCGCGGCGTCGGCCCCGACAAGCAGGGGATCTACCTCGACATCACCGTCGTTCCGCGCAAGCGGACGCTTGAGGCGCTGCGCGAGATCGTCAACATCGGCAAGGACTTCGCCGGCGTCGA
>CAMDLG010000025.1 GCA_945901565.1 Bifidobacterium breve | reverse complement strand
CTCCTCGCGCGCCATGATGTCGCTTAGGTGAACCTCGACCGCGGGGAGCGCAGCGATCTCAAGCGCGTCACGGATCGCGTAGGAGTAATGCGTCCAGGCCCCGGGGTTGATGATGATTGCGTCGGCGATGTCGTTGACGCGGTGAAGGTGCTCGACAAAGTCACCTTCGAAGTTGGTCTGAAAGAACTGCGCTGAGAGCTGCAGCTCCGCTGCGAACTCGCCGATCCGCTGCGTTAAACGGTCATAGTCGAGATCGCCGTAGATCGCTGGATCCCTGCGACCGAGCTGGTCGAGGTTGACTCCATGCAGCACGGCGATGCGATTATGAGCAAGCACGGCTGCCAGTCTGCCATGTCCGGCGGGCGCTCGTCAGGAGACGAGTTCTTCAACAGCAGCGCGGACGACCTGAGGCTCGACGGGGACGCCGTAATGCACCTCTCCCGGTTCGCTGCAGCAGACGAACGGAACCTCGCCTGAGAGTCGCTTCTTGTCTAGCGCGATAGCCGCAAGTACACGGTCCACGTCGAGGTCAGGGAGGCTCGTTGGCAGACCGGCTGCGGCGAGCAGCGCCAACACCTCTGCCCGCAGTTCGACGGTATCCGAGATGCGCAGAGCGGCGAGCAATCCGAGTGAGATCGCCTCGCCATGACGCAGCACCCGGTACTCCGTCGCCGCCTCAATTGCGTGACCGACGGTGTGGCCGAGGTTGAGCTTCTGGCGCGGTCCGCCGTCTCGCTCGTCCTCAGCGACTACGGCGATCTTGATCCGTGCACATTCGCGGATGATCTGCTCGTCGATCGCCTCGCCGCTGCTGACGCGCTGCCAGAGCAGGCCGCCACCGATCAGCGCCGTCTTGACGACTTCGGCGTAGCCAGCCGCCATCTCGTCGGGCGGCAGCGTCGCGAGCTTCGTTGGGTCGACGATCACAGCGGCCGGTTGGTGGTAGGCGCCGACGTAGTTCTTTGCCTGGGGAAGATCGACTCCGGTCTTGCCGCCGAAGGCCGAGTCAACTTGAGCAACCAGCGTCGTCGGGACTTGGACGACAGGGATGCCGCGCTGGAAGCTCGCGGCGCAGAACCCCGCGAGGTCACCGACCACTCCGCCGCCGACCGCGACTAGGTGATCGGCCCGCGTCGCCTGCTGCTCGACCAATGCCTCCCACACCGTCTCGGCGGTCTCCAAAGTCTTGTGCTGCTCCCCTGCTGGAATTTCTACCAGCCCAGACGCCTGGGGGACATCCCCGGCGTAGAGATCAGCGACATTGCTGTCGGTGATCACGAAGCGGCGTGAGCTTTCGTCTAACGGCCACGGCGCCTGACTGAGCGCATCGTTACCAATCCAAACCGGGTAGCCGCCATCTGAGGTTGCGGCCCAGAGCAACCGAAGCGAGCCGGCTGTTCCGTGAGCCAGCGCTATGAGCGAAGGTAGCGCCGCCTCAACGACGTGCCTGTCGCTGCTAGAAAGATTGGCATCGCCGAGCTCGCGGTAGCCCGCTTCTCGCTCACGGTAGAGATCCTCGAACGCTGCCCTGTCGCGGCCCAGCGGCCGGTCGCTGCCTTGGATCCGATCCCATGCGGCGTCAAGGCCAACGTCGAGAAGCACCGTCGTGTGGTCTGAAAGCGCTTCGATTACCGCCGCCGATCCCAGCGCGCCGCCACCGAGCGAAATCAAGTGAGGAGGCTCGGCCAGCTGCCCTAGGACTACCGCCTCTTCAGCAGCGCGGAACGATGGCTCTCCGTGCGATTCGAAATGCTGCGCAGGTGTGAGCCCAGTTTGCTGCTCAATGATCTCGTCGCTGTCGCTGCAGTTCACGCCAAGGATCGCAGCGGCGTGCCGTGCGGCCGTCGTCTTCCCCGCCCCCATGAAGCCGATGAAGACGAGTGATCTGTTTAGCGCTGGGTCCACGCGACCCGCTCGCAATAGCTGGCAAGCGCTTGGCGCGCGTCGTCGATGTGATCGCCGCCAAACTTCTCACGGTAAGCATCAGCCAGCACGAAGGCCAGCATCGCTTCAGCCACAACGCCGGCTGCTGGGACGGTGCAGGAGTCGGTTCGCTCGCGCAGCGCCTCAGCAGGCTGGCGCGTGCTGATGTCAACCGAGCGCAGCGGCTTGGTCAAGGTTGGGAGCGGCTTCATTGCGCCCTGAGCGAGCAATGGCTCACCGGTCGTCATGCCGCCCTCGAGACCACCAGCGCGATTCGTCTCGCGGTAGTAGCCACGTTCGTCGGAGAAGAAGATCTCGTCATGAGCTTCGGAGCCGGGCCGCGCTGGCAGATCCCAGCCGTCGCCAAAAGCAGCTCCCTTGACTGCCTGGATCGAACAGATCGCTCCTGCGATCCGCCCATCGAGCCGAGATTCCCACGAGACATGCGAACCAACACCGGGGACCAGCCCGAATACGACGACCTCGAACGTTCCGCCGATCGATTCGTTGGCCTTCCGCTGAACATTTATGTGCTCAACCATCTGAGCGCTCACTTCAGGGTCGAGGCAGCGGACCGGGTCGTCGTCTACAGCGGCAAAATCTTCGATCGAAAGCGGCTCCGAGCGCGGCGCCGTTGCAACCGTCCCGATCCGTACGACGTGCGAGCGGATTGTCACGCCGAGCGCCTCAAGGAACTGGCGACATAGCGCGCCGCCGGCGACGCGGGCTGCGGTCTCGCGTGCACTTGCACGCTCAAGGACATCCCGGATGTCGGTAGTGCCGTATTTCCAAGCGCCAACGAGGTCGGCGTGACCTGGCCGCGGTAGATGAACCTCGGGGACATCAGCCTCCACAGGCCAAGGGCTCATCCGCTCTTCCCAGTTCTCGTAGTCACGGTTGGCGACCTGAAGCGCGATCGGACCGCCAAGTAAGCGGCCGTGGCGCACTCCGGCCGTGACCGTCGCTGTATCGCTCTCTATCTTCATCCGACCGCCGCGGCCGTGACCTAGCTGGCGGCGTGCCAAATCGCGATCGATTCCATCCTGGTCGAGCTGCAATCCAGCCGGTAGCCCCTCGACAATGCAAGTTAGGCCCGGGCCATGCGACTCGCCGGCTGTTATTAGCGACATAGACATCGTAAAAAGCAGGCTAGCGAGAGCCCGTGACCGCTGGCGGGCGACTTCAACCGCCGACTGCGAGAACGATCCCTACTCCGACTGCCAAGAATGGGGCTAGCGGCAAGCTGGTCGCTAAGGTCGCCTTGACCCCCACGCCTGCGGCGATCACCAGCGCCGCGAGTGTTGCGATCACGAGTGCGGCGAGAATCGCAGTGAGAGCAGCGACGCCGAGACCGCCGCCGATCACAGCAGCGAGTTTGACGTCCCCCATGCCGACCGACCCCGGACGCACTAACGCAGGGAGAAGAAGAGCGGCCGATATAAGAAGCGCACAAAGCAGCCGTTCGGCCACGAAGTGAGGGTCGACGAGGAGACTTGCGAGCAGAATCGAAGGCAGCGCGACCGCTGTGAGGAGATTTGGAATACGGCGGACGTCAAGGTCAACGACGGCCGCCAGCAGAACCGCCGTGAGCAGTAGCAACGCAGTGAGTGGCGTGCTGTTTGCTGAACCGCTGAGCAGCACTTGCGTCCAGATGAGCCCGAAGAAACAGCCAATCAAAAGGGTTCGCGAAGACCGGCTGCGACCCTCTCCCGTCCAAATACAGGCGCAACGTTCCAGCCCCGCGCCGGCCCCGAATGCGGCGGCGACCGACGCTCCAAAGATTAGGGTCTCCATACTCACAGAATCGTAATTGGCGATTGCTGAGCGCGAATCGGTAACAATCAAGTCGTGCGCATTCGCGGAATCATCATTTTGCTCGCAGTCTCGCTACTGCTACTAAGCGGTCTCTCCGCTTCGAGGCGGAATGCGCAAACGACAAGCCCAGCCCCAGCGGCTGCGGCTGCGGCTGCCGCTACGCCGCCGACGCCGGAGCCGAAAAGCGCCGACTTACCGGCCGACGGAAAGGTTAAAGCGAAGCCGGGGCAGACGATCAACCTTCGGATTCACAGCGACGCGCCGGACGTGGCACAGATACTGGAGCTTGGATTGTCGGCCGCTGTCGGGCCTGGGATCGCCGGCGAGATGACGGTAGTGGCGCCTACGAAGGGAAATTACCCGGTGACGCTGCAGATAGCGCAGCGGGAACTAGGCGTAGTTGTTGTAGACCCCTAGTCGACGGCCGGCTGCGGCTTCTCGTTGAGCTGCTCGCCCTCGGGGCGCTGGGCGGCCTGCGCGTCGTGATCGGGAATAAGAACACCGCTGCCCTCGCACCAGGGACAATCGACGCTGTGCGGCTCGCCGCCTGAGTTGGAGTTGAGCTTCCCGGTACCGCGGCACGGCGAGCACGGCAGCGGACCTAAATCTTGCTCCTGATCTTCTTTCGGCTCGGCCATCGCGAGAGCAGCGTAGCGCTGCTAGCGTCGCGAACGTGTCGGAAGCGCTTTTCAAGCTCGCTCCCCCGCCTGCGAATGCGAACGGCCGCTTCGCACCAAGCCCGACCGGGCGCCTGCATATTGGGAACCTCCGCACGGCCCTCGTCGCGTGGTGCTGCGCCCGCTCGCAGGGCGCTGACTTCTCGCTGCGAATCGAGGACCTTGACTCTGAACGGAAGCGGGACGGCGCCGCCGAGCAGCAGCTACAAGATTTAGCAGCGCTTGGCATCGATTGGGACCGGCCTGTGGTCTACCAGAGCGAACGCACTAGCTCCTACCTCGCGGCAATCGAGGTACTCCGAAAGCATGATTTGCTCTACGAATGCTGGTGTACGAGAGCAGAAATTCGCGAAGCAGCGTCGGCTCCGAGCGGCACTCCGGTCGTGTATCCGGGGACCTGCCGCGACTTGCCCCGCGCTGAGCTGCAGGCGCGACGCGCCAGCTCGCGAGCGCCGGCGCTGAGAGTTCGAGCCGCCGAACAAAAGGTTCGATTCTTTGATCGAGTGCGCGGCGATTGCGCCGGCGTTGTTGACGACTTTGTCGTCGCCCGCCAAGACGGCACCGCCGCCTACCACCTCGCCGTTGTAATCGATGACGCACAGCTCGGCGTCGGCGAGGTGGTTCGCGGAGATGACCTCCTCGAGTCAACGCCCGCTCAAGTCTGGCTGGCAGGGCAGCTCGAGCTCGCCGTTCCAACCTACGCTCACATTCCGCTGATGCGCGACGACGCCGGCAAGCCGCTATCGAAGAAGGATGGCTCTCTTACGTTGGCGGGCCAGGCGGCGAACGGCCTCGACCCAGATCGGGTGCGCAGCGATCTCGCTGCTTCGCTGGGAGTATGCGAGCTCGGCGAGCCAATCGACATCGATCAGTTGGCACTGCGCTTTGCAACGACTCTCGTAGACTGAACTCAGTGACCGAAGAGATCGAAGCGCCACCCTCGACTACAAGAGCCCGCCGCGCCCTTTTGCTCTTCGTGCGAGTCGTGCTCCCGGTGCTAATCGTGATCGCTGGATTGCTGCTCGCAATAATCGGGCAGCGAGAGTCGGCCTACGAGGCTGGGGCTCTACTTGTCAGCGCAGGGATTTCGGTGGCGCTACTCAACGTCCTGTACGGGATCGGCGTTAAGGGCGATAGCGACCGCGGGGCCGAAGCAAGCGCGCGTGAATACTTTGACCGCACTGGCCATTGGCCTGGTGAATAGCGCAGCCCACCGATGACGACAAATGAAACCCTCCGCTCACTTGCTGAGCGCGCGAAGCAGACGGGCTCCCTAGCTCTCGATACTGAATTCATGGGCGAAGGGCGATACCGCACCGAACTATGCCTCGTGC
The DNA here is from genome assembly GCA_945901565.1 of Bifidobacterium breve. Taxonomy (GTDB): domain Bacteria; phylum Actinomycetota; class Thermoleophilia; order Solirubrobacterales; family Solirubrobacteraceae; genus F1-60-MAGs163. Next base: position 10,093 of record CAMDLG010000025.1, on the reverse strand, counting down.
AAGTTGCCGTTGATTCTGAAGAGGACGGCGCCCCGGCGTGGACAGAGTTGATCGACCCGTTCGATCGTTCGATTGACCCCGCTCCGATAGTCGCGCTAATCGATGACCCTGATGTAGAGATTGTCGTCCACGCGGGGCGGCAAGACCTGGCGCTACTGCGCCGCCTTTGGCACGCACAGCCGCGCAACTGTTTCGACACTCAAGTAGCAGCCGCCTTCGCTGGGATGCGCGCTCAGATCGGCTACGAGGCACTGCTGCGCGACCTGCTCGGCGTTCAGCTCGACAAGGGCGCCAGCTTCTCTCGCTGGGACGCACGGCCGCTGAGTGAAGAGCAGCAGAGCTATGCACGCGGCGACGTGCTGCAGCTCAATGAGGTTGCCAGCGCGATCAAAGAGCGGCTGGCTGAGAAGGGTCGTCTGGACTGGGCGCGCGAGGAGTGCCTGCCACTTGAGGCGTCGAGCGACGAGCGACAGACCGACGTGATCTTCCAGAAGCTCCCGAAGGTCAGTTCGCTCTCCGGAAGTCAAGGAGCCACCGCGATGGCGCTCGTGATCTGGCGCGAGGAGACCGCTGACCGCGAGGACAAGCCGGTACAGAAAGTCCTCTCCGACGGGGCGATCGCGGAGATCGCAAAGAGTCAGCCAAGTAATGAATCTCAGCTACGCGAGCTGCGTGGCCTGCACGAAGGGATCGCCCGCAGGCGTGGGAGCGCGATCGTGCAGATTGTTCGTGAGAGTTCAGCGGCGCCTCCGGTTAAAGCTGAGCGCAGCGACCGCGCGAAGTCCGACGGCGGAGATGCAGCGCTGATCGTGTTGAGCGAATCGCTAGTCAGGGCACGAGCGGTCCAAGAAGACCTTGCCTACGAGCTTCTTGCAACTCGCTCCGACCTCCAAGCTGTAGTGAGCGCAGTACGCAGCGGCAGCCCTGATCCCGATGTCCGCACGCTACGCGGCTGGCGACGGGCGGTCGTCGGAGATGAGCTTCTCGCGCTACTTAGAGGCCAACGGAGCCTGAGAATCGACGATCAGCTGCGTGTTGTGGTCGGCGATTGAAGCTACAGGGCGACCGCCAGTACAGCCGCTAACATTGGGCACAGTCTATGGCGACACCCGGAGAAAACCGTCCTACCGTCCCGGCCTCTGAGCAGCACCGTCGGCGGAGGCTTGTCGGGTTTGCTGTTGCCTGCGTCGTGGCGTTCGGATCGGTCGCGGTTGTCGCCGTTAGCGTCGGCAGTGCCGGCACTTGGAACCCTCAACAGTTAGAACAGGGAGCTATCGCTGAGAAACCGAAGATGGAGCTGGCCGCCCAGGCAAGGGCCGCGGCAGTAGTCATCGCCAAGCGCAAGGCCGAAGCGAAGCTCGAAAACGACGCGATAGACCAGATAATCGCCCAGATAGGCATAGTCAGCGAGGCTGGGGCTGAGAACCCAGAGGTCGCTCTGACATTTGACGACGGCCCGAGCGAGTACACCGGGGGCATCCTCGACACGCTCAAGAAATACAACGTCAGCGCGACATTCTTCACGCTAGGGAACCAGATTGAGGGCTTCCCACTGCCGCTGCAGCGGGCCGTCGCCGAAGGGCACACAGTCGGTAACCACACATGGGACCACCAAGACTTGACGAAGTTCGGGCCGAAGGACATCCGCGCAGAGATGGCACAGCAGACCGACGCCGTGACCGGCAAGGCACTGCCGGCGCCAAAGCTCTTCCGGCCGCCGTACGGGGCAACCAACGACACCGTAGTCGCCGAGGCACGGCGAGCCGGCATGCTGACCGTCCTTTGGTCGGTCGACACAAACGACTACATGAAGCCAGCCCCTGACGTGATGGCCCAGCAGGTCATAAACCAAGCCCAGCCCGGCTCGATCATCCTGATGCACGATGGTGGCGGCGATAGAACCGCAACGTCCGCTGCATTGCCGATGATGATTAAAGGCCTGAAAAAGAAGGGCTTCAAGATGGTCACCGTTCCGCAGCTGCTGCTGGATAATCCACCAGCCGCTGAGCAGAACACAGTGGACCGAACACCAGTCGCGTAAAACCTCACACCTAGACAGAGGAGACCCAATGAACCAGACCGACGATGCGCTTCTTGCTGGCGCTACACCCGCTGAACGCGAAGCCGTAAAGCAGCTCTCAGCCTTCTGGTGGGTTTGGCTGGTCATCGGGGCAATCTGGATCGTGGCGGCGCTCGTGATTCTGCAGTTCAGCGAATCGTCTTTTAAGCTGATCGGCGTGCTGATCGGCGCAATGTTCATCGCCGCAGGCGTCCAGTACATGGCAATCTCGACACTGATGCCGAAGTGGCGCTGGGTCTACCTACTGCTCGGGGCGCTTCTGATCGTCTGGGGCGTGGTCGCAATCTTCAACCCCGTCAATACCTTCAATGAATTCGCTGACATTCTCGGATTCATCTTCCTACTCGTGTCGTTCATTTTCATCTTCCAAGCCTTCGCCGAACGTGATCACAACGATCTGTGGTGGCTCGGCCTCGTGAGCGGAGTCCTGATGCTTGCCGTCGCGTTCATCGCGGCGGGATCTGACGTTGACGTCAAGGCGAACCTACTCGTGCTGTTCGTTGGCTTTTGGGCGCTGATGTCCGGCGTTATAGATCTGATGCGGGCCTTCCAGCTGCACCGAGTCGGCCAGAACCTGGAGTAAGTCAGCCCGCAGGCGCCGCGGCCCGCATTACCGCTAGCGGCGCGTCTCGGCCAGTCCAAAGCTGGAAGGCGATAGCGCCCTGCTGCACGAGGATCTCGAGTCCATCGACCGTTGCAGCGCCAGTCGCAGCTGCGGCCTCCAGCAGCGCCCCCGGGCCTTGGTGATAGACGAGATCGACGACCGTTTGGTACTGACTTAGATCGCCGGGCGTAATCGGTAGCGTCGCGAACGGATTGCCTTGAAGACCGGCCGACGTGCAGTTGACGAGCAGTTGGCTGCTCTCCACCTCGTCGACAACGCGAGCACCGAACTCATCCGCCAGGTCCTCGGCGCGCGATCGCGTTCGATTCCAGATAGCGACGTCAACGCCGCGGTCGCGCAAAGCCCAGACGACGGCTCGCGCTACGCCGCCGGCTCCCAGCACGAGCGCGGTTGACCGTTCTGTCGGCGGAGATGGCAGTGACGCGATGAAGCCTGGGGCGTCGGTGTTGTCTCCGAAGCATTCGCCGCCCGGTTCAAACACCAAGGTGTTGACCGCACCTATTGCGTTGGCGTGAGGACTAAGGCGGTCGGCTAGTTCGAAAGCGGCCTCCTTGTGCGGGATCGTCACGCTTACGCCTCTAAAGCCAGCTCCGGGCAGGCCCCCAACGAGCGCTGCGAACTCCTTCGGTGGCGCAGGAAGAAGCTGGTACTCCCAGTCGTCAAGGCCAACAGCCGCAAGCGCTGCGTTGTGGACGGCGGGTGAGCGGCTGTGCGCGATCGGCCAACCGATCACACCGAGCCTGACAGTCGTCACTGTTCGCTCATTTCTTTCGACAGAAGGCGGGATCCTTGCCACCCTCGGCTGCGCGTTGATTGTTGTAGGCATCGATCATTGTCTGGAACTGGGCGGCGGTCTTCGCAAAGGTCAACCTTCCCTTGCGACACGGTTCGATGATGAAGAAGAGGTCAGAACTCTTCGGCGGGTTCGCCGCTGCTTTCAGCGACGCCAAGCCAGGGTTTCCGATCGGGCCCGGCGGCATTCCGGCGAAACGCCTCGTGTTGTAGCGCGAGCTGTTGGCGAGCTCGGAGACGGTCAGGGGCTGATCCCAGTTGTCGACGGCGAAGCGCGTCGTCGCGTCGCTGCCGAGCGAGATCGACTGACGGAGCCGGTTATAGAAAACGGCCGCCACAAGTGGTCGATCTTGGTCGAAGAGAGCCTCACGTTCGATGATCGACGCCAAGATGACAACATCGAACCCGGTCAGGTTCTTGCTACGCGCATAACTGAGGTCAAGCGTCGCGAAGTTCTGCTTGAAGGCCGTTAGCTGATCATTCACGAGCCGCTTCGCGGTCGGTGACTTCTTGAGCAGCTCATAGGTAGCGGGGAAGAGAAAACCTTCGAGTGATTGGACGTTACTGGGCGCCCCATACTTGCGTGGGTCTAGGACCGGGGAGCTCTTCGACGCATTTACATAGCTGCCCTTCACACCCTGCCGCGCGACGACCTTTGCGAGTTCAGGGCGCGACGGACCTTCGGGGACAAGTACGTCAATTACGGCTGCACCTTTGGCGACATTTGTGAGCGCGGCCAAGGCTGCAGAGTTGGTCATTCCCTTTTGCAGCTCATACTCGCCGACCCGGAGATTGCCGCGGTCACCGCCGAGTGTTGCGCGCAGCTCAAAGAAGAATGGAGAAGCGACGACGCCGTTATCGGCCAAGAGGGTTCCAACGTCACCTGCGTTTACGCCTTGTGGGATCTTGATCTTGACCTTCGCCCCAGCAGCACCGCTGAGAGGCTCAAAGATGCCGTTTGCAAAGAACAGCAGAGCTGCGAGGACGACGGCAACTACGCCGAACAGCAGAGCGTGGCGCCCGGGCGAGCGGCGGCGGCCCTTTGCGACCGCAGCGGGCGCGTCGAGGTTGCCCGATTTAGGGCTGCCTGGCCGAATAGTGCCGGACGGCCGCTCGTCCGGGTCTGTGACCTTGCGCGGCGCGGCCGGCGACGCAGCAGGGGTGGGCGCAGCGGGCCGCGGCGTAACAGGCCGGGCTGGCGCGGGAGGCGGCGAAGCGGCACGAGGCGGCCCGGCGCCAACGGTCGTCGAGTCAGTGTTGCCGCTCTTCACTTGCTCAGGCTTCTTAGGCTCCTGTGGTACATCTGGCGGCCGAGATCCCGTGCGCTTTCGCTCGCGCTCAAGCCGCGCGGCCTCGCGTTCTTCCTCGCTGCGCCGTCCCCGATCACTCATCGCTGTCCCAGTGCTCGTGCCGGTGACGGGCGATCCAGTCGTCGAGCAAGACAGCCGCTGCGCGCGAATCCTCGCTCTCACGGCCGCCGGTGGCCGCGGCGATCGTCGTCGTGAAGCGTTCGTCGAATAGCTCGACGGGAACCTCGGGCCCGAGCGCCCCACGCAGCCTGTCCGCAAAGGCCCGAGCCTCGCGGGTTTGGTCGGAATCTCCACCGGATAGCGAAAGAGGGAGACCGACGACGACGCGCTGGACCTCGCGGCTTGCGACCAGTTCGCGTAACTCCTTGATGCCGGCCTTCGTGGCGGGCCGCAGGACGGGGCTGATCGGGGTCGCCAACGTGCCGGTCGGATCGCTGACCGCGCAGCCGCAGCGAGCCGACCCATGGTCTAAAGCTAAGACGCGCACAGGCTCAGCCTTGAAGCTCCCGCTCGATCGTTGCGGCAGCCAATGCCAGAGCCTCGTCGAGCTTCTCTGGATCTTTGCCGCCAGCCTGGGCGATTGTGTCACGGCCGCCACCTCCGCCTCCGACAAGAGCAGCGGCCGCTGCGACTACTTCACCGGCCTTCACTCCTTGTGCGACGACCGAAGGCGTAACCGCGACGACGAGCGAAACGCGGCCGTCGGCAACGCTGCCGATTACGACGACAGAGGAATCCCCTAGGCGACTCTTGAGCCTGTCGGCGACGTCCATCAAGGCCTTCGCTGGCACATCGCCCAGATTGGCGACGAGAAGTTTCGCGTTCCCGCATTCCTTTGCCGACTCAACGAGCTGCTCTTCGTCGAGCTGGGCTGTACTTTTGGCCTCGCCGCTGCGTCCATTCTGCAGAAGTTTGGCGATCGCACCTGACAAGCCATCGGGAGTCGTTTTCAGCTTCTTTGAGGCGCCGCTGAGCAGAGCGTCATTTGAGCGCAGCATCTCAATCGCTACCGGCCCCGTAACTGCCTCGATTCGCCTCACGTTCGCGGCACTCGACCCTTCGCTAGTGATCTTCAGGCAGCCGATCTCGGAAGTGCGCGCGACGTGCGTACCACCACAGAGCTCGCGCGAGAAGCTGCCGTCGCCGATCTCGACCATCCGCACGATGTCGCCGTACTTTTCGCCGAATAGCGCCATTGCACCGAGCTTCTGTGCCTCATCGATCGTCGTCGTCAGCGCACGAACGTTGAGGCTCGCGAGGATCTGTTCATTGACCTGATCTTCGACCGCCTGACGGTCCTCATCACTGAGGCGAGCCGAATGGTTGAAGTCGAAGCGCAGCTTGTCCGGACCGACATATGAACCTGCCTGCCGCACGTGATCGCCGAGTCGTTCTCTAAGCGCCGCGTGAAGCAGGTGAGTCGCAGTGTGGTTGCACTCAGTGGCGTGACGCGCGGCAGGATCTACCTCTGCGATGACCTCACTGCCAACCTCGATCGCTGCGCCATCCGCCTCGATCACGAGTGCTTGATCGTCACCGGCGCGAATCACACCGACGACTGCCGCGAGTCGCTCACGATCAGCGCTCAACAACTGGCCGCCGTCGGCGAGCTGACCGCCGCCTTCGGCGTAGAACGGGGAGTCCGCGAGCTTGACGAGGGTCCTGCCGTCGTCCTCTGAGATGGCGACGATGTTGGTTCGCGTTGTCAGCGTTTGATAGCCAACGAAGCGCACCTGATCGCCACCGACGGCGCGAACCGATTCAGCCGAAACTCCTACTTTGCGCTCCCCCGCCCCTGCAGCAGAGCGCGTGCGCTGCTCACCCATCAGGCGATCAAACTCGTCCTGCTCCGCGAACGGCACGCCGCGCTCCTCTGCCAGCTCTCGGGTCAACTCAATCGGGAAGCCGAACGTGTCGTGCAGACGAAACGCATCGTCGCCGCTGATCTTGCCGGCATCGAGAAGATCGTCAAGCAGTCCACTGCCTTGGTCGAGCGTCCGCGCAAAGCTCTCCTCCTCGCTGCGGACCCATTCGAGGATTGTCTTACGGCGGTCGACTAGCTCTGGATAGGCGGCGCCCATAACGTCGATCACCTGCTCCGCGAAGCGCGGCAAGAACTGTCCTTCAATTCCAATTCGTTGCCCCTGAAGCACGGCGCGTCGCATCACGCGTCGCAGAATGTAACCACGGTCCTCATTCGACGGAACGATCCCATCGGCGATCAAAAAGGTCATCGCGCGCGAATGGTCGGCGAGGATCCGCAGCGCGCGGATGTCGGCATCGGCGCTGCCGAGTTCACGACCGAGGCTCATCAGGCCGGCAAACTGATCGGTCTCGAAGACGCTCTCTACCTCCTGCTCAATCAGCGCGAGCCGGTTTAGGCCAGCTCCGGTGTCGATGTTTTTGGCCGGAAGCGGCGTCAGAACTCCGTCCGCGTCCTGATCGAACTCCATGAAGACGAGATTCCAATACTCGAGGAATCGGTCGTTCTCGCCGCCAGGGAGGTCATCGGGAGCGCCGTACTGTTCGCCGCGGTCGAGGTAAAGCTCGCTGCACGGACCGCAGGGGCCCGTTGGCCCAGCCTGCCAGAAGTTTTCGGAGCGCGGGCAAAGCACGATGCGCTCGCGTGGGACGCCAACCGCTTCCCAGGCAGCGATCGCCTCCTCGTCAGCGCCTAGCCCCAGCTCGTCGTCGCCTTCGAAGACTGTGATCCAAATCTTCTCAGCGTTGAACCCAAACCCTTCGAGCGACAGGCGCCAAGCGAGCTCGATCGCGCTCTCTTTGAAGTAGTCGCCGAGCGAGAAATTGCCGAGCATCTCGAAGAAGGTGAGGTGTCGCGCTGTGTTGCCGACATTTTCGATGTCAGTGGTCCGGAAGCACTTCTGGCAGCTCGTTAAGCGCGGCGCGGGCGGCGCTTCTAGGCCCATGAAGTACTCCTTCAGCGGGTGCATTCCGGCGGTCGTCAGCAGCACCGACGAGTCAAACGCAGCTGGAACGAGCGACCCTGACGGACGCAGCGTGTGTCCATTGGCCTCGAAGAATTCGAGGAAGGTAGACCGAAGTTGGTCGGAGCTGCGCGCCGGCATCAGGCGATTGTCGCGCATCCGACGACGCGATCGCCGCTAAGCAGCACCGCGGTTTGTCCGGGGGCAGGTGCCCAGGCTGACTTCTTCAGCTTCAGGACGGCGCCGCTGAGGCTGCACTCGAGCGCCGGAGCATGTGAACGCAGCCTGGCCTGATCGACGGTTTCGGGCGCCCGGTATAGCGTCAGGTCGGTTAGTTCGACCTCGTCGCGATGAAGCTCGCTACGTGTTCCCACGGTCACCGTGTTTGCCTCCGTATCGGTGGCCATTACGTAAAGTGGCTCATCGACACCTCCGATCTCGAGGCCGCGGCGCTGACCGACAGTAAAGCTGTGAGCGCCAAGATGACTGCCGAGCTGCTCTCCTGCCGAATTGATGATCAGGCCGGGTCGCTCTCCGATTCCGCCATGCTTTAAGAGGAACGCGGCGCTGGCCGTTCCCGCGAGGAAACATAGATCCTGCGAGTCGGGCGTTTGAGCAACAGCTAAGCCCGCCGCAGCGGCAACCTCTCTGACCTGCGGCTTCGTCATCTCCCCTAGCGGGAATCTCATCCGCGCCACAGATGACGGCGAGAGCGCCGCCAACATGTAGGACTGGTCCTTCGCGGGATCGACCGCAGCGCGCAGCAGCCCATCCTCGCCAACGCGGGCGTAATGACCTGTGGCTAGCTCGACGGCGCCCAGACGCGTCGCCAAGTCGAGCATTTTGTCGAGCCGGACTGCCCCGTTGCAACGGACGCACGGGTTTGGCGTTGTACCAGCGGCGTGGCCAGCAATCCAGGGCTCGACGACGCCGGCCCGGAAGGCCTCACGAAGATCGAGCGTAAAGTGGGCAAGGCCAAGGTCATGGGCAAGAGAACGCGCTCTCTGGACCGCGCTAGCCGAGCAGCAGCTCCCCTCAGCGTCGTTCTCGTCGTCACGCCACAGTTCAAGCGTCACAGCAATCGGCGGCTCAGCCGACTCTTCAGCAATCAGTTGCGCGGCAACAGCGCTATCGACGCCGCCGCTCATCGCCACCAACACGCGGCCTGGGGTCTCTACAAGTTCGGCATTTGCGGCCGCCGCTCCGCCGAGCGCCCGGGCAAGAGCATCTGCCGCCAACTCGGCGGCGTGCAGCTTGCCAGCGCTGAGCCCGCCGAGTTCAGCGGCCACGTCGTGGGTGCCGATCCGCGCAGCGTCGATCACCGTCTGCCCCTGCGTTAGCTCGACGACAGCACTGGCGGCGGCGCTAGCGGCGCCGCAACCAGAGGCCGCGAAAGTTACCTCCGTTAGGCGATCGCCTTGAACGGAAACTGCGATGCGCACAAGGTCGCCGCAGATCGCGCCGCCGGCAACTCCGCAGTGTGCTCCCGCGGCAACGGCGCCCAGCCCTCGCGGGTGGCGCAGATGATCTTCAAAGCGCTCGTCAGGCATCGCCGACCAGTCTAGGCCGATAGCGGGGCGTTAAGGAGCTGGCGGCGGCGTTTGCGGCTTGATTCCGAGATCCCGCAGCTGTTTCGCGTCGGCCGGTGCCGGGGCGCCGGTGAGAGGGTCAGCGCCGCTCGCAGTCTTCGGGAAGGCGATCACGTCGCGGATCGAGTCGCGGCCACAGACCAGTGCCGCGATGCGGTCTAGACCGAATGCGATCCCGCCGTGCGGCGGCGCGCCGTATTCGAGCGCTTCGAGGAGGAAGCCGAATCGAGTCTTGGCCTCATCAGCATCGAGTCCTATGGCATCGAAGACGCGGCTTTGCACTTCAGGCGTGTTGATGCGGATAGATCCCCCGCCTAGCTCGTTTCCATCGACCACGAGGTCGTACGCACGCGAGCGCAGCGCCGCAGGGTCGTCAAGGTCACCCTCGGGGGCTGTAAACGGGTGGTGCAGGGCGGTCAGAGCCCCGCTCTCCTCATCCGCTTCAAACATCGGGAAGTCAACGACCCAGCAGACCGAGTGTTCGTTCTCAGGGACCAGCTCGAAGCGCGCCGCTAGTTCCAGCCTCAAAGCGCCGATCGCGACCGGGGCGATCGTTTGGCTGTCGGCTACGAAGCAGAGCAGGTCGCCGTCGCTTGCTTCTAGCGCGCCATTTACCGCAGCGATCTGTTCCGAGCTGAAGAACTTCGCCAAGTTTCCTGTCCATCCCCCGTCGCCGACGACAATTGGAGCGACCGCTTTGGCGCCGTGGACCTGGACGATCTCGTTGAGACCATCGAGCTCCGAACGCGACA
>CAMDLG010000024.1 GCA_945901565.1 Bifidobacterium breve | reverse complement strand
ATGAGGTCGCCAAGATGCCGGTTGAATCTGAGGCGGCAAACGCTCGCGGCACGATCAACGTGCTCGAGGCCGCGCGCGGCGCCGGAGTGAAGCGCGTCGTCTACGCGAGCACTATCTGGGTTTACACCGGCGAGTCCGGTGAGCGGGTTGACGAGGAGAGCAACCTCGGCATGCCAAACCACCTTTACACGGCCTCGAAGCTGGCCGGCGAGATGTATTGCCGCAGCTACAACGAACTGTATGAGCTTGAGTTCACGGTCCTGCGCTTTGGCATCCCTTACGGCCCGCGGGCACGCCCGGCCGCTGTAGTCCCGGCCTTTGTTGGCAAGGCAATGGCCGGTGAAGCGCTAACAGTCGCCGGCGCCGGCGACCAGTCGCGCCGCTTCGTTTACGTCGAAGATCTCGCCGCCGGCTGCGTGAAGGCGCTCGACCCGGTGGCCGCTAACCGCACCTACAACCTCGTCAGCGACAGCTCGGTGACGATCCTCGAGATCGCTGAACTGGTCCAAGAGCTAGTCGCGCCGACTGGGATTGAGTACACCGAGCAGCGCACCGCCGATTACGTTGGCGTTGAGGTAAGCGGCGTCCGCGCCGAGCAGGAGCTCGGCTGGACTGCCAAGACCTCGTTTGCTGATGGAGTCAGCCGCTACGTGGAGTGGCGCCGCGAAGACGAAGTCGCCGCTCCGGCGGCGATCAAGTCGGCCAGCAAGGCCTCGGAGGGATTCTCTTCGGCGCTGACTCGTCTGCGCAGGAGCGTTGCGATGCCGTTCGCTTATGCGATCGCGTCGCTAGCAATGCTCGCTGCCTACGTAGTTGCGGTCGACTCGCTCGGCTTGCCCGACGCGCAGGTCGGGACGCTCGCCGTGACAATGATCGCGTCGCTGGCCGTCTTCCTGCTGATCGAGCTGATGTGGCGCAACCCAAATACGCGCACTATCTCGGCCGTTAGCTCAGCGCTCGTAACAGCACTCTTCATTTTCGCCGTGATGACGCCGTGGGGGCACCACCTCTTTCACCTCGCTACGCCAGGGCGCTCGCTCTTCGTGCTGACGATCACCGGAGTTGCGCTGGTAATCGCGCTGGCTAGCGCTGGCATCTCGCTGGCTCGCAGGCGCGGCTTGATCGACGATACGGCCGCAGCACGCCTCAGCACCTAGTCGCCGCTGAGCGTTTGTAGCTGCAGCCCGCTCGCGACGATTCGTTCAAGGATCTGCGGCAGCGCTGCCAGCGTGTTGCGCCAGCAGCCAGCGTCGCTGTACCAGTCGGCGTCATGCAGCAGCAGCACGTCGCCGGGGGCCAGATCGGCCGTCACCATTTCGCTGATTGAGGCGGCGTTAGAACTCGCTGACCAGTCACGCCCCCAGCGCGACCAGAGGAGCGGCTCAAGCCCCATCTGTCTGGCGATCTTTATCCCCGGGTAGGAGTAGATCCCTAGCGGTGGTCGGTGGAAACGGGGGCGCTGACCGGTTAGCTCACCGATCGTGGCCTGCGCGCGGTCGAGATCGGTGGCGATTGCCGCTGGGGCTAGGCGGAGCATCACGCGGTGACGATCGCCGTGGACAGCCACCTCGTGGCCTTCAGCAGCAATCCGCGCGGCCAACTCGGGGAACGCTCGGGCCTGCTCAGCGACTAAGAAGAAGCTGGCCTTCACACCGGATGCTGCGAGCAGATCGAGCACAGCCGGCGTGCCTTCTGGGTGCGGCCCGTCATCGAAGGTCAGCGCCACGCCGCTGGCGCCCTCACGGCGGCGCGGTACACCGAGCGCCGCAGCGAGCGACGGTACGACAGGAGCCAGAGCTGGCAAGGCCCAAGCTGCGCCTGCGCCTGCACCGAGCAATGCGGCGGCGCGGGCGATCACTGAGCCGCTCCCGCAAGGGCCAGGACTTCGGCTGCCGCCGAGGGTCGCGCGCCGTAAGCCAAGTCGGCGCTGCGCGGGCGCTGAAGTGCGCTTTTCAAGGCATCGGCTAGGGCAGAGCGGTCGGCGGCTACCTCGGCAAGGCCGAACCGCTGATAGGCCTCGTTGTTGAGTCGGATGTGAGCCACACCCCAACCGTAGGAGATCAGCTGACAGCCGCGCACTCGCGCCTCAAAGGCCGTTAAGCCTGCGGTCGAGTGGACCAGCACGTCGGCCGCCGCGAGCAACTCTGGCATCCGATCGGTAAAGCCGACGACCTTTACGCGCGGCGCCAGTGCGAAGGCCTTGGTCAGGCGCTGGCGGACAGGTTCGCTGCGACCGCAAAGAACTACAACCCGCCCACCGCTATCTGCCGCCAGAGCAACCTCGGCTGCGCCGCCGAGATCCCCGACCGCCCAGCCGCCGCCGGAGACAACAACCAGCGGACCTTCGGCTGGCATATCAATCACGGCGCGGGCATCGGCTTGGCTGAGTGGCAGCTCAAATGCTCGAGAGGTCATCCCGCGGACGCAGACAATTTGACTTTGCGGTGCAATCTGCTCGACCTCGGCGCGTGACTCTTCCTCGGTGATCAAGTGAAGGTCAACCCCCGGGTGCGCCCAGTAGCGCAGCCCAGCGAGGTCGGTGATCGCAGATGCAATCGGCGCGGCTAGCTCGCCGCGCTGGCGCAGCCGGCCGAGCAGGTCGGTTGCAGCTGGATGAGTGCAGACAATCACGTCGGGCCGCTGCGCGGTGATCAATTGCAGCAGACCCTTGCGACCGACCCGCTCAGCTAGCCACTGGCCAAACTTGCGAGTCGGATCAAAGCGTGACGCTAGGAAGTAGACGCCATCGAATAGCCAGTTGAAGCGATCGAACATCAAGTCCGAGCCGTCGTCGATCAAAAGCGCTGCAACTCGGCCCATCTCAGCGACGCCGTCGCAGATCACCACTTCACACTGCGGATCAATCTCCAGAAGGCCAGTCTCGATCATCCTGGCAGGCAGGTTGTGGCCTTCTCCAATCCCTGCGCTGAGTATCAAGACACGTGTTGGCATCGGTCAGATCGTAGACTCGCACAACTGTGCGCGACATCATCTTGGGAATCTTGCTTGCCGCCGGGGCGTCGGCCTGCTTCAACTTTGCGACCGTTGTGCAGGCCGGTGAGGCGCGCAAGGTGAAGAGCCACGAGACGGCAAGCCTCGCACTGCTTGGGCTACTGATAAAGCGCAAGCGCTGGCTTGCTGGCGTCGCCGTCCAGGGAATAGCGATCCCGCTCCAGCTCGCAGCCCTGACGATTGCTCCGCTGGCAGTTGTGCAACCGGCCGACGCGACCGGACTTGTGATTTTGCTCATAGCCGGCCAGCGGATGCTCGGTGAGAAGGTTGGCTGGCGTGAAATGGCCAGCGTTGCGGCAATCTTTCTCGGCGTCGTCGGCGTGGCGCTCAGTGGCCCCGAACATTCGCCAGAGAACTCGGGCGCGCTCGCGCTTCTCTTCGTGCTCGCCCCATTAGCGCTGCTGGCGCTGGCGCCGTACTTCCTGCGCCGCCGCCTCCCGAGCACCGTGATCGTGCTCTGCGCCGGAACCGCCTTTGCGCTGACTGCCTTCCTGATGAAGATTGTCGCCGATTCGTTGGTTGCGGGCGCGTGGATCGCGCTACTAGTTTGGGGCGCATTGGCTGGCCTATTCGCAATCCTCGGACTCAACAGCGAACAGGTCGCGCTGCAGATCAGGGCAGTCGCCCGCGTCGCGCCAATAGTTTTCGTGATCGAGTTGACGCTACCGATCGCGCTGGGGTCGGTCGTCGGTGGTGAAAGTTTGCCGAAGAGCCCAGCGATGGCCGCGCTACTAGTTGGCTCGCTGCTGCTTACAATCGCTGGCGCTTTTGCGCTGATGAGATCAGGGCCGGTCTCAGCCGTGCTGGTCGCTGAGCAGCAAGCAAGCGACCCTGGCTCTACGCCCACAGCCGTGTAGTGCGACTATCGTCGCAGCTATGAGTTCCCGCCCAGAACAGCAACCAGCGCGCCACGTGCGAGTGATCGCCGCCGGCGGCACGATCGCGATGAGCGGCGCGGGCGGCGCAACGCCAGAGCTTGATGCCGACGCGCTTATTAAGTCGGTTCCGGGACTAGAGGCGCACGAGGGTCTCGAAGCACAGACGCTCGTAAATCTCCCGAGCGCACACCTGAGCCTCTCCCAGCAACTTGAGATTGGCCGCGCAGCCCGCGACGCCGCGCGGCGCGGGCTCGGCGTCGTCGTAACGCACGGCACCGACACTTTGGAGGAGACGGCGATGCTCTGCGACATCATCAGCGACGCTGACGCTCCGATCGTTTTCACTGGCGCTATCCGCACCGCCAGCGCGCCGGGCGCGGATGGCCCAGCCAACCTTGTTGACGCCGTGAGCGTGGCGGCAAGCGAGGATGCCGCCGGCCTCGGCGTGCTAGTCGTATTCGGCGGTGAGATCCACCATTCGCGAGTCGTGCGCAAAACCGACACGACATCGCTAACGGCTTTTTCGTCGCCGCAGATCGGCCCACTTGGCCGCGTCACTGAGGGCCACCCAACGATCTGGTCGCGCCTGCCTCGCAACCCGACGCTCGATCCGCCGACGATGGACAAGCGCGTTTTTATCGTTCCAACCTCTGCCGGTGACGACGGGTCGCTGGCGCGGGCAGCTCTCGCAACGGAGCCGGATGGGGTCGTGATCGGAACGCTCGGCGCCGGGCACCTTACGCCGCAGCTGCTCGAGCTGTGGGCTGCCGCGGCTGAGCGAATCCCAATAATCGCCTACTGCCGCCCCGAGCGCGGCGTGATTCTCAACTCAACTTACGGCTACGCCGGATCGGAGATGGATCTGCGCTTGACGAACGTCATCCCGGCTGGCTTCCTCTCGCCGCAGGCGGCGCGGATGAAGCTGCTGGCTTGCCTGGCCTGCGAACTCTCGATCGATGAGATTCGCTGGGCCTTCAGCCAAGACGACGGCTGATTCGAGCCCGCTGGGCTAAGGGCGATCGCTGAAGATCACTTCGCGCAGCGCTTGGGCATAGTCGGAGTCGAGCACTATCGCTTCAAGCTCAACCTCATCGCTCATCAGCGACTGAAGGCGCAGGTGATCGTGACCGGCTGCGGCGCAGAGTGCGAGTCCGCAGTAGAAGAAATCAAACTCCCGCAGCTGCGTGATCGCTTCGTCTAGTTCCTGCGGCGATAGCGTCGTGAGATCGAGGTCGCAGTAGACAACGTCATCGTGGTGGTGGACGGCTGAACGCACCGCCTCGAGCATCTGCGCCCGCCCCTCTTCGCCCCAGCGGCTAACCGTGATCAGTGAACTTCGACGCTGCTCATCACGTTCGATCGTTGCCGACGGCCGGTCACCCAACTGGGCGAGTGCCTGCTCGGTGTCGGCTGCCACAACCTCCAACTCAACATTCGCGTATGCGGCTGTCAGCGGCGCGGCGTAGAGCTCGGGCAGGTTGACGGCGCGCGGTGCTCGCTGCAGCGGCAAGAAGGTAAGTAGCGACGCTGCCCGCGGCGTCGCTTCGCCATTGGCATCCTTGCCCTGCGGGACAGAACCAAGCATCAGCGCAGTCTCGCGGTAGCCGCGGGAATGCTCGGCGCGCTGACTGTACGGGTGGGCGGTCACGGCTCGTGCGTAAACGGCGTCGACTTCAGCTTCGTGGGCCCTCTCAATCGTGCGCTCAAAGAGGCGGTTGAAGATCCCTAAACCGCGATAGGCCGGATGGACGACGGCTACACCGGTCTCGCCGGCCTCGTCGCTCTTCTCCAGCACGAGCGCGTGGTGGCCGACGATTTCGCCCGCTAGAACGGCAACCGTTGAGTGCAGCCGACCGGCCTCAATCTCGGCCAGTACCCAGCGCGGCTGATAGAAGTTTGGGTGGCCATAGCCAAGCCCGTAGTTTGTGTAGAGCAGCCGCGATACGGCCTCAATATTGGCAGGCTGCGTCGCATGGATCTCAACTTGATCGGCTGTCGCTTCCCCCTCGCCTGACTCGCGAGCGAACTGCGCAAAGGCGACGAGCTCCTCGGGCACGATCCCTTCGGCGTCAATCGAAGCGCTGAGTCGCTTGCCGTCGCGGCCAAGATTCACGAGCCGCAAGTCGTGAGTCATCTCTTCAACTTCAACTAGCTCGGCAGGGGTACCACCGAGACCGCCACCGAACGCGGTTACCGGCTCACCCCAATCCTCAATCGTGCAGCGCACGGCGCCTTCAGCCAACTCCAACTGTACGACCAGTTCTCCGGTCGGATCACCGGGGTAAGCACGCTCGATCACCCACTCCGTGAGCTTTCTCACGACGTGCTGGATCTGCTGTGCATCCTGCTCTTTGACTGCGCGCAGGCTAGTGAACCGCTCGACGACAGCGTCGACCAGCGCTACTTCGGCGCTGTCGCTTCCGATCGATATCCGAACCCTGTTAGCCATTCGCGGAGATTACGCTAGAGAGAGCCGGTGGCGTACTCTCTGGTCGTGGACCTGAGTAATCACGGAGAGCCGCGCGGCAGCAAGATCGCGCGGCGCGTCAAGACAATCCCAGCACTCTTGGTTGGGCTCGTCTTGGTTACAGCGCTATTGCCGCTGCTGCTGGTTGGCGCGCTGGTAGTCGATCTTTTCCGTGCAGCGACGCAGCACAAGCCGTGGATGGCGCTTCGCTTGGTCGCCTTTCTTTGGATCTTTCTCTTGACTGACACGGCTGCCCTGCTCGCGCTGTTCGCACTCTGGCTCGTGAGCGGCTTCGGACGTAATGCCAAGCTGATGGTCGGCGCGACTTGGCACTTGCAGCAGCTTTGGGTGCGGGTGCTGTTCGGTTCGGTCAAGCTGCTGTTCGGGCTGAAACTGATCGACGAGGGCGCCGAGTGTCTGAAGCCCGGCCCAGTGATCGTCTTGATCCGCCACGCCAGCATCGTTGACAACTTTCTGCCTTCAGTGCTTGTCGCAGCGCGCGAGCGCGTTCGCCTTCGCTACGTGATCAAGCGTGAGCTACTAAGTGAGCCGTGCCTCGATGTTGCAGGCCAGCGGCTTCCCAACTACTTCGTGCGGCGCGATAGCGGCGAGCAAGTTGAACGCGACAGAATCCGCGACTTAGCCACTGGGATGGGTCCCGAGGATGGCTTCCTGCTTTACCCAGAAGGAACCCGCTTCACCGCTGAGCGCCGCCAGAGGGCGCTCGACAAGATCGCTGAGCGCGACCCGCAGCGCGCTGCGCGACTCGACAGCATCGAGTACCTGCTGCCACCGAAGGTCGGGGGTCTGCTGGCAACGCTCGACGGAGCGCCGCAGACCGACGTCGTGCTGATGGTCCACCAAGGCTTCGATGGGCTGCGACTAATCTCCGACATCTGGGGCGGCGCGTTGGTTGGGCGAACCGTAAACGTGCGCTTCACGCGGATCGCGCACGATCAGATTCCAGCGACCCGCGAGCAACAGGTCGAGTGGCTTGATTCGCTGTGGCTGGAGGCCGACCGCTGGGTTGCCAAAAAGACAGATCAGGCCGCTGCACGTACCCTTGAAGGATGAGCACACTTGGCCTGATGGCAGTGAACCTCGGCGTTGTCTTCATCCTGACAACGGCGCTTTGGGCGGTCAGCGTCGCGATCAAAGACAGTTCGATCGTCGACATCTTCTGGGGCTCCGGTTTCGTCGTCATAGCCTGGGTGACCTTCTTCATCTCGGCTGGCGGCGCTACCGAGCGCTGGCTACTGACGCTGCTGACAACAGCCTGGGGACTGCGCCTAACAATTCACTTGGCGCGGCGCAACCTCGGCCACGGCGAAGATTTTCGCTACCAAGCGATGCGCGCGAAGGCCGGTGACGCCTGGCCGCTGCGCAGCCTTTGGATGGTCTTCTGGATGCAGGGAGTGCTGATGTGGATCGTGTCGCTTCCCGTCCAGGTCGGTCAGAGCGGCGAGATCGCTGGCGGGTGGACTTGGCTCGTGATCGTCGGTGTTGTCGTCTTTGCGATTGGACTCTTCTTCGAAACCGTCGGTGATCTGCAGCTGACGCGTTTCATCGCCGACCCCGCCAATAAGGGGACCGTGATGAACCGCGGGCTTTGGCGCTACACGCGCCACCCCAACTACTTCGGCGACTTCAGCGTTTGGTGGGGTCTTTATCTGATCGCGCTTGCTACAGGTGCTTGGTGGACGATCCCCGGGCCGATCATCATGTCGGTCCTGCTGATCCGAGTTAGCGGCGCCGGGCTGCTTGAGAAGTCGATCGGTAAGCGGCGCGCCGGCTACGACGAGTACATCGCCCGCACCAGCGGCTTCTTCCCGCGCCCACCGCGCCGTAACTGACCGACCGCAAGGCGCGAAAACGGCAGGGAGCAGCGCTCCGGCGTCGAAAAGAGGCTGACGGTGACAACAATCCCCGCACAGCCTGCAGGCGACGGCCGGCAGACCCCAGTTTCACAGCGCGCTAGCGATCTACTTTCGACCCGCGTAGTGCTGCGGATCGTTCTGACCGTGCTGGTCGTGATCGGCACTGTCGCGCTGATTTGGGTTCTCTGGCAGCCGATCACTTGGATCATCATCGCCGCCTTTGTCGCCGTCGCCTTAGCCGGGCCGGTCAACCTGCTGGCCCGAGTGATGCCACGGGCGCTGGCGATCACGATCGTCTACATAGCTCTCCTGCTGGTCCCGATCGGCATCAGCGCCGCGGTACTTCCACCGATCGTTGATCAGGGCGTCAACTTCGTCAACGACCTCCCCGGCTACGTGGACGACGTCCAGACCGAGGTTCAGAAGAACCCAAAGCTGACCAAGTTTGATGATGACTTTGGCGTGACGACCGAGCTAAACCGTGTTGCCCAAGACGCACCAACAAAGATCGGTGAGGCGGCAACGATCATCCGTGACTTCGGCAGCGGGCTCGTCAGTTCGCTCTTCGCCGGGCTGACGATCTACATCCTTTCGATCTTCATGGTCGCGCGTGGTCGAACTTGGATCGACGGGCTGCTGAGCCTGCGCAGTGGGCGCGAATCGAAGGCGGCGAGCGTCGCGCTCGACCGAATCTCGAACGCTGTCGGCAACTACATCGCCGGCGCCGCGGTGCAAGCAACAATTGCCGGCCTCTGCGCGTTCATCGTTCTGACGATTCTCGGCGTGCCGTTCGCTGGCGCGCTGGCGGTGCTTTATGCCCTGTTGGACTTGATTCCGCTGGTCGGCTCCTTCATCGCAGGGGGGATCATCTTGGTCGTCACGCTCTTTGCCGACTTCCCAACCGCCTCGATCATCTGGTTTGTCTACGCCAGCGCATATCAGAGCTTTGAGAACTACGTCATTCAGCCACAGATCCACAAGCGAGCCGTCGCGCTCGAACCATTCGTGGTGATCGTCTCGGTCCTCTTTGGCGCGACGCTGTTTGGCGTGGTAGGTGCGCTGCTAGCGATTCCGGTCGCTGCTGCGATCCAGATTGGCGCGCAGGAGTGGTGGCTATACCGGCTCGATCAGCAGGACGCTGAGCCATCAGCCGCGGCGGCAACTGCAGCCAGCGTCGATTCGTGAGACGATCCGCGCAATGGCGCGGATTGGAATTCTCACCGGCGGCGGCGATTGTCCTGGGCTAAATGCCGTCATCCGCGGCATCGTTCGTCAAGGAATCGGTGAATATGGGCACGAGTTCATCGGCCTTCGCCATGGCTGGGCTGGGATCCTTGGCGGCGAGACGGTTGAGCTAGGGCCGGAAAGCATCGCCGGGCTGCTGCCGCGCGGCGGCACAATCCTCGGGAGCTCGCGCACCAACCCATATCGAGAGGGCGGCGGCGGTACGGCAGCCGTCACGGAGGGAATGGAAGCGCTCCGGCTAGAAGCGCTCATCGCGATTGGCGGCGAGGACACGCTCGGCGTTGCCACCAAGCTGGCGGCCGACGATGTCCCTGTTATCGGCGTGCCGAAGACAATCGACAACGACCTTGCTGGCACCGACTACACGTTCGGCTTTGACACTGCGGTGCAGGTAGCCAGTGACGCGATCGACAGGCTCCATACGACGGCTGAGTCGCACGACCGCGTGATCGTCGTCGAAGTGATGGGCCGCCACGCAGGTTGGATCGCCTGTTCGGCCGGCATCGCAGGTGGCGCGCACGCGATTCTCGTCCCCGAACATCCCTTTGATCTAGAGAAAGTCTGCAGCCAGATCCAGGCGCGTCACGCACGCGGACGCAAGTACTCAATCGTCGTCGCCAGTGAAGGAGCCGTGCCCAAGGATGGTTCGCTTACGGCCCGCGCTGACGACGTTGACGAGTTTGGTCATCCGCGGCTCGGTGGAATCGGCGCTTGGCTGGAGCACGAGATCGAGCGCGTGACTGGCTACGAGACACGGATGGTGGTCCTCGGTCACGTGCAGCGCGGCGGTACCCCCACCGCTTACGACAGGATCCTCGCGACGCGCTACGGCGTTGAAGCGATCGACGCCTACAGCCGCGGTGAGCGCGGCATGATGGTCTCGCTACGCGGGACTGAAATCACAACGGTGCCGCTATCAGAGGCGCTAGCCGAGCCAAAATTGCTCGACCCAGCGCTCTACCGCACGGCCGAAGTCTTCTTCGGCTAATCAGATGTCACCGTTCTGGATTTGGACTCAATTAGCGATCGTGGTCACGGTAATCGCCGGGATGGTGATCGCAGCTGTAAAGTTGCTTTAAGCCCCAACTGAGGAGCAGCAATGTTTGGATCAATCGTCGTAGGGACAGATGGCTCCGAGACAGCAAGCGAAGCTGTCAGGCAGGCAATCGACCTAGCCAGCGAGACGGGAGCGAGGCTTGAGGTGGTTAGCGCTTACGCACCGGTGCCGGTGTCGCGGCTGAAGGTGGAATCCCAGGAGGCGCCCACAGATGTCCAGTGGATGATCAACGCCCGCGAGGATGTCGAGGACACCTTGGCGTCGGTGGTGGCTCAGGCCGCTGAACGCGACGTTAAGTGCTCGCCGCACTCGCGCCAAGGCGACCCAGCCGACGCAATCCTCGATGTCGCAGAGGAAACCTCCGCCGATTTGATTGTCGTCGGTAACAAGGGAATGACCGGCGCTAAGCGCTTCCTACTCGGCTCAGTGCCTAACAAGGTGAGCCACCACGCGCCGTGCTCGGTGCTGATTATCCGTACTACCTAGTCGCGGCAGCAGCGTCCAATAGTCCGGCGCCATAGCGTCGGTCGCTGCCCGGTGAACCAAAATCGCGGGCCGTCTTCTGAAGTTGCTGTTCAATCTGCACGGGCGAAGGGTTGGAGCCAATAACGCCGCTGGCGATTACGAGCGCAGCGGCAGCGACCACGTGTGGCGCCGCCATCGACGTGCCATCCATGCCCTGAACCGTGAACCTCGACAACGAAGCAACGTGGCTGAAGGTCCCCTCCGACCTAAAGCCAACTTGGCTGATCTCGCGCAGGTTTAGCGAGTTTGGGTTGCATCGTGACTCGCCGGTGTCTTCAGCGTCTAGCCCACCGCCGGGGGCGACGATGTCGAGTCCGCTGCCGCCGTTCGAGAACTCTGAAACACAGCCGTGCTGGGTTGTTGAGCCAACTGCCATCACGCCTGTAGCGCGGGCCGGGAGACTGACCTGTGCGGCGCCCTCATTGCCCGATGCAGCGACGACTAGTACGCCTCGTAGCCTGGCGTACTTGAATGCTGCGACTAGCTCAGGAATATGTCTCGCTCTGGTACCTGAATCGAATTCAAGGCTCAAGTTGATCAGGTCTGCGCCGTGATCAACCGCGTAGCGAACCGCTTTGGAGATCGCGTTGGAGTCGCCGTAGCCAGCACGATCGAGTGCTCTGATCGGCATTATCTTGGCACCGTATGCCAGCCCAGCGAAGTACTTGCCGTTGTTCGTTGCCTGGGCGATCGTTCCGGCCACGTGGGTGCCGTGACCATTCTCATCGTTCGGGTAGGGATCGCCATCGACGTAATCCCAGCCGCGTTTGAATTGGCCAGCTTTGAAGTCTGGGGCCCTGTGAAACGGCGAGCGGTTTGAGTAGGCAACGCCGGAATCGATCACGGCGATGATCGTGCCGCGGCCGCCAGCCCTGCCCGCGGCAATTGCGTTAGCCCAGGCCTGCGGCGCGCGCACGCCATAAGGGCCGACAAAGTTCCATTGCAGGGTGCGCAGCTCCGGATCATTCGGCATATAGCTGGCGCTATCGGCGGCATGGGCGATCAAGTTCGGTACGGCGTAAGCGACGTTTGATTTTGCGCGCAGCTGCTCCAGAGCGCGCTGGACGTTGTCAACCTGGAGCACAACCGGGACAGCTTCAGCCAGCGATGGCGCCTTGCCGGTCGCCGGATCCTCGTACTGGACGACGACCTCGCCGGGGACGATCTGAGCGGCACCAGCCGCCGAAGGCACGACGAAGATCGCGGCAATCAGCATTGACGCTAGGAGGACTGCTCGTGGAGATTTAATCGAAATCATTCGCGACAAATTGCTGTTGCTCACCTATACGAACACCGCGCAGCGTCGAAAGTAACGCTGTTTTGCGGCAATAAGGCATGATGGCAGCCAGATGGAAACGGCACGCCAGGTAGATGACCAGCGATGGATCGCGGAAGCGATCGAAGAAGCTGCGCTTGCGCCGGCCCACGGCGACGTGCCGATCGCGGCCCTGGTAGTCCATGACGGACGCGTAATTGGCCGCGCACACAATGAGCGCGAGCGCCACGGCGACCCAACAGCCCACGCTGAGATCGTCGCGCTGCGCGCCGCAGCCGCAGCGCTCGGCTCGTGGCGCGTGCTTGACTCGACGATCTACATCACGCTTGAGCCCTGCGCGATGTGCGCCGGGGCGATTGTGCTGGCGCGTGTGCCGCGAGTTGTCTTCGGCGCCTGGGATCCAAAGGCAGGCGCTGCCGGCAGCGTGCTCGACATTCTCAGCGAACCACAGCTAAACCACAGTCCGCAGGTAGTCGGCGGCGTCCTTGAGGCCGAGTGCGCGGCGCTACTGACCGACTTCTTCGCCGAGCGGCGCTAGGCCGCAGCCGTCAGTCGCTGACGCGGCCAGCGTCGGCGTAAACGACAACGCGGTCGCCGCGCGCAAATGCCGCCAGCGTCATCCCCTGCTCGGTCGCCAGCTCAACGGCCAGCGAGGTAGGCGCGCCAACGCCAACGAGGATCGGCGCACCGGCGACGGATGCTTTCTGCACCAGCTCGAACGAGATACGCCCGCTGACGCAGAGGATCTTCCCCGCGAGCGGTAGGCCGCCGCTGGTTAGCGAGTGGCCAACAACTTTGTCCATCGCGTTGTGACGGCCTACGTCTTCGCGCACACAGATCAGCTCGCCGTCGGCGCTGAACAGGCCGGTGGCGTGCATCCCGCCGGTGCGCTCAAAGCCTGGCTGCCGCAGTTGATCTGGAAGGCCAGCGAGAAGCGCGCGCGTGACGGTCGGGCCGGGAGTGGCCGGCGGCGCGTCGACTGCCACCTCTTCGATCGCTCCCTTTCCGCAGACGCCGCACGATGACGTGGTGTAGAAATTCCGCTGGCCAGGATCACGCAGCAGCGGACCCTTCACGTCGACAATGTTGGCGGCAAAATCGGTCGTCGGGCCGGCCTCGTGCGGTGAGTCGATCAACGCTTCGCCGTAAAGAAAGCCGAGCGCCAGCTCCTCATCGTTGCCGGGCGTCCGCATCGTCACCGAGAGCGCTTCACCGTCAACGCGAATCTCTAGCGGCTCTTCGACTGCGATCTCGTCGCGCTCCCCTTCGCGCACGACGCTGGTGACCATCCGCCCAGCGTCAGCGTCGGCCACCGGCCAGCTCCTTCGGTCAGTCCGCCGCTACGAGCGCCGGCGTCTGGGAAGGTGCTTCGCTCATTGCGCGCACATCAACTGCAACGACCTTGTACTCAGGGCAGCCCGTATTGACCTCGACCGAGTCACCGACCAGCAGGTTGGTGCGCAGCTCAGGGAAGTGGAAGGCCGTAAAGACGTTGCCCTTCTCAATCCGGTCGGTGATCCGCGCCGGAATCTCAATCCGCCCATGGTGGCTTCGCACCGACACAAGGTCGAGCTCATTGATGCCAAGTCGGGCGGCGTCCTCGGGATGAACCTCGAGCCAGTCGCTCTCCATCAGCTCAAGGTTCTTCGTGCGGCGCGTCATTGTGCCGGCGTTGTAGTGCTGCAGGCGGCGACCGGTGATCAGGATCAGTGGGAACTCCTCATCGGCAACTTCACCTGGCTCGCGGTAAGGCAGCGCGTTGAAGGTGGCAAGACCGTTCGGATGATGGAACTTCTCTTCGTAAAGAATCGGTGCGTCGCTGCCGTCTGGCTCTACTGGCCAGCAAAGGCCTTGGCGGCCGAGCCGCTCGTAGGTGACGCCGGTGAACTCCGGCGTCAGCGCGGCGATCTCCTCCATCGCATCTTCCGGCGAGGCGAGATTCATCTCGTGGCCGAGCGCTGCTGAGAGCGAGGTGAGGATGTCGAAGTCGGTGCGCGCGCGCCCAGGAGGATCAATCGCGGCAGCTACCAGCTGAATACGCCGCTCGGCGTTGATGAAGGTGCCTTCCTTCTCAAGGAAGGCTGAGGCAGGCAGAATCACGTCGGCGTACTTCGTCGTCTCGGTCATGAAGATGTCCTGACAGACGAGGAACTCAAGTGATTCGAGCGCGTGAATCACGTGCGTGGTGTTGGGGTCAGTCTGGGCGACGTCCTCGCCGAAGATGAACATTGACTTGAGATCGCCGGCGACTGCGGCGTCGAACATCTTCGGGATCGTCAGCCCCTTCTCACGCGAAAGGCTCACACCCCAGCGCTCTTCAAACATCGCCGCAACGGTCTCGTCGCTTACCGGGCGGTAGCCGGAGTAGGTGTCGGGTAGCGCGCCCATGTCGGATGAGCCTTGAACGTTGTTCTGTCCGCGCAGCGGCAGCAGAGCCGAGCCGGGCCGGCCGACCTTGCCGGTCATCATTGCCAGGCCGCACATCAGCTGCACTACTTCGGAGCCGTAGCGCTGCTCTGTTACGCCGAGGCCCCAGATCAGGCAGGCGTTCTCAGCCGTCGCGTAGATCCGCGCGGTGGTGCGAATGTCATCGGCGGGGATGCCGGTGATCCGCTCTACTTCCTCAGGCGGGTACTCGGCCAGCAGCGCCGCGAACTCCTCATAGCCTTCGGTCCGTTCAGCGATGAACTTCTCGTCGGTTAGGCCTTCGGTCATCACGACGTTGGCGAGGCCGAGAATCACTGCGGCGTTGGTGCCGGGGCGCATCGAGCAGTGCAGCTCGGCGTAATCGGCCAGCTCAATCCGGCGCGGGTCAACGGTCACGAGCTTCATCCCATTGATCGCGGCCTGCTTGATCCGCGCGCCGACGACCGGGTGACCGTCGGTCGCGTTGGCGCCGATCAGGATTGCGGCGTCGGCGGCCTCAATGTCATTGAACGTGCCGGTCGCACCGGAGTAGCCGAAGCAGCGGCGCAGCGCAAACGATGTTGGCGAGTGGCATACGCGCGAGCAGTTGTCGATGTTGTTGGTGCCGACGGCGGCGCGCATCAAGCGCTGCATCGCCCAGCAATCCTCGTTCGTGGCGCGTGAGGAGGCGAGGCCGGCGATTGCGTCAGGGCCGTGCTCGCTCTTGATCCGTGTGAACTCGGAGACGATCCGCTCGAAGGCTTCATCCCAAGTTGCTTCGCGGAAGCCTTCGCCGTCGCGAATCAGGGGCGTTGTTAGGCGCTCATCGGAGCGCGTGAACTGGTGCGCGAAGCGGCCTTTGAGGCAGGTGTGGCCCTTGTTGGCGGGGCCGTCCATCGCGGGGCTGATCGACGCGATCACGCCGTTCTCGGGATGGACTTCGAGCCGGCAGCCGACGCCGCAGTAGCCGCAGGTTGTGCTGACAGTGGATTCGGTTGTCTTGCTCATCTCTTTATTCCCCTGAACCATTCTGCTCGATTGCCACTTCCAGAAGCCTTAATTCTACTATCGCGTCGGTTGGGCACGTGTCAGCGCAGGCGCCGCAGGAGACGCAGGACGATTCGGCGAAGCCGCTGTCAACGCCGGCGGCGACGTTTGATGAGAAGCCACGGCCTGTGACGGTCAGCGCGAAGGCGCCCTGAACTTCGTCGCAGGCGCGCACGCAGCGACCGCA